>CAMHIP010000014.1 GCA_946185205.1 uncultured Bacteroidales bacterium | reverse complement strand
GCAGCCGCAGGCTGTGGGAGGGATGAGGCCGAAGGCCGAACCCGTCCGGGGGCAACTGGCTTCCCCGGCCGGAAGGGTACTTGCAGATGCGGACTTCGTGGGTGTACCGATGACGGAACTACGTGATGGTCAGCGGATTGAACACAACCGTTTCGGGCCCGGGACCATCCTCGAGCTCTCCGGCCGCGCCCCCGAGATGAAGGCGAAGATCCGCTTCGATATCCACGGGGAGAAATTGCTCCTGCTCAAATACGCGAAGCTCCGGCCTATTCAAAAATAGCGGGTCGGCTTCGGAACGAAGTGACGCAGGGGAGCTCGAGGGGGTTCGCCCCCTCGATCATAAGTCGTGTTTATTGAAAGGCGAGCCTTTCAATAAACACCTGCCGGTCCCCGGCACGCCCTTCCACGATGTGTGCGCCGTCGGGGGCCAGGGCGTGCCACAGTTCCACGGTCTCGCCCGGCCGGGCCTCCTTGTTGAAATTGATGGTCAACTCGCGGAGGAACTTATTGTAAACCAAGTCTTCCGGCAGGGCGTCCATGGCCCAGACCGTGTATTTGACGTTATTGGCGTGCTGGTTGTAATCCACGTCCGAATAAAGGACCTGGTGCGTGCCGATCAGTTCCAGTTCCGCCCCGCGGGGAGCGGCCACCTTGGCGGCCCGCTCGGCGATGGCGTCGTCCGGGCTCTGGGGCTCCGTAGAGATGATTTCCGAAAGGAAGTCCGCCCGCGCCACCCGGCGCTCGGCCAGGTTCATCACGACCCAGGAACTGGTGGAATTGACCGCCGGGCGGCCTTCGGCATCCAGCAACTGGTAGTCGCGGATGAAATACAGGCCGTCCAGCCCCTTGTGCCAGGTCAGCATCTTGATCTTCTCCTTGTGCATCACGGGCCGTTCGAAACGGACGTGCTGGCGCGCCAGGATCCAGGTGCAGCCGTAGGGGCCGAGCTGTTCGTCGCCGAACTTCAGGCAGTCGGCGCCGAAGACGGCCATGTGCTGGGCCAAATCCAGGAAGGCCGCCGGCCGCAGGATATGCCGGATGTCCGTCATATAACAGGCTACGAAGGAGTCTTCGGTGATTTTATCTTTCAGGTAATCGGGTTGCATATCGGATGGGGTTGGTATTGAGGGCGGTCCTGCAGACGCGCAGGCCGGGACAGGATGCCGTCAGGTACTCCAGCAGGAGGTCCTGCGTAAACTGCTCGCTCTGGTAATGGCCGAGCTCGGCGAGGAGCACGCCCTGGTTCTCGAAATAATCGTGGTAGTGGAATTCTCCGCTGAGGAAGCAGTCGGCGCCGGCGCGCACCGCATCGCGCAGCAGGAAGGCGCCGGCCCCGCCGCACAGGGCGACGCGGCGGATCTCCCGCCCTTCCGGGGCGGAATGCAGCAGGCATTCCACGCCGAAGGTCCGCTGCACGCGGTCCAGAAAGTCCGTATCCCGCTCGGGGACAGGCAGTTCGCCCACCAGGCCGGATCCCGCGTTCTCGCCCTCCTTCGGGCAGAGCCAGCGGAGGTCCGTCAGGCCCAGTTTGGCGGCGATCCGGTAGTTGACGCCGTCCGGGGCGTTGTCAAGACTGGTGTGGGCGGAATAGATGGAAATGCCCGCCGCCAGGGCCTTCACCACGCAGCGCTGCTGGTAGGTCGCATCGGACACCTGCCGGAGGGCCTTGAAAAGCAGCGGATGGTGGGAAACGATCAAGTCGCAATGCTTTTCAATCGCTTCTTCCACAATGGCTTCCGTGACATCCAGACAGACCAGGACGCTGTCGGTCTCCGCTTCCGGGAAACCGACCTGCAGGCCGGAATTGTCCCACTCGTCCTGCAGGCGGAGCGGGGCGAGCCGCTCGAGGGCGGCGATGATCTCGCGCAGTCTCATCCCTGGGCGAGCAGTTGTCGGACGATCGTGGAGAGGGTGCGGCCGTCGGCCAGGCCGGCGAGCTGCTTGCTGGCGACGCCCATCACCTTGCCCATGTCGGCGGGCGATGCGGCACCGGTCTGGGCGATGATCTCCCGGACGCGGACTTCAATCTCCTCCGGGGTGAGCTGCCTGGGGACGTATTCCTCGAGGACTTTCGCTTCGGCGAGCTCGTTGTCCGCCAGTTCCTGGCGTCCGGCGGCCACATACTGCTCCGCCGCCTCCTTGCGCTGCTTGATGAGCTTCTGGATCAGTTTGATGATGTCGGCGTCTTCAAGCTCCTTCTTGCCGCCCTCCGCGGTCTTCGCGAGGAGGATGGCGGACTTGATGGCGCGCACGGCGTTGGTCCGCTCATAATCGTGGGCCTTCATCGCCGCCATGATGTCTTTCTGAATCTGTTGTTCGAGTGCCATAGTCTTGAATCTGTTTATTTCATCCAGCGGTCCAGCCAGTCGAAAAAGGTGCGGTGCCAGTAGAGGGCGTTCTGCGGCTGGAGGATCCAGTGGTTCTCTTCCGGGAAGACGACCAGCTTGGACGGGACCCCCATCATCTGGGCGGCGTTGAAGGCCGCCATGCCCTGCTCGTAGGGGATGCGGAAGTCCATCATGCCGTGGATGCAGAGGATCGGGGTGTGCCACTTGGTGACCATGGAAGAAGGGGAGTTGGCATAATGGCGCTGCGCCTTGGCCGTGGAGGCGTAGGGGGCGCCGGCCTGCTGCATGCCGCCGAAGGTGATGCCGTCGCCGCGCGGACCGGTCTCACCGGGCGTGTAGGCGTATTCGGTCAGGCCGCCGTTGTCCCAGTTGGCAAACCACATCTCCTCGGTGGTGAACCAGAGCTGCTTCTCGTCGAAGATGCCGGCGTGCGCGATGAAACAGTCGAACAGGTCGCCGTGCAGGCCTTCCAGCATATAGGCGGAATAACCGCCGTAAGAGGCGCCCACGCAGGCGAGCTTGCTCACGTAGGGCTGGCTCTTCATCCAGCGGCCTGCGCTCAGGTAGTCCTGCATGTTGAGCCCCGGGTAGTCGCCGGAAATCTGCTCCTTCCAGGCCTGGCCGAAAGCGGTGGTGCCGCGGCGGTTGGGCAGGATCACGATGTAGCCCTGCTGGGCCATCAGGCGGTAGCACCAGCGGTAGCTCCAGTCCTGGGAATTGCTGCCCTGCGGGCCGCCGAGCACGATCTCGATGGCCGGGTACTGCTTCGAAGGGTCGAACTGCGGGGGATAGAGGACCCAGCAGAGCATCTGCTGATGATCGACCGTCTCCACGAAGACGCGCTCGTCCTTGACGTCGGCGAGCTGGCCGATGATGTGCTGGTTCTCGTCCGTGATCTGGGCGAAAGTGACGCCGGAGCCCGTGATCTTGACGGAGACGAGCTCGGTGGGGAACTTGAGGCAATAGTAGGAAGCGAGCAGCTCCACGCCGTCCTTGCGGTCGAGAACCGCAAAGGGGGAGAAGAAATCGAAATTCCAGTCCGGGGCGGTGATGCGCTGCACGTCGCCCGTCAGGTCGGCGCAGAAGAGCGCCTGGATGCCTTCGCCCACGAGGGCGTTGAAGAAGAGTTCGTCACCGTGCCAGACCAGGCCGGCCACGTCGTGGTCGAAGCCGGGCAGCAGTTCCCGCACGTTCTCCACCAGCACCGTCCCCTGGCCGTCATTGCCTTCGGGGAGCTGGGTGTCGGCGACGAACAGCCGCTGGCGGTCGGCCTCATAGCCGTCGCGCTCCATCGACACCCAGGCGATGTGGCGGCCGTCGGCGCTCCACACCGGGTCGGTGTCGTAGCCGCCGTCGGTCTTGACATCGAACGTGCCGCCGCTCAGGACGTCATAGATATAGATGGACGTGTTGGTGCTGAAGGCGTACTGCTTGCCCACCTTCTTGCGGCAGGAATAGACGATGTGCCGGCTGTCGGGGGCCCAGTCCAGCTGCTCCGCGCCGCCGAACGGCTCCGTGGGCAGCTCGAAGAGCTCCTCCGTGTCGAGGATGTCGACGGAGTTGTCCGGCGTGATCTTCACCTTGCCCAGCGGGGCCACATAGGTGCGGGGGATGTCGGTCACCCAATGGTCCCAGTGGCGGTACATCAGGTCTTCCGTGGCGTAGGCCTGCGCCTTGTCGAGGGCGGGATCGCTGTCGGCGGGCGTCTGCAGGGCCTTGTTCTTGATGCTGCTCACATAGAGCACCATCTGCTGGTCGGGGGAGAGCTTGTAGTCGCTGATCCCGGCCGGGACGTCGCTGAGCTGGACCTTCTTGCCCAGTTTGCCGCCTTTCAGCGGAGCCTTCCAGAGCTGGCCGCCCTGCAGGAAGAAGATGCTCTTGCCGTCGGCGGACCAGCGGGCGGCGCTGACGCTCTTCGCGTAGCGCGTGAGCTGGACGCGGCCGGAGCCGTCGGGGTTGCAGAGGAAAAGGTTGCGGCAACTGCGGTTCTGGGCGATGTCGGTATAGGTGACGCCGTAGAGGATCTTGCTGCCGTCGGGGGAAAGCTGGGGGTCGGACAGGCGTCCGAGCGCGAGAAGCGTCTCGGGGGTCATCACGCCGTCTGCGATCTGTATGTCGGAGGCGCCGATGTAGCCGCTGTCCTGCTGTTGTGCACAACTGATTGCCATAATCAAACAGGTCAATGCAATAAGTGTTCGTTTCATGATATCTTGCTATAGTCTTTGATGTCGTATTTTTCTTTCCGCAATTCCCGTACCAGCGGAGCGTTCTGCGGGCTTTCCAGCAGCGGGTCCGCGTCCAGGATCTGCCCGGCATAGACGCGGGCTTCGGAGAGCAGCTGCCCGTCCTTGGCGAGCGAAGCGATGTTGAGACTGATCGGCAGGCCGCTCTGCTGGGTGCCCTCGAGGTCGCCGGGGCCGCGCATCTTCATGTCCTGCTCGGCGATCTCGAAGCCGTCTTCGGTCCGGCACATGAGATCCAGCCGTTCCTGGGCCTCCTTGGAGGTCTTGACGTCCTTGACCAGGATGCAATAGGACTTCTCGGCGCCGCGCCCCACCCGGCCGCGCAGCTGGTGGAGCTGGCTCAGCCCGAAGCGCTGGGCGCTCTCGATCACCATCACCGAGGCGTTGGGTACGTCCACCCCCACTTCGATCACGGTCGTCGAAACGAGGATGTGGGCCCGTCCGGCCGCAAAAGCGGACATGTTGAAATTCTTCTCTTCGTTGCTCTGCTGTCCGTGGACGATGGCCACCTTGTAGTCGGGCAGGGGAAAGGCCTTCACGATCTCCTCGTAGCCCTGTTCCAGGTTCTGCAGGTCCATTTTCTCGCTCTCGAAGATGAGCGGGAAGACGACGAAGACCTGCCGCCCGCGGGCGATCTCCTCGCGCATGAACTTGTACATGGCCGCGCGGCGGTTCTGTCCGATGCACATCGTCTGGACGGGCTTCCGGCCCGGCGGCATCTCGTCGATCACCGACACGTCCAGGTCGCCGTACAGGGTCATTGCCAGCGTCCTTGGGATCGGCGTCGCCGTCATCACGAGGATATGTGGCGGAATTGCGGGCCCTTTGGCCCACAATTTCGCCCGCTGATCCACGCCGAAGCGGTGCTGCTCGTCAATCACGGCCAGGCCCAGGTTCTTGAAAATGACGTTGTCTTCCAGCAGGGCGTGCGTGCCCACGATGATGCCGATGCTGCCGTCCTCCAGCCCGGCGTGGATGCCGCGCCGCTCCTTCTGCGTCGTGCTGCCGGTCAGCAGGGCGCAGCGTACGGAAGTCGGTTTCAGGTATTTCTGGATATTGGCATAATGCTGCTGGGCCAGCACCTCGGTGGGGGCCATGATGCAGGTCTGGAAGCCGTTGCCGATGGCGATCAGGCAGCTGAGCACGGCCACCATGGTCTTGCCGGAGCCCACATCGCCCTGCAGCAGGCGGTTCATCTGGTGCCCGCTCATCAGATCGGCGCGGATCTCCTTGATCACCCGCTGCTGCGCGCCCGTCAGACTGTAAGGGAGGGCGTTGTAGCAGGCGTGGAAATCGGGACCGACCTTGGGCATCGGGATGCCGCGCTCGCTGCGCGAACGGACGTATTTCTGCTTCAGCAGCGAGAGCTGCAGGAAGAAAAGCTCCTCGAACTTCAGCCGGTAGGTCGCCTTCTGCAGGGCGTAGCTGTCCTTCGGGAAATGGATGTTCTTGAGCGCATAAGGCAGGGAGACGAGCCCCCGGTCGCGCAGGATGTACTCCGGCAGCGTCTCCCGGATTTCAGGCAGGCAGAGGGAGAGGGCGGCGGACTGGAGCTTGCACATCACCTTACCGGTGATTCCGCCCGTCTTGAGCTTTTCCGTGCTGGGATAGACGCCCGTCAGGGCCCCCTGCGACATCGCTCCGTCCTGCGGCACATCTACCTCCGGGTGGACGATGTTGAGCCGCTGCCCGAAGGCCTGCGGCTTGCCGAAAAACAGGAAGGTGCTGCCCGGCACGAGGCGCTGGAAATTCCAGCGTATCCCTTTGAAAAAGACCATCTCCATACGCCCGGAGGCATCTTCGACCATCACGGACAGGCGCTTGACGGCACCCCAGTGGATGGGGTTGGTCTCCTGGGAGACGACGGCGCTGTTGGGTCCGTAGAGCGTACGGGACACGACGGTGGCCTGGATCTGCACGAAGGCCAGGTCCGGCGCCACCTGGGCGACAGGCAGGATCCCGCTGCGGTCGATGTAGCGGAACGGGTACAGGTGGATCAGGTCCGAGAGGGTCTTGATCCCGAGTTCGCGTTCCAGCAGCTCGGCCCGTTTGGGACCGACCCCGCTGAGGTACTGTATGCTTGTGTCGAGCTCCTGGGCCATAGCCTACAAATATACGAAAAAAGCGGCATCTGCCGCTTTTTTCAATGGAGAGTGAAGGTCAGGCTGCTCCGGAAGGGGGCGGGACCCCGTTCCAGGAACAGGACTTCGTCGGGATTCGCCGGATCAGCCTCGAGATATCGGGCGCCTTCTACTTGCAGGGTGCCTTGCCAGAGGTCCAGCAGGGCGCGGCGGACCGCCCGGAGGCCTCCCTCATACGTCCGGGCGTTGCGCCACCGGCCGCGGCCGACATAGCGCAGTCCCTTGAGGCCGCGCGGCTTGTAAGCGAGGCCCCATTCGGAGGGCTGTCCGGGGTCGCCTTCCGGCGTGAGGGTGTAATCTATGCGGATCCGTTCCGGCGCAATGGTATATTCCATCTCCAGGACGAGGCGCCTGTCCGGCCCGGCCGTACACAGGCACTGCTGGTAATAGGTCTCCCGGGAGTCCGTGCTGCGGTCTTCCGTGAGGAGGATTTCGCCGATGGCGTAGTCGTTCCGGCCGGCCTCGTCGCAGAGGACCGGCTGCAGGCCGGACACCAGGACCAGCGGGTCGATGTAGTCCGTGATCCGGACAGGGCGGCTGCATGAGGCGAGGAGCCCGCCCAGGAGCAGGAACGCAGCGGCCGCGAGGCAAAGTCGGGATGGGGAAGCGGTCTTCATACGCGGTTCCGTTTATCGTCCGCCTCCACCGTGTCCGCCACCGCTGAAGCCGCCGCCTCCGCCGAAGGAGGTGCCGCCGCCGAAGCCGCCCCAACTTCCGCCGCCCCCGCCAGAATACGTGGAGGCAGTATAGGCGCGGTTGCTGCTGGTGATGGCGCGCGCAAGGCTGTCCAGTGAGTTGAGTGCACCGCTGAAGGTCGTGTAGTCGTAGCCGATGGTCTTCTCGAAGAGCACCGGATCGATGTCCTTGAGCTGTCTGGCCACCTTGTCGGCGATGCCGAAAAGGGCACCATAGACCAGGTAGTCCTGCCAAAGATGCACTTCGATGGTGTCCCGCTGACCAGTCAGGGTGAAGTCGGAGAGGAACTGCTTGAATCCCAGCAGGTGCCGGGTCTCGGTCTGCCCGGCCGGGGTGAAACGGTCGCCGCCTGATGGCATCCAACCCTTGTCCCGGAAGGTCTGCTTGCCCATCAGGGACATCTTGTCCGTCCAGCTGTACAAACGGGACTTGTGCTCCTTGGACCAGGCGGAGAACTCCGTGTCCTGCAGGACGCGGTCTTCGCCGGAGGCCTCCAGCATCATGCTCCACAGGTCGCCGGCGATGGAATCGATGGGGGCCTTGCCGTGCTTGTCCTTGGAGAAAGTGATCTCGACCTTGCCTGCGGCGTCTTTGCGGACGTCGAGGTAGCCGTTGTAAATCATCCGCAGGATCTCGGCCGAGGCGAGGGCGTTCTGTTTGCGGTCCTCACCGAGCCGGGACAGGGCGTAATCGGCGGCAATCAGGTTGCCGTCCATCGGGATCTCGCGGTACCAGTCAATCCGGGTGTCCGGGCTCTGGCCCAGCAGCTGGCGCTTTTCGGCCCGGCTGACCTTGCCGAGGGATTTGTTCAATAATTTGCGTCCGAACAGCCACAGGAAGAGCAGGGCCAACAGGTAGGAGAACAGCCCCGGCTCATCATCATCTCCTTCTCCTCCTTCTCCATTGCCGCTGGGACCGAAATCCGCTCCCACCATCGCCTGGTCGAGCACCGCCTGGAAATCCAGCGCCTGGACGCTGGGGGAGGAGAAGATGCCCTTCTCGAAGCGCAGCAGGGCGATGACGGAACTGTGGTAGCCGAAGGGCTCGGTGGATTCAAAGACCACCTTCCCGTCTTCGTAGGCCGCCGTGCCGTGGAACCCGAAGCCCCAGACGCGGCAGTTGGTGGTGTCCAGCTGGACCAGTTCGTTCTCGCCCCGCCCCGCCACCTGGATGCTTACCCTGACGTGCTGCGGGGGCGCCGCCAGCTCGTCGGTGACCAGCTGCAGATGGAGCATGTCATAGTCATTCAGGGTCTTGACGGCGCGGGTCATCACATAGACCGGCTCGAAGACGTGGTCGCCGTATTCGCCGATGCCCCAGCAAAGTTCGACCCCGTCGCCCTTGTGCACGATGCCGAACTTGCCGGCCTTCTGCTTCAGGCTCCGTTCCACGTTCCACTCGCCGTCGTCGGTGAGCGGAACGTTGTCGCTGAATACGGAGAAATCCGTGATCTGGATGTCTCCGAGGTTGGTGCGCGGCAGGTACCATTCGGTGATCTGGTCGCCGGTATGGACATCCCAGCGCTCATGGATCACGGCGTTGCCGTTGCCGATCAGCGTCACGTTGATGTCCAGGTCGCGGACCCGCTGTTCATCAGCAAAAGCGGCAAAGGCCGAAACCCATGCCGCCAATACAAGGATCAGGCGTTTCATCCTTAGATCTTGAGGGAAGGCATTTCGGTCTTCTTCTCCTCGGTCTTGAGGTAGTCGCGGTTCTTGAAGCCGAACAGGCTGGCCACGATGGAGTCAGGGATCTGACGGATGAGCTTGTTGTACTTGGTCGCCGTGTCGTTATAGACCATCTTGCTGGTACGGACCATGTTGGTGTATTTGTCAACGGCATCCATCGCCTTGGCGTAGTTCTCGTTGGCCTTCAGTTCGGGATACTTCTCGATGACCACGTTGAGGCCGGCAGCCACCTGGCCCATCAGGCCTTCCTGGGCCTCCACCTCTTCCGCCGTGCTGGAGCCGCTGATCGGACGGCGCTGTGCGATCACGTCGCGGAGCGTATTGTACTCGTGCTCGTTGTAGGACTTGATCAGTTCCACCATGCCGGTGAGGGCGTCCCAGCGGCTTTCCTGCTGGACGCCGATGGTGCTCATGGCATTCTGGCAAAGTTCGTCTTCATTGACGAGTTTGCGCTGGACGGAAATCACCCACAACACGAGGAGGGCGATGACGGCAATGACAATAATAATACCCATAGTGCAGTACTGTTAAGTGTTTAATCGCCTAAAGGTAGGTATTTTTTTCTTTTCTGCTTACAATTAGTCGATTTTTTTATACACCAGGTCGATGGCGGTGTACTCGTGGGCGGCGTTCCAGTGCTCGTGCAGGCCGAGGGGCTCGGTGAGGGGCTGTCCGTCCTGCTCGGGGTCGTAGGTCACGCCGCTGATGGTGTCGGGGATCGAGGCCGCCTCCACGAGGTAGAGGTCGGAATAGGGGAGACTGCCCACCTCGGGCCATTCATACACCAGCAGGTCCTGCCCCACGGAATCGATCGCGAGCGGATCCTGCGAGAAGAGCAGCGAGCAGGCCCAGTCGCCGCCGAAAGGGGCTTTGTTCCATTTCGGTGCCGGGGCGCCGTTGCAGTCGCGGGAGCCGTAGGTGCCGTCGATCAGGTAGAGCAGCGTCTTGCCCCCCAGGTCCTTGTGGCCGATGAAATCGACCTGGCTGCTGTATTTGGCATGGCCCCAGCGCTTGTCGGGATTGACCCCGTTGTGGGAGTTCTTGTGCCAGTCCTTGTCCAGTTCCGTGGCGCCGTACCAGTTCTTGGCGGTGAGCGTGACGCCGGGTCCGGTGTGGATCTTGAGCAGGGCGCTGTTGATCACGTAGTCGGCATCGACGATGCATTTCGCCAGGCCGTACTGCTTCTCGCCGTATCCGGGGGTGAAGCGGATGCCGCCCTGGTAGAAGGAGACGCGGGCGCGTCCCTGCCCGCCCACGTTGTCTTCATAGTTGACCTTGGGGAAGGCGGCCTTGCAGCGCTTGTAGAGCGCGTCGGTGAGCCAGCGGCTCGGCTCGCAGACCGTGATGTCCTCCTGGCGCACGCCGGCCACTTTGACCAGGCTCTCGAGCAGGGCCAGGGTCACGTAGGGGGAACTGTTGAGCTCTTCGTTGTCGGCGTAGGCGAAGGTGTTGTTCATGTTGAGCTTGATGGCGATCTTCTCGCCCTTGACGTAGGCGTGCGCGCCGCGGCCGTGGCTCTCGTTGAACTGGGTGAAAAGGGCCTTCCAGGCCTCCTTGACGGTCCCGGCTCCGGTCAGCTGCAGCAGCCCCTCGGAGACCATCCGGCGGGCTTTGGCCTGGTCGTTCCAGCGCTCCTCCCACCACATGCCGGTCTGTCCGTCCCAGGTGGCCACGCCGGGGGCGTGGATCCAGGCCACGCGGCCCGGGTGGATGCCCTTGCCGACGCCGATGGGATGGTTGGGCTCGTCATTGTTCATTCGCGGGGTGCCGTCGGCATGGCGCGGCCGCAGGACATCCACGCCGCGGGCCGCATCCGGCTCGCTGACGATGTCGAGGTAGGTGCAGGGGCCGAGGTCCGGGTTCTCCCAGGACGATACCTGCCAGACAATTTCCTTCGCCGGGGTGATCTCGAAGAACTGCACGCTGCCGGGCCATTCTTCCTTCGGCCGGCCGGCCACCCAGTTGCATATCAGCGTGTTGCCGTTCTGAAGGCGCGTAGCGGTCTGGAGGTTCCAGATGGGGAAGGGGAGGTCGGCCTGCGTGACTTCCCAGACCACCTTGCCGTCGGCATCCAGTTCGCGTACGAAATGCTTGCTGTCGCCGCCGGTCAGGTAGTGCCCGTTCGCGAGCTTGTCCACGTGCCAGCAGAACTGGCTCGGGATGCGCTTGAGGATGTCCCCTTCGGGAGATATCTCCAGGATCTCCTGCTCCTGCATGAGGCCGAGCACGAAGTTGCCCTCCGGCGTGCGGCGGACATGGCGGAACTGCCCGTGGGTGCGGGTGTTCTCTGTGGGGACGATGATCTCGCGGACCATTTTGTCCAGCTTGGTGTTCCAGATCACAATCTTGCCGGGCGTGCCGTTGAGCGCGAAGAAGACGAGGTCCGGCGCCAGGGGCTGGCAGGAATGCGATTCGGTGCCCTGCGGGCAGATGTATTTCCAGAGGTGCTCGCCCTTGCGGTTGAGCAGGCCGAGCTGCGACATGGCGGCATAGAGGATGTTGCCGTCGGGCAGGATGCGCACGTCGTCGAACTCGAGGACACGGTCCCACTGGTCACGGATGGGGAGGGTGTACTCGAAGTCGATCTTGCCGTCCTTGATGATGCGGAGGGCCTGCCGGTCCGGGTTGCGGGTGTCCCATTCGCCGGTGTAGGCGAATTCGGGATACCGGGTGAGACTCTTGTCCTGGGCCCCGGCCGGCAGGATCAGCAGGCAGGTGCCCAGCAAAAGCAGAAGGGAGTGTAAAGTTTTCATCGAATGGTAATTGTATGGTAGGAAACGGTATGTGCTAAAGCGGTCCGAATTCGGTCTGCCCGCTGCTCTGCTGACGGGCGGGCTGCTGCCGGGCGGGACGCGGCTCGACGGGGCAGGTGAATTCCTGCAGCGTGGGGTGGGGGTGCGACGGGTCGAAGACGGGCGTGTCCGGCAGCAGGTATTCCTGCAGGCCGAGGCCGTTCTCCCGGATGCCCTTGGCGATGCAGAGGGAGAACAGGTAGGCGCCGTAGTTGTCGGTGTGCGTGCCGTCGGAATAGGCGGCGAGGGCGTCCTGACCGAGCGCGGCGATGATTTCCCGGCTCATGCTCCACAGGTCGATGTAGGCGCATTCGCCAAGCTCCGCGCCGCGGCGGGCGTTGATCCCGTAGGGGGTCATCAGTTCGGTGGAGGTGGCCGTGCGGCGGTCGATCTTGGTCATCGGCGAGACGATCACGGGGATCATCCCGTGCCGTTTGGCTTCCAGGGCCATCGTGGCCAGCCCCCAGACATAGTCTTTCTCCGGGTCGGAGTGGGTGCGGACCCAGTCTCCGGCGTGGTCGTCGGCATCCCACATCGGGTCGTGCCCCTTGGACTTTTCGTCATTGGTGCCGAGCTGGATCAGCAGGTAGTCGCCGGGCTTGGCGGCCTCCATGATCTTGTCCCAGCGTCGTCCGAAACGGAATCCCTTGATGGTCATGCCGCTCTCCGCGTGGTTGGACACCACGACATGCGTGTCGAACCAGCGGGGGAGATACTGCCCCCAGGTGCCGCCGGAGGGCTGGTCCGTGACCGTGGAGTCGCCGATCACGAACACGGTCACGACATCCTCTGCGGCCGGCTCGATCTCCAGGGCGCACACGGCCGGGGCGCTGTCCAGGAAGGCGAGCGTGAGCCGGTCGTCCCAGGTCAGGGTTTTGACCTGCCCGGTCGCATAGTCCAGTTCGCGCGAATTGAGCTTGATCGCATTCCCTTTGGAAAGCTGCGGGGTGCGCACGTTGACGTTGAAGGAGACGGTGCGGGTCTCTCCCTTGCCGGTGCGGACGCTTTCGGCCATCAGGCGGCGGACTTCCGACTTCACGGTGGTACAGGACGTGCCCTGGGTGTCACCCAGCGTGAGGGTGACGCGCCAGTTGCCTTCGCCCAGGCGGACGGAGAAACGGAAGGGCTCCGCGGCCGTGACGAAATCGCGGGTGAGGGCGGTGCCTTTCCTGCGGGTGACGTCTGCCAGGGTGGGGCCGGGCTCGAAACCGTAGCCGCGGGCCTCGTCGTAGAGCGTCTGTGCGGTCACGGCCGTCCAGCCGTCCTCCGCGCCGGCGGCGCCGAAATCGAAACGGAGCGTCTGCGCAGCGGCAGGCAGCACGGTACAGAAGAGGACCGGCAGCAAAAAGAAGCGGTGGATAGGTTTCATGATACAAAGATACGTTTTCGGGAGGGAATCCACGGGAGTTAATCATTCAAACAGGGTCGGAAGAACGGTCAAAAAAGAGGGCCGCATCCCTGCGGCCCTCTTCCGGGGTTCAACCATTAAATAACCAAAAATATTAATAACCCGGATTTTGCAGTGCCTGTTTCTCATCGGCAGTGAGCGGCTTGCCGTCCTTGTAGATGTTGTCCAGGAAGTCCTGGGGGATCGGACGGTAGTAGTGCTTGGCGGGGTTGAAGTTGCCACCGTTGCTGCTTTCGGCATAAGCGGTTCCGGTGACATCCTTGGTGTTGCCGATGATGTCCGTGAGGGTCTTGCTGTAGGCCTGGTCGTTGAACACGAGGCGCTTCTCCAGCGTCTTGGTGCGGGCCAGATCCATCCAGCGGAGGTACTCGCCGTACATCTCGCGGGACTTCTCGTTCAGCAGGAAGCACAGGGCCTTGTCAAATTCGGAGGAGTAGCCGAGTTTGTCCATGATGGCCTGATCTTCCTTGGGATAGCTGGCGCTGGTCACGAGCGGAAGCTCGGAAGCCTTGGCGTTGGTGGCTTTGCGCACGGCCTCATCGTCCCAACCGCCGAGGGAGTAGTAGTAGGAGTTCCAGGGGTAGAAGGCGCAGTTGGCGGTGAAGCCCTTGAGGCCGGACTTGTAGGTGTTGTAGTGGTAGGCGTTGCCACCGTCCACATAGGCGTCACGCTGCTCCCCGGCCTTGAACTCCGCGCGGTCGCGCAGGGGCTGCAGGGCGGCGAGTCCCTCATCGATCTTGTTCTGGCGGATGAGCGCCTCGGCCTTGAAGAAGTAGTCTTCGGCGGAACGGGCCAGCACGCCGTCACGGAAGCCGTCACCGCGGTTGTTGGCCGGCACGGCGCCGTCAAGGTACTTGCTGAGCGGGGCGAGCAGGGTGTTGTAGTCCGGCGTCATCGAGGTGCCGACCACGTTGCCGTCCTTATCATAGATATAGAGGGCCATGATGTTCGGGATGAGCTTGCCGGTGTGGTAGTCCTCGCGGGTGTAGGAGCTGGACGTCGGGGCCTTGGCGACATTGACCTCGTCTTTGTAGTACTTCTGGCCGTAGTCTTTGCGGTTGATGATGTACATGGAGGAGAGGTACTCGCCGTCGTTGCTCGGGAAGTAATCCGTGGCCTTCATCGTCTTGCCGTCGATGGTGATGTTCTCCTTGCCCTTCTCACCCGCTGCGTTGACCGCATAGGTGGTCTTGAAGGACTTCCAGAAGCGGGAGTCGTTCTTGAGGTCGTAGAGGAAGTAGGCGTAGGAAGGGGTGGTCTTCATGCGCTGGTACTCACGGGCGCCGGCGAGGTCGCGTTTCATCAGCGGGAAGGACTGGTACCAGGCGGTGAACAGGGCGAGTCCCCAGTGGGCCTTGCGGTTGTTGGAGTCGGAGTCGGAGCTGCCGGAAGCCAGGACGATCTCGGTGTTGGTCTCGGTGATGCTGGTGTCGTAAGCCGTGAAGTTGGCGAAGAGATCGTTGTAATCCTTGGCCAGCGGGTGGGCGGCGATCACTTCGTCCGCATATTTGATCACGGCGGCGAGGTCGGCGTCCTTGTAGGAGCCGTTCCAGGCACTGTTGATCTCGGAAGCTCTCCAGAGGTGGGCCTTGGCGAGGTAGTGGGCGGCGGCATACTTGCTCACCAGGTTCTTCTTGGCGAGGGAAGCGTCGGCCGGCAGCATGCTGTAGGCCTGCTCCAGGTCGGAGATGATCTGCTCATAGACATCCTTCTGGCTGTTGCGGGTAAACTCGCGTTCCGGAGAGGTCGGCGGCTCGGTCACGAGGGGAATGTCACCGAACTGCATGGTGAGGAACAGGTAGTTGAATCCACGCACGAAGTAGGCGGTGCCGAGGGCCACGCTCTTGGTGCCGGGTTCGGCATAGTGGATCACCGTGTTGGCCTGGGCGATATACTTGTAGAGCTCGTTCCAGAAGGTGGTGATGGCCTGGGTGTTGGAGTTGACGCGCGGCTGGACGACAGAACCAAGCCGGGCATCGTAGTCGTTCCACATCCCGTTGGAGGCGTCACCGGCCACCATAAACTCGTCCGTACCGTAGTTGGTATAGCAGTAGCTGGACTCGTTGGAGAAGAAGTAGTTGAAATTCATGTAAAGGCTGTTGGCGATGGACGCCTGTCCATCCGGGGTGGAGAGCCAGTCGGTGGACGGGGCGTCGCGCTTGACTTCCTCGAGGAACTTGTCGGTGCAGGAGGTGGCCAGAAGCCCGCCTGCCATCAGGACACAGCCGAAAACTTTGAAAATATGTTTCATATCCTTGAGTTCATTAGATGATTAGAAACCGATGTTGACACCGAAGACGAGGCCGCGGTTGAAGGAGACTCCGCCGAACTCGGCATCCATCCAGAAGGCGTTCTGGAAGATGGAGAACGGGTTCTTGAGCTGGGCGCTCAACTTGACGTTGCTCAGGCCGATCTGGTTGACGACCTTCTTGGGAAGGCTGTACGCGATGGAGATCTGGCGGACCTTGAGGTAGGAGGCGTCATGCTGGTAGCGGATACCGGAGTAGGAATCGCCGCCGGCGGTGTTGAAGTAAGGACGCTGGTACATCTTGTCCGTGACCGTCTTGTTGTTGTCGTTCCAGTAGTTCATGGCGCGGACCGGCTCGCGGCCGCCCTGGTACTCACCGTGCTGGGCGACGAAGCCCAGGTTGCCGTAGATGAAGATGCTGGCTTCCCAGTTCTTCCAGCTGAAGGTGTTGGTGAAACCGACGTTCCACAGCGGGCGGGTGTTGCCGATGATCATACGGTCGTAGTTGGAGTCGATCTTGTAGTCGGGCTTGCCGTCGGGACCGCTGAGGTCGATGGGCTTGACCATACCGGGGGCGAACTTGGAGCCGTTGGCGTTGAATTTCTCAATCTCGGCGAGATCCTCGGGGGAGTCGGTCCACAGACCGTCGGACTTGAAGCCGTAGATGACGTTGATGGGCTGGCCGATGAAGAGGTTGGAACCGACCATGTCCTCCTTGCCGCTCTGGAGCTCGAGGATTTTGTCCTTGACGAAGGAGAGGTTGAGCGTGGAGCGCCAGGTGAAGTCGCGGCTGTTGATGTTGATGGTGTTGAGGGTGATGTCAAAGCCCCTGTTCATGGTCTTGCCGACATTGTCCTTGGTGCCGGTGAAGCCGGAGATGGACGGGAGGGAGACATTGAAGATCAGACCGTCGGTGTACATCTGGAAGAGGTCAATCACACCGCTGATCCGGCCCTTGAGCACGGAAAAGTCCACACCGATGTTGTACTGCTGCGTGGTCTCCCAGGTGATGTTCTTGTTGGCGAAGGTGGACGGCATGTACCACACCGTCTTGCCCTCGGTGCCGCTGACGGCGATGCCGCTGGAGAGGACATCCTTGGTGGCGTAGGCGCCTACGGAATAGTTGCCGGTCAGACCCCAGCCGGCGCGGAGCTTGAGCTGGTCGATCCAGGCGGCATTCTTCATCCAGGGCTCCTGGTCCATTCTCCACGCGAGGGAGACGGACGGGAAGCCGTGCCATTTCTTGCCGTCACCGAGCTGGGAAGCACCGTCGTAGCGGTAGGTGACGGTGGCGATGTACTTGTCCTTGTAGGAGTAGTTGACACGGGCCATGTAAGAAGCCAGCTGGGTCTCGGTGAGGGTGTTGAAATCAGGGGTTCCGCTGGCCTTGACGTTGTAGGTCTTGGAGTTGAGGCCCCACCATTTCTGGGTCCATCCCATCGAGACGCCGGTACCGGTCATGTTGTAGAGGCGGGTGTTCATGTTGGACATGGCCTCCTGGAGGAGGGTCACGCCGACGCTGTGGTCGCCGAAGGTCCGGTTGTAGTTGATCACGTTGTCCAGCACCCAGTCGAAATACTTGGTGGCATTGGAGCTCACGTAATCGGAACCCTGGGAGATACGGTTGACGGACTCGGTGGAGAGGTAGCGGTAGCTCTGGTTGAAGCGGAGCTGCGGTCCGAAGGTGGAGCGGAAGCTCAGACCCTGGAGCGGCGCCCACATCTGCCCGAAGTCGAACTGGGCGTAGAAGCTCGCGGAAATATCGTAGCGGAGGTTGGAGACGGCGGACTTGCCGACTTCGTCGATGACGGTCGGGATGGTGGAGTCGCCGCCCGGATACTCAATGCGCTCCCCGTTGGCGTCATAGGGGAGAGCGTAGGTGAAGACGTTGCGGCCCTTGGCATGCAGGGAAGACGGGATGCTTCCGGAGATGCCGTTGCCGTTGTCGATACCGTACTCCTGGTCGGAGAAGCGGCCCGTCAGGGTGCCGCCCATCTTGAACCACTTGACGGGATTGACGTCAACGTTGGTACGGAGGGTGTAGCGGGTATATTCCTGACCGATGTTGGTACCCTTGTTGTTGAGGTAGCCGATGGACACGTAGGCGTTCAGCTTGTCGGTGCCGCCGGAGGCGCTCAGGGAATGCTCCTGGGTCACGCCGATGCGGTCGGTGAACTGGGTCCAGTCGGTGGAGGTCACCTTGGAGCCGTCCCATTTGCCGGAATAGTTGGCGAGGGCGTCCTTGTCCAGGGCGTTGAACTGGTCGAGGGTCATTCCCCAGCCCTTGAGGATGTTGGACCATGCCGTTTCGTCCGTACCGTAGGCGGTGAAGAGCTTGCGGTCGTTGGCGAGGGTCGGCTCGTTGGCGCTCGGGCCCAGGCCGGCGTAGTAGTAACCCCAGCGGCGCCACTCGATGTAATCCTGGGCGTTCATCATCGGGACCACGTCGTAGATCTTCTCGGCGGTGACGGTGCCGGAATAGTTGAGGGTGAGGCGGTCCTTGGTACCGCGCTTGGTCGTGACCAGGATGACGCCGTTGCCGCCCATGGCGCCGTAGATGGCGGTGGCGGAAGCGTCCTTGAGGACCTGGATGTCCTGGATATCCTGCGGGTTGAGCATATCCATGCCGATGTTCTTGGAGATCACGCCGTCGATGACGATGAGCGGGGCGTTGTTGGCGTCGGTGGTGGAGTTGACACCGCGGATGCGGATGGAACCTACCTGGCCCGGACGCTCGTTGGAGGTGATATAGACACCTGCGGCCTTGCCCTGAAGCGCTTCAATCGCGTTGTTGGACGGATTGGAGAGGAGCTGCTCGGAGTTGACGGAGACCATGGCTCCGGTCACGTCACTCTTGCGCATCGTACCATAGCCGACAGCCACGGCCTCTTCGAGCAACAGGCTGTCGTCGTCGAGGGTGACGGTCATGCCCTGTGCGGCGTTGACCTTCTTGGTCACGTAACCGATGCAGGAGACCTCGAGGGTCGTGCCGGGAGCGATGCGGATCTCGAAGTTACCGTCGATGTCCGTGACGGCGCCAGTGGTGGTGCCGGGGACGAGAACGGCTGCTCCGATAATCGGTTCGCCCTTGGAATCCAGAACTTTACCCTTGATGAGAGACTGGGCGAACGCCGACCCCCCCATAAGGAGCAAAGCCACGCAGGCGGTGAGCGCCATCAGCGCCCGCCGGCCAGTTGAGAAAATAGATTTCATCAAGCTTTTGGGATTTTGGTTTAACAATAGGGTTAATATTACAAAAAGTGTTTTCCATCATCCGGGAATTGTCATGGAGAAAGGGGCGGCGACTTTCCGCACAAGCTATGATTTCCGCCCCTCTCCAATTCTAACCAAATTCCAAAAGCAAAGGTACTTTGTTGAAGATAGACGTGAGGTCTGCGAATCGTTCAAAAAAGGGTTATAAAACAATCAAACAATTCGGCAAATATATTCAAAACAAACTCATATATAATAAAAATGTAAAAACGCTTCACCCGACGGGAAGCGCGTACAAAAAGGAAGGAAACTCCGAAAGAAAAGGGGGCGGCGACTTTCCGCACAAGCTATGATTTCCGCCCCCCTTCCCAATTCTAACCAAATTCCGTAGGCAAAGTTATCTGCTTGTTCCATGCGTGGAGGTCTGCGATTTGTTCAATTGCGGAGTCCAAATCCGTCAAACCATTCTGCGGCAGGGGGCCAAATTGGTCAGAGATATCGTAAAAATGCTTATTTTGTGTTGTGAAAACTAGTTTACCATGCGCCGATCCTTTCTCTTCCTGTGTCTGATCCTGTCCGCTGCCCTTGCGGCCGGCCAGGAGATCCGTCTGTCCAACCGATTCGTCATCGACATCGCCGTCGATGCGCAGGACCGGGTCTGGGTGGCCACGGAAGAAGGCTTGAACTGCTACGACGGCATCTTGGGGCGGTCTTTCCTGAAAAGCCCGGACGGCCTGCCGACCAACCAGCTGAACGGTGTGCTGCCCGACCGGGAGGAGCCGCTCCTCTGGATTGCGATGCAGAAAGCAGGCCTGGCCTGCCTGGACCTTCGCACGGAGCGCTTCACGGTGTATCGGGCAGATGGTG
Organism: uncultured Bacteroidales bacterium; assembly: GCA_946185205.1. Lineage (GTDB taxonomy): Bacteria > Bacteroidota > Bacteroidia > Bacteroidales > UBA932 > Cryptobacteroides. Next base: position 8,578 of record CAMHIP010000014.1, on the reverse strand, counting down.
CGGCAGGGTCCCTTCCTGACGATGACATTTCCCACGTAGAACAGGCGCCGGACGGAGCCATCTGGGTCAGCACCTTCTCCCGGGGCATGGCGCGGCTGGACAAGGCGACGGGGCGGTTCGAACCCTATACCATCAGTACCTTCGAGGGGATGCGCGACGTCCCGCTTCACACCTTCAAGTTCCGGGGCGACCAGCTCATCCAGGGCTTCTGGGCCGGGGGAGTGAGCATCCTGTCGCTGGCGGATCATTCGCGGATCGACCTCCGACATGCCGACGGCGATCCCAGGACGCTGCCGAGCGACGCGGTCCGGGCCCTGCTGGTGGACAGCCGGGGCCGGATGTGGGTAGGTACCATGGACGGTTTGGCGCTATATTCCGAGGCGGGACGCAGTTTCACCGTGTTCCGGCACCGGAGCGGCGATCCGGCCTCCCTGCCGGACGATGCGGTGTATGACCTGGCCGAAGACGCTTCCGGCCAGCTGCTGGTGGCGACCGGGGCAGGCCTGGCGCGGCTGGATATCCGCCCGGGATCTTTTGATCCGGACCGGGCCGCCTTTGAGCAGCTGACCCGTCCGGGCCGCCGGGACCGGGCGGAGGTACGGGCACTCTCCCAGGACCGTTTCGGCAACCTGTGGGTCGGGACCTACGGGGACGGCCTGCATTTCCGGAACGGACGCGAGGTGGGCGCCGGACGCCTGCAGACGGTCCCTGCCGGTCCCGGACCCCACGAGATCCAGGCCCTGGCCGTCGGGGCGGACGGACGCCTGCTGGCCGGACTCTATTCCGGGCAGCTCGAAGCCTTCCCTTCCGGCGCGGCGCCGCTCCTGCCCGGCTCGGAAGAAGCCGGACCCATCCTGTCGCTCCTGCAGGACCGGGACGGGACCTGGTGGGTCGGTGACGGCTCCGGCGGCCTGTACGCCGCGGGCGGACGCCGCAGCGGGCGCATCGTTCTGGAGAACCATCCCCAGACGGTCCGGGCGCTGCTCCTGGGCGGAGCAAGACTTTGGGTCGGCACGGACAAGGGCCTCTATGCCGTGGATCCCGTCACCCGCAAGGTCCTCTCGCACTGGACGCATACCGACGGCGGACTGCTCCCGGACAATCTGATCCGTGCACTGCTCATGGACGGAGCCGGGCGGCTCTGGGTGGGTACATTCGGCCACGGCCTGTCCGTCTATGGACCGGACATGGCCGAGCTGGCCCACTACGACGGCGATACCGGGCTGCTCTCGGATACGGTGAACCACCTGTTCCTGGACCATGCCGGACGCGTCTGGGTGGCCACGACCGGCGGCCTGGTCCGTTTCGACGGCGGGCCGGACGCCGTCTCGGCGACCTTCTCTGCCGCAGACGGCCTGCCCGAAGAAAATGTGCGTGCGCTCTCGGAAGATGCCGCCGGCAACCTCTGGATGAGTACCAACGACGGCATCGCCTGTCTCCGTCCGGACGGGCGGACGGCTTTCTTCGACCACCGGGACGGCCTGCCGGACGGCAATTATTACGGCGGAGCCGTCGCCCGTTCCCCGCAGGGGAGGATGTGGTTCGGAAGCACGGACGGCATCGGCTGGATCGACCCGTCCATCCTGCTCGGCACCCCGGTCCCTCCGCCGGTGGCTTTCCTCACGCCGGCGGCCGAGCTCTCGACGACCTGGCGCAACAACTACCTGCGCGTGCGTTTCTGCGTACCCGACCATTCCTATGCGGGAAGCATCGAGTATGCCTACCGCATCCCGGGGCTGGATGCCGACTGGCACCCCTGCGGGACGGAGTTGGAGTTCCACCAATTGCCATACGGCCGTCATACCCTGCAGGTCCGATCACGCCTGCACAACACGGAATGGAGCCCGAATGTGACTGCCGCCGAGCTGGAGGTGCGGCCGCCTTTCTGGCTGACCTGGTGGGCGAAGGGCTTTTATATCCTGCTGACGCTCGGCTTCATTGCGGCCGTGGTGCTTCATTTCAACCGCAAGTTGGCCCGCAAGAATCGCGAGAAACTCCAGGAAGCCCGTCTGATGCAGGAGCGGCAGGCCAGCGAGGAGCGCATGGTCTTCTATACCAACATCACCCACGAACTGCGTACGCCGCTCACCCTGATTCTCGGCCCGTTGGAGGACCTCTCCGAAGACGAGTCCCTGCCGGTCCCTGCCCGCAGCCGCATCGGCAAGGTGAAGCAGAGCGCCCAGCAGCTGCTGGGCCTCGTGAACCAGCTGCTGGAATTCCGCAAGACCGAGACGCACAACCGGCGCCTCTCGGTCCGCTACGGCGACCTGTCGCAATTCGTGACGGAGGTGGGCGAACAGTTCCGCGGCCTGGCTTCCAACCGGGCGGTGGAGATCGTGCTGGCCGTGGAGCCGGACGTGCGGCTGCAGTTTGACGCCGAGGCCATTACCATTATCCTCAACAACCTGCTTTCCAACGCGCAGAAATACACGCCTTCCGGCAAAATCGTGCTCTCGCTGCAGCGGGAAGGGGACCGGGTGGCCGTCGCCGTGAGCGACACGGGCTGCGGCATCTCGGCCGCCGACCAGGAGCATCTCTTCGACCGCTACTTCCAGGTCAAGGGGCCGCACCAGGCGTCCGGTTCCGGAATCGGCCTGGCGCTGGTCAAGAATCTCTGCGAGCTGCACCACATCGGGCTGTCCGTCAGCAGCGAGCTGGGCCAGGGGAGCGAATTCCGTCTCCTGTTCGACCCGGCGGAGGACTATCCGGAGGCCATTCATCAGGATCCGGAGGTCCCGGCCGTCCAGGAGGAGGAAAATCCCGAGGAGACGTCCGGCGCCTCCGGCAAGGTCCGGATCCTGGTCGTGGAGGACAATCCCGAGATCCTCGAGTACATCCGGGAATCGCTCGAACCCGAATACACCGTCCTGCTCGCTTCCCAGGGCAGGGAAGGGCTCAAGACCGCCATCCGCGAGATCCCGGACATCATCGTCAGCGACATCATGATGCCGGTCATGGACGGCCTGGACATGTGCAAGGCCATCCGGCAGGATGTCCGCACCTCCCACATCCCGGTCATCCTGCTCACCGCCAAGGGCACGGACGAAGACCGGGTGGAGGGCTATGACGTGGGGGCGGACAGCTACCTGGTCAAGCCCTTCCGCCGCGCCCTGCTGCTGAGCCGGATCCGCAACCTGCTGGACCGCCGCCAGGTGAGCATGACGGAAGTCTCCCGGTCCGGGTCGGCTCCCGACCTGTCGCCGGTGGATAATGAATTCCTGACCCGCTACACGCAGTTCGTCGAGGAGCACCTGGGCGACGAACACATCGACATCGCTTCGCTGGCGGGGCAGTTCGCCATGAGCCAGTCCACGCTCTACCGCAAGGTCAAGGCCGTGTCGGGGCTCTCGCCCAACGAACTGATCCGCAACATCCGCCTGAACCGGGCCGCGGAACTGCTGCGGCGGCAGGACCTCACGATCCAGGAAATCGCCTGGCAGACGGGCTTCGGCAGCCCGGTCTATTTCCGCACCTGCTTCAAGGAGCGCTACGGGATGACGCCCAGCGAGTACCGCGAACAGAAATAAACAAAAAAAGAAGTCCGCGCAGCCGCGGACTTCTTTTTTTGATCAATACCGGTTATCTATTAATAGCCCGGGTTCTGCATGGCCTGCTTCTCATCTGCGGTGAGGGCGCGGCCGTCCTTCTGCAGGGTGTTGAGGAACTGCTGCGGGATCGGGCGGAGGTAGTGGCGCTCCTGGATGTTGTCTGCGGCGTCCTCGTTGAAAGCCTTGACACGGGAGACGAGGGTCTTGGTGCGGGCGAGGTCGACCCAGCGGACGAGCTCGAGGCTCATCTCGCGGCTCTTCTCGTTGAGCAGGAAGCAGAGGGCGACGTCCTTGTCACCGGAGACACCGAGGGTCTTGACGATCCACTGGTCCTCGGCGGGGAGGTCGGCGACGTTGTTGATCGTACCCTTGATCTGCAGGTCGGAAGCCACGGCGTCGAGGGAGCCGAGCGGCAGGTTGTTGGACTCGTAGTAGGAGCTGCGGTCGCAGTAGCTGCTCACGCCCTCGGCCTGGGCGCCGGTGTGGCCGTCCCAGGACTGGCCGCCGTCGCGATGCTCCTCACGGTCCTCACCGGCCTTCCATGCGGCGCGGGCGCGAACCTTGTTGAGGGTGGCGGTCGCAGCGGCGTAGTCGCCCTTGCGGAGCTGTGCCTCGGCGAGGAAGAAGTAGTCCTCGACGGAACGGGCGATGATGCCGTCACGGAAGCAGTGGGAGTCACCGATGGACTCGCGGCTGCCGTCGACATACTTGGTGTTCATCGGGAAGTACTTGCGTCCGTCGTTGTTGGCGACCTTGTCCATCGGGCTGTCCTCGCGGACGGTGCCCTTGGGGAAGAATACGAAGGTGGTGCCGACCTTGGAGTTGTTGTCCGCTTCGGTGATGTTGTTCTCCAGGGCGTCGTTGTGGCGGACGCCTTCGAAGCGGTCGTCGCCGGGCTGGTTGAAGATGTACATCAGACCGAGGTCCTTGCCGGCGGTGTAGCCCTGGGAGGCGGCACCCTTGACATTGTTCATGGTCATCTTGGTACGGAAGGTCTTCCAGACGCGGGAGTCGTTGACGAGGTCGTACTGGTAGATGGAGTAGGTGGTGGTGCGGAGACGGTTGTACTCACGTCCGCCGGGGACGTCACGGAACATGCCGGGGAGGTCGCGGTACTGGGAGCAGGTGTAGAAGTAGAGGGCTCCGCCGACGTTCCAGGTGGCGGTGGTCGGACCGGTCATCTGGGCGGCGAGGACGATCTCGTCGAGCTGCTCGTTAGGGCCGTCAGGCTCGGTGTAGTCCCAAATGTCCACGAAGTTCGGGGCGAGCGGATGGGCGGCGATGACCTCGTTGGCATACTTGATGACGTTGTCGAGGTCGGAAGACTTGGTGGAGCCGTTCCAGTCGTCGTTGAGCTCGGAGGCACGCCACAGGTAGGACTTCGCAAGGAAGTGGGCTGCGGCGGATTTGGTGATCTCACCCATCTTGGAGGCTTTGGCGGGCAGGTTCTGGTAAGCGGCGAGGAAGTCCTTCTCGATCTGGTCGAAGACCTCGGCCTTGGAGGCACGCTCGAATTCGAAGGAGACAGAGGTGGACGGCTCGAGCTTGATAGGCACGCCGCCGAACTGAGTCAGCAGGTTGTAGTAGTGGAACGCACGGATGAAGTAGGCGACACCGGCGTTGATCGTCGCGTTGGCACCGGTGTAGGTGCCGTCCTCGATGCGGGCGATCATGGTGTTGGCGGTGTTGATACCGGTGTACATGTAGTCCCACCAGGAACCGGAGTTGACGGTGTTGGAGTTGACGGTACCGCCGGCCGGGGTAAGGCTGGCGTTGTAGTCGTTCCACATGCCGTTGGAGTTGTCGGCGCCGACGGAATACTCATCGGTACCGTAGTTGAGCAGGCTGTAGCCGGCCTCGGAGCAATGGTAGTAGCGGAGGTAGGAGTACAGACCGACCACGAGCTGGTCAAGACCCTCGTTGGTGGTGAAGTAGTCGGTGTTGCGGCTGGTGGTGAGTTCCTCCTTGAGGAAGTCCTTGCTGCAGGAGACCGGGACGATCATCGCGGCAGCCATCAGGCCGGAGAGGATATATTTGTGCATTTTCATGATACAATGTCTTTAAGCGGTTAGAACGTGACGTTGACACCGAAAGTGAAACCGCGGTTGTAGTACATGTTGCCCGTATCCATGTCGCGGACTTCGGAACCGTTGAAGATGGAGCCGAGGTTGCGGGCCTGGAAGTAAGCACGCAGGGCGCTGATGCCCGTGTTCTTCAGCATGGCGCTGGGGAAGGTGTAGCTCAGGGAGATGTTGCGGATCTTGAGGTAGGAACGGTCCATCCAGTTGTCCACCGTCTGGTAGTACTGGTCGGCGCCGGCCTCGGAGAAGATCGGCTTGGTGTACTTGGCACCGGTGTTGCTCTCGGTCCAGTAGTCGTACTTGCGGACATTGTAACGGCCGCCGACCCAAGGAGCGTCGGAACCGCTGAGGAACTTGAAGCGTCCGTAGAGCTGAGCGGAGAGCGTCCAGTTCTTGTAGGAGACGGCGGTATTGAAGCCGAAGGTCCAGCGGGGCATGGTGCAGCCGAGGATGATGCGGTCGTAGTTGGCGTCGATTTTGTCGTCACCGTTCTGGTCGACCACGCGGGCCATACCGGGCTGGAACTTGTTGCCGTTGGCATTGAACTTGTCCATGGTAGCCTGGTCGGCGGCCTGCCAGATGCCTGCGCCCTGGTAGCCGTAGACGGAGCCGATGGACTGTCCGACGAACCAGTTGTTGTTGAGGTCCTCGGTAGCGCCGTTGGCGAGTTCGGTGATCTTGTTCTTGGTGTAGGCGGCGTTGATGTCGACGGTCCACTCCCAGTCCTGGGTGCGGATAGGCACGAGGTTGAGGGTGATATCCATACCGATGTTCTCGGTCTTGCCGATGTTGTTGAAGGTACGGGTATAACCGAGGATGGCCGGGAGGCTCTGGGTCATGAGCAGGTCGGAGGTGAAGGACTTGTAGGCGTCGATCACACCGGCGATGCGGCCGTTGAAGAAGTTGAAGTCGAGACCGACGTTGTACTGCATGGTCTTCTCCCAGGTCAGGGTCTCGTTGGCCATGGCCAGGTTGCGGGCGCCGCTGTCGCGGTGCATGCTGTCAAACAGGGTGTAGCCCTCTGCGAGGGTGCTGCCGAACGGGTAGAAGAGGCTCACGATGGCACCCTTGGTCTTGTACGGGTCGATGGCGGAGTTGCCGGTGATACCCCAGCCGGCGCGGAGCTTGAGCTGGTTGATCCAGCCGACGTTCTGCATGAAGCTCTCCTGGTCGATTCTCCAACCGAGAGCGACGGAGGGGAAGGTGGCCCACTTGTGGCCTTCGGCCAGCTGGGAGGCACCGTCACGACGCACGGAGGCGGTGATCATGTAGCGGTTGTCGTAGGTGTAGTTGACACGGGCCATGTAGGACTCCATCTGCTTCTGGGTCATGCCGGTGCCGAAGGTGCGGAGGGCGCTGACGCTGCCCATGTTGTTCCACAGGGCTTCCTGGATCGGAAGGTTCTCGGCGTCCATGTTCATGGTGCGGCGGTCGTAGGAGTCGGCGGAGTGCAGGAGGGTGATGCCGAAGCTGTGCTTGCCGATCTCGCGGTTGTAGTAGAGCAGTTCATCCAGCGTCCAGGAAATGTCCATGTACTTGTTGTTCAACGCGTAGTTGGAACCGGCGCGGTTGAAGCTCTCCTTGGCCACATAGACGCCCTGGTCGAAGAAACGGAAGTCGGGACCGAAGTTCACGCGGAAGCTCAGGCCCTTGAGGGGCTCCCACATCTCGCCGAAGTTCAGCTGGGTGTAGAAAGCGCCGACGGCACGGAAGGTCTTGCGGACATCGGTCTGCAGATCCCACTCGCCATAGACGTTCTTGACGCGGTCGTCACCGCCCGGGAACTCGATACGGTTGCCTTCGTCATCGAAGGGAACGGCGTAAGGGTAGCCCTGGGTAGCCACGCCGTAAGCGGAGCTCTGGGAACCGCCCTGGAAGTTGCCGGTGCCGGACAGACCGTAGTTCTGGATGCTGTAGGTGGCGTTGATGCTGGCGCCGAGGGAGAGCCACTTGTAAGGCTGGAAGTCGTTGGAGGACTTGGCCGTGAAGCGCTCGTAGCCCTGTCCGTGGATGGTACCTTCGTTGGAGAGGTAGCCCAGGGACATGTAGGACTGGAACTTGTCGGAACCGCCGGAAGCGGAGATGGTGTGCTCGTGGGTGATGGCGGGCTTCAGGATGAGGCCCATCCAGTCGGTGGTGGAGACGGCGTTGCCGTTCCAGCTGCCGCCGGCCCAGCCCTTCATGATGTTGCGCCAGGCATAGGCGTCGCCGCCGCCGTTGAAGATCTTGTAGTCGTTCTCCTGGGTCGGAGCGTCGGGGCTCGGATAGTTCTTGGGATCCAGGTTGTAGTAGGCCGTACGGCGCCAGTTGATGTACTCGCCGGCGGTCATCCAGGTGGCCTTGTCCTTGATGGTTTCGTAGGTGAAGGACCCGGAGTAGCTGATGTGCATCTCGCCCTTGGCGCCCTTCTTGGTCGTGACCAGGATGACACCGTTGGCGCCGCGGGAACCGTAGATGGCGGTGGCGGAGGCGTCCTTCAGGATCTCGATGGACTCGATATCCTGCGGGTTCAGGTTGTCGATGGAGCCGCTCATCATCGGAATACCGTCCACGACATAGAGCGGGGTGGAGGTGGCGGTGAGGGAGCGCTGACCGCGGATGTACACGGAACCGACTTCGCCCGGGCGCTCGTTGGAGCGGATATCCACACCGGCGGCGCGGCCCTGCAGGGCCTCGAAGACGTTGTTGGTCGGACGTGCGGTGAGCTCATCGGAGCTGACGGAGACCATGGCGCCGGTCACGTCGCTCTTCTTCATGGTACCGTAACCGACGGCGACGGCTTCCTCGAGCAGGAGGTTGTCGTCTTCGAGGGTGATGGTCATGTTGGCGGCGGCGGAGACCGTCTTGGTCACGTAGCCGATGCAGGAGGCCTCGAGGGCTGTGCCGGGCGTGACGCGGATCTCGAAGTTACCGTCGATGTCCGTGACGGCGCCAGTGGTGGTGCCGGGG
>CAMHIP010000013.1 GCA_946185205.1 uncultured Bacteroidales bacterium | reverse complement strand
TCCCGAAGAGCACCATCGCCACCATCACCGGCATCGGTGCCATGGCGGGCGGCGTCGGCTCCATGATCATCCAGAAGGTCGCCGGCAACCTCTTCACCCACGCGGAGGAGATGGGCGCCGCCTTCCAGTTCCTCGGATTCGAAGGCAAGCCGGCCGGCTACTTCATCATGTTCTGCTTCTGCGGCGTGGCCTACCTCGTCGCCTGGAGCATCATGAAGGCCCTCGTGCCGAAGTACAAGCCCATCGAGATCTAATCCTTGAAAAACCCTGTCGCACGACAGGGTTTTTTCTTATCTTTGCCTTCATGAAGATCTGTCTTATCCAACCTGATATCGCCTGGGGAGACCCGCAGGCGAACTGCGAGCACCTCGACCGCCTGATCGGTGCGGGGGCTGCCGACGGGGCCGACCTGTATGTCCTGCCCGAGATGTTCACCACCGGCTTCGCCACGCTCCCGGACGCGACCGTGGAGCACGAGCCCTCCGCGGGCCTGCGGTGGATGCAGCGCAAGGCCGCGGAGCTGCATGCCGCCGTTGCCGGCAGCATCGCGCTGGAGATTCCCGGTCAAGCCGGGAATGACGAAGGGCAGACCGGGAATGACGGAGCCACCTGCGTGAACCGTTTCTATTTCGTCCGGCCGGACGGGACGTACGAGCAGTACGACAAGCGCCATCTGTTCGGCTACGGCGGTGAAGGCGAGCGCTTCCGCGCCGGCAACGAGCGCGTCATCGTCAAATACAAGGGCGTGCGCTTCCTGCTCGCCGTCTGCTACGACCTGCGCTTCCCCGTATGGCTGCGCAACCGGGACGACTACGACGCCATCCTCCTGGTGGCCAGCTGGCCCGACGTGCGCCGCTACGCCTGGGACACGCTCGCCCGGGCCCGGGCCATCGAGAACGCCTGTTACGTGGCCGCCGTCAACCGCATCGGCGCCGACCCGGCCTGCAGCTACAACGGCGGCACCGCCCTCATCGGCCCTTACGGCGAGGAATGCTCTCTCGCCCCGGACGGACAGGAGGCCGTGATCTGCGGCGAAATCGACCTCGGTCACCTCGTCTCCTACCACCGCAAGTTCCCCGTCCTGGAGGACGCGGACGATTTTGACCTGAAGCCCTGAGGACACATCCCTAATTCTCTGCGCGGGACAATAATATTGATTGTCAATGATTTACAAAACGACCTTCGGAGTTTTTCCCGAAGGTCGTTTTGTAACTAGCTGAGAATCAGCGTCAGTCGATCAGGCTGTTCTTCTCCGTGGTCCAGCCTTCGCGCTGCGAAAGGCCGCAAGGGTCACCCTGGAAGAGCTTGGCGGCCTCCTTGTCGCCCTTGAGCTGCCACTGCAGCCACGCGAGGGCCGGGACGGTGAACTCACCGCCGTGCGGCTTGGCGTAAGTCCCGCCGTGGCCGACCGGGTAGTTGGCCGCAAAAGCAGGGACTTTCGTGAGTCGGTGGAAGTCGTCCATGCCGTTCTGGTAGGCGATATCGGTCTCGCCGCCAAGGATGTAGATCACCGGAACCTGGATGTCCTGGAGTATTTCCTTCTCCGGCATCGGCATGCCGGGCACGGCGCCGGCCGGGTTGCTGAACAGGCCGCTGTTGCAGATCATCAGGGTCTTGAAACGCGGATCCGCGGAATTGTCGAGGGTCTGCAGGCCGCCGCAGGACATGCCCGCGGCTGCGATGGCATCGACGTCGATGCGGCCGTAGTACGGGCTGGCCTTGTCGGCGTTCTGGGCGATGGCCCAATCCACAGCCTCGATCTGCTGGGCGGAGGTGGACTGCGGTCCGCGGTAGCGCTCGTCCGTCATCGGGATGTAGCCGGTGGCTATTACGAGGAACCCGTGTGAGGCGATCTCATTGAGGAACAGGTAGTGCTCCCACGGGGAGTTGGTGCAGGCGCCATTGCCCCAGACGAGCAAGGGAAGCTTGTTGCCCTTGCCGAAGGGGGCGAGGTTCTGCGGAGCAAAGATGGTGTGGGCCTCGAGCGAGGGGTCTTCCAGCATCATGACCTTGACGGGGCCGGTGCCGCCGTCTTCGACGATCCTGTACTGGACAGCAACGGGAGCGACCTCCCTGGGGGTGCAGGCGGCCAGGACAAACCCGGCGGCGACTGACAGCAATGCGATTCTCTTCATAGGATGGATATGTTCATTTCGGATCTTTTTTATTCTGCCTGGAAGGTGACGGTGGAAGGGGTCAGTCCGTCGGATTCGACCGTGACGGTGACGGGGCCCCGCTTGTCGGCGGCCACGATGCCGAGGCACAGGCCGGAATAGGCCTTGCGCTCGGACGCTTTGACCGAACCGAGGTCGCGCATGTCTCCGTTCTCGACGCCGATCAGGCGCGCACCCTGGACGCTGAAATGCACCAGGTTGTCCGTAATCGGGCAGATATTGCCCTGCGCGTCGAGTACCTCCACGGTGACGTGGGCCACGTCGCCCGGCTCCGCCTTGAAGGACGGGCGGTCCACGGTGGCACGCAGCTGCGCGGGGGCACCGGCCGTGCGGATCACTTCCTCATAGGTCTGGCCGTCGCGCCTGCCCACCACCTTGATCTCACCGGGCTGGTACTCCACGTCCCAGACCAGATGCAGGTCCGCCGTGGTCGCATAGCGTTTGCCCGGGCCATATTGGGCCCAGCTCACATCAACGCCGCGCCGCGGGAATTCCGTCTCTTTCTTGCCATAGGACTTGCCGTTGACGAAGAGTTCGACTTCCTCCAGGTTGGTGAAGCAGGCCACCTGGATGATCTCGCCCTCGTGTCCCGCCCAGTTCCAGTGCGGCAACAGATGCAGGACCGGTTCGTCGGACCAGATGCTCTTGAAGAACCACCAGCCGTCCTTTTTGAAACCGCAGTTGTCGAGGTATCCGGAGGTACTGCCGCGGGAAGGCCAGCGGGATTCGCCGTAATAATCGATCCCTGTCCACATGAAGTCACCGATCACGTAGTCGTAGTTCATCGCGAAGCGCCAGCGCTGCTCCACATCGATCAGACCGCTGCTGATGATGCCGCGATTGGACCGGCGCATGTTGCGCATCATCTGTTGCATCTGGGCATTGGTGTTCTGCTGCGGGGAGAAGCCGTCCTGTCCCGCGCCCAGCGGCCGCTGCGGCTGCGCATCCGGCAAGGTGTATTGTCTGCGGGCTCCGCCGTAGCCGGAGGATTCCGTGGCCACGACGCGGCGGTTCGGGAACTCGGCCTTGTCAAGGGCGTAGTTGACCTCGCGGCGGGTACGCCAGCGGTCGGGATAATTGTATCCGACAATATCGTTCTCGAAGGCGGCCAGGAACTCCGGTGAGGTCGGGCTGTTGGAAGCGATCTCGTCGTTGCCGGAGGTCACCAGGCGGGTCGGGTCCAGCCGGTGGCAGAAATCGATCATTTCCCGGGCAAGGCCGGGACCCACCTCGCTGTGCTGGTCGCGGATCTCGTTGCCGATGCTCCACATCACCACGGACGGATGGTTGCGGTCACGGGCCACCATGGCATACAGGTCCCGGACGTGCCACTCGTCAAAGGCCAGATGATAGTCGAATTTGTTCTTGCCGGCCACCCACATATCAAAGGCCTCGTCCATCACCAGCATGCCGTGCTTGTCGCAGAGGTCGAGGAACTCGGGTGCGGGCGGATTGTGCGCCGTACGGATGGCGTTGCAGCCGCCCTCCTTGAGGATCTCGATGCGGCGCTCCCAGACGCGCTCGGGCACGGCAGCGCCCACGGCGCCCGCATCGTGATGCAGGTTCACGCCTTTCATCTTGACCTGCTTGCCGTTGAGCAGGAAGCCGCGGTCCACGTCGTACTCGATCGTGCGCACGCCGAGGGTGCCCTCCACGCAGTCGATTTCCTTCCCGGAAGCGAGTAGCTGAGAGCGCAGGGTGTACAGATAAGGGTTCTCCGTATCCCAAAGCCGTGCGCTGGGAATCACAAGCTGCTGCTCGACCGTCTGCGAGCCTCCGGCCACCATGCCGACCGGCTTCTCCGCCGTGGCCACCACGGCGCCGGAAGCGTCCAGTACGGTCTGGCGGACGGTGAGCTCGCGGGCGCGGGCCTCGCCGTTGGTGATGTCCGAGCGGACCAGCACCTTGGCCTTACCCTCATCGACCGAGGTTGTGTAATGGAACACGCCCCACTTGTCGAAGCGGGTCTTCGCCGTCGCGACCAGCCGGACGTGGCGGTAGATGCCGGATCCGCTGTACCAGCGGGAATTGGGCTGCTGCGAATTGTCCACCCGCACGGCGATCACGTTGCCGCGGGCTTTCAGGACCGGGGTCAGGTCATACGAGAAACTCGAATAGCCGTACGGCCAGGTCCCGAGGCAGACCCCGTTGACCCAGACGGTGCTGTTCATATAGACACCGTCGAATTCGATGGAATACAGCCGGTTCTTGCTGTAGCCGGGCACGTCGAAGGATTTGCGGTACCAGCCGGTCCCCATCGGGAAATAGCCGATCCCGCCGCCTCCCGGGTTGCCCTCGAGGTTCTCCCCCTCCAAGCTCCAGTCATGGGGCAGGTCGAGTTTGCGCCAGGTCCGGTCGCCGAATCCGGGCGCCTGGGCGCCGGACGGATCGCCCTGGCTGAATCGCCAGTCGCGGTCGAAGTTCGTCACGACGCGCGCGGGCTGCGCGGAGGCCAGCATGCCTGCTGCCGTCAGCGCACACAAAAGGGTAAGCAGTCGTTTCATGGGATTATGCGGTTTTCAGTAAAGATAAGCATTCTTCCGGAAATCCCGGTCCGCCGGTGAATATGCCCAGATACTAACCAAACCTAATTTTGTCCATTAACCATCCACAAATGCTGCGTGGCGGACCGGTTCCCAGTTTATCACTCGTTGCAAAATTACGGTTTTCCGTCTTCCGGAGATGACACGGAAAGGACAGATGATGACATTTTTCAGCCGGGATTTCCGAAGCCCCGGAATTATTCGTATCTTCCTGTCACCAAACAAGGGAAATGACAAGGAAACACCTACTCACGATCTGCCTGGCGATCCTGCTGCCGACCGCACTGCCGGCCGCCAGGGCGCTGCGGTTCAGCAATTTTCACGACCAGACCGCGATGTTCTCGGTCCGGAGCATCGCCCAGCAGGAGGACGGGATGATCTGGTTCGGCACAGAACGGAACCTCTACAGTTTCGACGGATATGACCTGCTCCTCCACCCCTGTCCGGACGGGCATATCCAGATCAACAAACTACTGTTCTGGGAGGACGGCCTGCTGCTCGGGACGAACGGCGGACTGTACTCCTTCTCGCCCGCAGCGAGTTCGTTCCGCCGCGCCCTGCCTTTCGACGGCACGCTGGTCCGGGACCTGCAGTCCATCGGCAGTTTCGTCTACGTGGCTACGGACAGCGGCCTGTACCGCTACGACCCCCGTACCGAAACGGCCGGCCGCATCGCCGACGGGGATTTCATCACCCTCTCCGCCTACGGGCAGGACCTGTATGCGGGCAAGTACGACGGCATCGGGATCTACCGGGCGGAGAGCGGCCTGTACACGCCCTGGTTCCCAGACCTGAACCTGCATCTGGCCACCCGCTTCCTGGATGACGGGGACGCCCTCTGGGTCGGCACCCCGACGCAGCTGCTGCATATCGACAAGGCCGCCGGCCACATCCTCGCAGCCGTTCCCCTGCCCGTCGTCAAGTCGCTCTGCCGCGACCGCGACGGACTCCTGATGATCGGCACCGACAACGGGCTCTTCCGCTGCGACCCCGCCTCGCTCTCCGTGGAGAAGGTGCTCGAAAGCGTGACCTGGGCCAGCCTGGAGGACCGGTCCGGAGACCTCTGGTTCGGCACCGAAGACGGCCTGCAGTACCTGCGGCAGTCGCCGGCCATCCGCCCGGTCGAAAGTTTCCAGCAGACGGGCAACAGCCAGTTCACCGCCCTGCTGCGCGACCGCAGCGGACAGATCTGGGCCGGCGGCACCAACGGCGTCTTCCTGCAGGACACCACCGGCGCAGTCCGGCATTATACCATCGCCGGAATCCCCTATCATATCCCCAGCAACAAGATCCGGCAGATCGTCGAGGATCCCGAAGGCGGGGGCCTCTACATCGCATCCGACGGCGGCGCACTCCGCTACGACCCGCATACGGGCGCCCTGGTGCCGCTGCGCATCGCCGGCACCCACAACTGGGTATACGACCTGATCCCGGACCGGACCACGCTCTGGGCCGCGACCTTCGAAGGTCTGTTCCAGCTCCGCCGGGACGGTTCGGTCATCGCCCGGTACACCCAGGAGAACGGGCTCACCACCGACGATGTGGCGCGCATCGTCCAGGGACGGCAGGGACGGATCTGGGCGATGACCCGCGACCAGCACATCTTCCAGGTCAATCCGGTCTCCGGCGAGGTCCGGCCGTTCGAGCCCACCCCTGAAGGGCCCGACTGCATGTGCGGGGATGAAGAAGGCCGCATCTGGATCGCGGCGGACAACCGCATCTTCCGCATCACGCCGGGAAGCACGGTCACCGACGTCCGGTCCGTCACCTTTCACGCGAACGGAAACATCGAGTCCTATTCCCTGGCCGAGGCCGAGGGACACATCTGGATCTGTTCGTCCGAAGGACTGTTCTCAGTCAGCAAGGACGGTCTGGACATCCGGGGCCTGAGCACCTGGCGCAACTATGTCGGCATCGCCTACGACCCCGTACAACGCAGCCTGCTGCTCGGCACGGCGGGCGCCGTGGACGAGATCCGGATCACGGACCTCCTGCAGCGCTACGAGACCTCCACCCCGGACATCCACATCACCGGGATCACGGTCAACGGGACCGACCGGATCGAGGGCCGGGACCTGGCTGACGGCGGCCTCCGGCTCCCCAGCAACCGCAACCACCTGGAAATCTCCTTCACGGACTTCAACTACAACGACGAGATTCCCCGGCGCTTCGCCTACCACCTGGACAGCCGCCGGGAGCACGGACAGGGCATCGTCACCGGCAACGTGATCTCCCTCACGGCGCTGCGCCCCGGCCGCTACCGCCTCGCCCTCGCGCCAGCCGGCATCGCCGCCGAGCCGGCCGAGGTCCTGTCGTTCAAGATCCGCCAGCCCTGGTACCTTTCGCCCTGGATGATCATCCTCTACATCTGCCTGCTGAGCGGCATCATCTACACCATCATCCGCCTGGCCACGACCCGGCGCTACCTCGAGATGGAGCGCGCCCAGCGGGACGAGCTCGTGGAGCAGTCCCGGCAGAAGGAGGCCTTCTTCCAGGACCTCGCCCACGAGCTGAAGACGCCGCTCAGCCTGGTCATCGGCCCGCTGGGCAAGATGATCAAGGAAGCCGGCCCGGACGCGGACCTGACGGACCTGCGGACCGCCCAGGAGAACGCCATGAACCTCAGCACCCTGATCCACAAGACCATCGACTACTACAAGGGCGGCGGAGGCATGGCGGACTCCCTGATCCGCACGGATGTCGAATTCGTCGACTTCGCCCGGAGCATCTTCGACTCCTGGCGGGAGAACTTCCCCGGACACGAATTCATCTTCAGCAGCAGCCATCCGGCCATCCCCGCCAGCGTGGACATCGTCAAGATCGAGACCGTCCTCAACAACCTGCTGTCCAACGCCTGCAAGTACACGCCCGAGGGCGGCTCCGTGCTGATGACCCTGGAGCGGGACGACACCGGCCGGCAGCTCGTCATCAAGGTCTCCGACACGGGCATCGGCATCCCGCAGGAGGAGATCCCGTATGCCTTCCAGCGCTATTTCGAATCCTCCCGCACGAAGCAGGGCGGCTACGACAGCACCGGCATTGGGCTGTCCGTCATCCGGAAATACGTCGAGGTCCACGGCGGACAGGTGTCCGTCGATTCCGACGCGAACGGCACCACCTTCACCGTCCTGCTCCCCTGCCTGGCCGAAGCCGCGCCCGCCGGCAGCGCCGGCGCCGACACCGCCGGAGAAGACCCCGACAAGCCGCTCATCGCCATCGTGGACGACAACGCCCAGATCTGCAACTTCCTCGAGAGCCTGCTCAAGGACGAGTACCGCTGCGTCAGCTCGCACAACGGCAAGAGCGGCCTCAAGCTCTGCAAGGACGTCATCCCGGACCTGATCATCTGCGACGTGCGCATGCCCGTGATGGACGGCCTGGAGATGTGCCGGCAGATCCGGCAGTTCGCCCCGCTCAGCACCATCCCCATCATCCTGCTGACCGCCAAGGACGACCGGCAGACGGAGCAGGAGAGCATCGACCTCAACATCGACGTCTTCCTGCCCAAGCCCTTCGAGGTCCCGACCCTGACCGCCCGCGTGAAGCAGCTGCTGGGCACCCAGAAGCGCATGGAGCAGCGGATCCGGATGGAGATGCTCGCCACCCCGGAGAAGCCCCGGGAACTCTCGCAGGACGAGCGCTTCCTCAAGAAGGTCACGCAGCTCATCGAAGAGCACCTGGACGACGCCGACCTGTCCGTGGCCCGGCTCTGCGAACTGGGAGACTTCCCCGAGAAGCAGCTCTACCGCAAGCTCAAGCAGTTCACGGGCCTCTCCGCCGTCGAATACATCCGCTCCATCCGCCTCAAGCGGGCCGCGCTGCTGCTGCAGAGCGGCAGCTTCACCGTCTCCGAGGTGATGTACTCCGTGGGATTCTCCAATGCCTCCTATTTCACGCGCGCCTTCTCGGCGGTCTACAACATGACCCCCTCCGAATACATGAAATCATTCAAGAACAAATAGAACGATGCGTAAGATCCTCCCCCTCCTCGCAGCCTGCGTGCTGCTCCCCCTGGCCGCCCGGGCGCAGAGCCGCCCCATCCCGGCCGGGACCACCGTGTCCGAAACCGCCCTGTTCGAGCGCGAATACCCGCGCGTCGATGCCCAGCGGCGCGGCTATTTCTGCATCTACGCCCCCAAGGCGCAGGAAGTCTATCTCGACCTGCAGGGCCGGCATCCCATGGAAAAGGACGCCGACGGCTGGTGGTACTGCACCACGAAGCCCCTGGTGGTCGGCCCGCATTTCTACCACTTCATGGTGGACGGCGTTCAGGTCACGGACATCAACACCGAGACCTATTGCGGCAGTTACGGCCGCTCCAGTATGATCGAGATCCCGGAAGGGCCCGAGGGCGACTACTACCGGCCGCATGAGGTGCCGCACGGGCAGATCCGCTCGGTCGTCTACTGGTCCTCCTACGAGAACCGCTACCGCCGCTGCATGGTTTACACCCCGGCCGAATACGAGAAGAAGCCGCGCAAGCGCTACCCGGTCCTCTATCTCCAGCACGGCATGTGCGAGGACGAGACGGGATGGGGCAAGCAGGGCAAGGCCAACCACATCCTGGACAACATGATCGCCGCCGGGCAGTGCAAGCCCATGATCGTGGTGATGGACAGCGGCAACTGCGGCATCTCGTTCCGTCCCAAGCCGGGCCAGGATCCGAACAAGGCGCGTGACGCCTTCGGCGCCACCTTCCCGATCATCCTCGTCCAGGACATCATCCCGTTCATCGACAAGGAGTTCCGCACCCTCTCGGACCGCGACCACCGCGCGATGGCCGGCCTGTCCTGGGGCGGTCACCAGACCTTCGAGACCACCCTGCGGCACCTGGACAAGTTCTCTCACATCGGCTCCTTCAGTGGCGCCATCTTCCTGGGGCCCGACGCCAAGGTCGAGGAGATCTATGACGGCGTCTTCGCCGACCCGGCCGCCTTCAACAAGCAGGTCCACGCCTTCTTCATGGGCATGGGCACGGAAGAAGGCTTCGGCAGCGACCGCATCGCCAAGATGCTGAATGACGCAGGGATCAAGTGCACCTACTACCCGTCCCCGGGCACGGCCCACGAGTGGCTGACCTGGCGGCGCTGCCTGCACGAGTTCCTGCCGATGCTCTTCAACAAGTAAAAAGAAATCGGGGTGCCGTCCGGCACCCCGATCCTTTTATTCGGCCGCAATCGTCACGCTGGCGCTCCGGAGGTCCGGAGCGGACGCGGTGAACGTCACCGTGCCGGGCGCCTCGGCCGCCTGTACGATGGCAGTCAGCTTGCCGTTGAAGAAGTGCATCTGCGGCAGGTGGAAGAGGTCCAGGCAGGTCGGGTCGCCGTTGGCGGCGGCACGGTAGGCACCGCCGGCGCCCTGCGTCGCGAAGGACGCGAGCCGGCCGTCGGACGGGCAGAGGTTGCCGTCCTTGTCCACGACGCTCACCTCGATGTAGGCGAGGTCTTTGCCGTCGGCCTGGAGTGTGCTGCGGTCAACGTTAAGCTCGATGTGGTCGGGCTCGCCCGCCGTGCGTACGCTCCGCTCTGCGACCGCGTTGCCTGCGGCGTCATACGCGACGACCTTGACTTCGCCCGGCTCGTAAACCGTATCCATCCACATCAGGCGCCAGCGGCCCTGCTCATCGGACGGGTCCTTGGCCTTACGGCCCTGGCTCTTGCCGTTGATGAAGAGCTCGGCCTCGGGATAGTTGGTATAGACGAACACCGGGGTCACCTCTCCCTCGCGGCCGGGCCAGGTCCAGTGCGGCAGGATGTGGAGGGTCTCCGCATCCGGACGCCAGACGCTGCGGTACAGCCAGTAGCGGTCCTTGGGGATCGAGGCGAGGTCGATGATGCCGAAGTTGGAGCTGTGGTTGGGCATCAGGTTGTAGGGCGTCGGCTCGCCGAGGTAGTCGAAGCCGGTCCAGACGAACTGGCCGATCTCCCACTCCTTGTCCGCCGCCATGGCGAAATCGATGTCCGGGACGTTGGACCAGCCGCAATACTCCAGGTCATAGGAGGAGCACTGCAGGTCCTCGTGCTGGACGCGGGTGGTCTTCTCGACGGGGAAATAATACACGCCGCGCGAGGAGATCGTAGAGGCCGTCTCGCTGCCGAGCACGATCTTGTGCGGCAGGGTCTCGTAGGCCTGTTCGTAGAGGTGTACGCGGTAGTTGAAGCCCGGCACGTCCAGCAGGCCGGCCAGGCCGTTCTTCAGCACGCACAGGACCTGGTCCATGCCGCAGGTCGTGAAGCGGGTCGGGTCCTCGCGGTGGCAGATGTCCACCAGGAACTTGGCCGTCTCGTAGCCGCTCTCGCTGCACTGGCTCGGCACTTCGTTGCCGATGCTCCAGAACACCACGGCCGGGTCGTTGCGGAACTGGTGCAGCATGTTGACCATGTCCTTCTCGGCCCACTCGTCGAAGAAGAGGTGGTAGCCGTTGCGGCACTTGCGGATGTCCCACTCGTCGAAGGGCTCGAGCATCATCATGAAGCCCATCTCGTCACACAGGCGCACCAGCTCGGGGGCCGGCATGTTGTGCGAGGTGCGGATGGCGTCGCAGCCCATCTCCTTGAGCAGGGTCAGCTGGCGGCGCAGGGCGGCCTCGTTGACCGCGCTGCCCAGCGGGCCCAGGTCATGGTGGTTGCACACGCCCTGGAACTTGCGCATCTTGCCGTTGAGGAAGAAACCCTTGTCGGCGACCAGCTCGATGGAGCGCACGCCGAAGGTAGTCGTATATTCATCCACGGCCTTCCCGTGCGCATAAACGGTCGTCACGGCCTTGTAGAGCGACGGGGACTCCGGCGACCAGAGCTTCGGCCGGCGGATCCGGAGCTTCTGCTCCCGGCCGGCGTCGAACGGCTTCGAACGCCTGCGGACCGCCACCTTGCGGCCGTCCGGGCCATAGATCACGGTGCGGATCCGGGAGGCCTCGCCCGCCAGGCTGACCTTCAGGTCCACCTTGGCGGAGCGCTCGGAGATCTCCGAGCAGATCAGTTGCGTGCCCCAGACCGGGACGTGCACCTCGTCGGTCACGATCAGGTGGACGTTGCGGTACAGGCCCGCGCCGGGATACCAGCGGGACGACTCCGGGAGGTTCTCCAGGCGGACGGCCAGCACGTTGCCCCTGCCGTCCGGGTTGAGGAACTCCGTGACGTCGAAATGGAAGGAATTGTAGCCGTAGGGCCACTCGCCCACGTACTTGCCGTTCACATAGACCTTGGCCTGGCTCATCGCCCCGTCGAAGAGGAGCTCGGCGCACTTGCCTTCACCGAAGTCCGGGACGTCGAACTTGAGCCGGTACCAGCCCACGCCCACGTAGGGCAGGCCGCCGGTGCGCCCGGTCTTGAGCGAGGCGCGCCGCTCGAAATTCTGCGTGATCGCCACGACCTGGGCGTCGTTGTTGGCGTCGAAGGGGCCGTAGATGGCCCAGTCGTGCGGCACGCGGACCTGCTCCCAGGCGCTGTCGTCCACGACGACGGGAGCATAGTCGCCGTCTCCCTTGGTAAACATCCAGCCCTTCTCCAGAAGGACTTCCTGCCGCGGGCCGGCCAGGGTCGCCGCCGCGCACGTCAGGGCCGCCAGCGCGGCCGTCAAGATTCGTTTCATGGGTAATCGGTTTTGTTGCAAAGATAATCATGGCCCCGGTTTCCTGGAAGCCGGGGCCATGAAAAAACAACCAACCATTATTTAACCGCACTGATTGCCAGATGCCAAGTGCAGTCAGCGGATTCGTAGTAGAGTTTGAAGCGGTAGCGGCCGGCAGACGCGATCTTGAAGTTGGCGTCGCCGCCCAGGATCTTCTTGGAGATGTCGTTGTGGTACATCTTGATGTCGGATCCGTCGCGGACGGTCAGGTCGGCGGCCCGCTTGGGCCCGAAGGTGAAGCCCCAGCTGTCGTTGATGGACATGCGGAAGGAGCCCGAGGTGTAGTCGGCTTCGCCGATCCAGGCTTTCTCCGCTGCGTTGTAGACCAGCTCCGGGTTGTTGCGGAACGACCAGCCGCCCAGGCCGCACAGGCGCACGGGCCCGTCCAGCTTGGTGATGGAATAGGTGCCGGTATTGAGGTCGGCGCGGACGTAGGCCAGCTCCGCAGGAGCCTCGATGGCCGCGCCGCCTACCTTGAGGCTGCCGCCGTCGTCACCCCAGGCGTCGCCCTCGTTCTTGCCGGAATAGGTGTATTCCAGGAACTTGACCGAGTTGGCGCCGGACGACTTCATGTTCACCAGGCCCTGGTAGGCCTTCCCGCCGCTCTCGGTCTCTTCGATGCCGTCGCGGTCCGGGTGGTTGCCGTTGAAGGCACCGGAGACGTAGAGCATGTTGATGCCCGTACTGATGCGGGCGATATCGAAGGTCACCTGGACCGGCTCGGACTTGACGGTGTAGTAGCCGTCGCCCATCGAGGCCGTGACATAGCACGGCACCGTGTGGGACGCTCCCTTGGAGAGGCCGAGGTTGCTCTCGCCGACCAGCTTGGCATAGAGGGTCTTGTAGTCGATGACATATTTGGTCTGGGTCACGCCGGACACCAGGCACATGTCGGGATGCGAGGGACTCGACAGGTAGATCGAGTAGCTGAGTTCCGTAGGCATGCCGAGGTCCGCCTTCTCCCAGGAGAAGGTCACCTCGCCGTTGTCGTCATAATTCTTCTGGGACACCTGGACGGTGCCCATCGTGTTGACCTTCGGCGCCGAGAACTGGCTCTCCGGGGAGGTCTTGACGATCTCGAGGCCGTTGGGGTCGCAAGCCGCAAACAGGGCTGCGGCCACCAGCAACAGGCAATATTGGATTCGTTTCATACGCATGACTTGTTAATTGGCATAACCCGGTTTGTGCGAAAGATTGCTGTTCGCGGTCAGCTCGGACTGCGGGAAGTCGAACACCAGCAGGTGCTGCGAGAAGCCCTGGCCCTGGTAGCTGCCGCCCTTCCACCTCCAGAGGAAGTCTGCGGAGTGGAACTTGTCCCAGCGGATGAGGTCGGAGCGGCGGAAAGCCTCCCAGGAGAGCTCCACGGCGCGCTCGTTCTGGACATCCTCCAGGGTGTAGCTCGGGAGCGGATCCAGGTGGGCACGCTCACGGACCTTGTTGAGGTACGGCAGGCCCTTGGCGGCCTGGCCGTCCATGACGCAGGCCTCCGCATAGTTGAGATAGACCTCGGCCAGGCGGATCATCGGATAGTCGATGCCGGCCTTGGCGCTGGCGGTACCGTAGCTGCGGGCGGAGCTGGCGAACTCCTCGCGGGTCATGTCGTGCGGGATGTTGTTGTACTTGTAGTAGCTCCAGCCCTGGGTGAACTCGGCCAGGTTGGTCATCTGCTCCTTGTGTCCCTTGATGTAGAACATCGAAGCCCGGTCGTCCGTGTAGTTGTACACGCCCGTGTACTTGCCCTCATCGTCGTAGCCGTCCTCCGGGACAGTGACGCCGAAGTAGTCGAACACGTACTCGGAAGGCATGCGGATACCGGCCCAGCCGTCCGCGACGCCCAGCGAATACTGCTGGTTGCCGTTGGCATCGCGGTCGTCGCCCACGGTGAAGCAGGACTGCGCCAGGAAGATCGTGCCGCCCCAGCTGTTCATGCTGATTTCATCGTAGTCGATGGCGAAGATGAGTTCCTTGCGGGTCTCCGGATTCTCGCCGTTGTCGCCGCGGAAGAGGTCGGAATACTTGTCACAGAGGTCGTAATTCATCTTGAAGACCTCCTCGCAGGCAGCCATGCACTCCTTCCACTTCGCATCGCCCTTCTTGGTGACGTTGCCCTTGGCATCCACCGTATTGTTGTAGACCTGGGCGTTGAGGTACACGCGGGAGAGCAGGGACATCACGGCGCCCTTGTCGGCGCGCGGATAGTTGGAGCCGGCGGCCGGCATGTCCTGGCTGGCGCCCAGTTCGGTCAGTTCCTCGACGATGAAGTCGTACACCTCCCCGCGGGGCTTCACCTCAGGCGAGACGGCGCCGAAATCGGACTCCTCGGTCACGAACGGCACGTCGCCGAAGGTGTCGATGGCCATCCAGTACATGACCGCACGCAGGAAGCGGGCCTCGGCACGCAGGGAGTGCACTTTCGAGACGACATCATCCGCACAGCCGCGCGCGGAGAGCTTGTCGTCCGTGGTCTGGCGCAGGAACTCGTTGGCATAGGTGATGCCGTGCAGGGTGCGGCAGTAGAGGGCATAGGACGCGGCGTTGTCCGCCGTGGACCAGGTGTTCTTGTTGATGTCCTGGGTCCAGGAGTCCTTCTCCCAGTCGTTCTTGCAGGCGTCCGTGGAGCATTCCTGGACGCACCAGAAGGCGCGCACCAGCTCGGAGGCGCCGCCGTCCTCGACCTGGAGGTCGGAGGTGTTGTTGAAGCAGCGGTAGATCTTGGCCAGGCCGGAGACATAGTTCGCATAGTCGCTTCCGTAGGCGTTCTCGGAGGTGAAGTCATCCTCGTTGAAAGGATAGGCGTCCAAGTCCTTGACGCAGGATGCGGCAAGCAGGCCCGTGGCAATCACCAAAGCAATGTATATCAGTTTTTTCATATTCTGGGCATCATTAGAAGTTAAGATTCACGCGCAGGGAGTAGACCCGGGACCTCGGGGTGCCGCTGCCGTCGATGCCGCCCTCGCCGATCTCCGGATCCACGCCCGGGTACTTGGTGATGACGAGCAGGTTGTTGGCAGACAGGGCGAGGCGCAGGCGGGCGCTTCCGAAGATCTTCGGGAAGGTGTAGCCGATGTTGACGTCGTCGATCTTGAAGAAGGACGCATCGTGCAGGAAGTAGTCGGAGTAGCTCTGGGCGATCATGTTGGTATTGGTCCAGCCGGTCCGGTTCACGATCTTGCGGTAGTTGTACAGGTGGCTGTAGTTGATCCAGTCGTTGGCCACGGTGGAGTTGTTCTGGTGGTAGTTCCAGAAGACCCAGTTGCCGACGGAGCCATGGGCGTTGAAGCCGAAGTCCCAGTTCTTGTAGTTGTACTTCAGGCGCAGGCCGTAGAAGAAGGACGGGAGCGGGCTCTTGCCGGTCAGGTAGCGGTCGCTGTCCGTGATCATGCCGTCGCCGTCACGGTCCACGAAGGCGTTCTGGATCGGCTTGCCGTCCGAATCATAGGCCTGCTGGTACAAGAAGAACGTGCGCGGGGCATAGCCCACGCGGTGCTGCTGCGAGTAGCCGCCGGTGCCGACGCCGATGCCGCCCGTCTGGATGTAGTAGTCCTTGTTGACGCTCTCGTCACCGACCGTCAGCTTGGTGAACTTCGTATCCTGGAAGGTCAGGTTGGTGCCGATCATCAGGCTGGAGATCCGGTTGCGGACCGGGTTGAAGTTCAGGCCGAGTTCGATACCCTTGTTGGACATGCTGCCGATGTTGGTGAGCAGCTCGTTGGAGAAGTTGGCGCCCATCGGGATCAGCACGGTGTTCAGCAGGTCCTTGGTGTCCTTCCGGTACAGGTCGAGGTTACCGGAAACGAGGTCCTTGGCGAAGCTGAAGTCCACGCCGACGTTGGTCGTGATGGTCTCCTCCCACTTGATGTTGGGATCGTAGGCGCTCGGGGTCAGGTTGAACACGCGGCCGTCGGAACCCATGTTGTACTTCGAGGTCGTACCGGTGGACATCTTGTAGTTGGCCAGGTAGGAATAGTTGGCGATGCCGCTCTCCTGGCCGGTCACGCCCCAGCCGAAGCGGAGCTTGAGCTCGTCCACGCCCCGGACATTCTTGAAGAAAGGCTCCTCCTTGATGTTCCAGGCCAGCGCGGCGGAGGGGAACAGGCCCCAGCGGTGGTCCGGCGCGAAGCGCGAGGACCCGTCGTTACGCAGGGTGAACGTGGCGAGATAGCGACCCTTGTAGGAGTAGTTCACGCGGCCGTAGAAAGACACCAGGAAGTGCTCCTCGCCGTGGCTGGTGATGCTGCCGTAGAGGTCGTCCTTCTTGACGTTCACGCCCTTGGCCTCGTTGACGTAGTCGTCGTTGTAGTGCTGCTCGCTGTGGTTGTAGTTGTAGAAATGCTCATAGGAGTAACCCGCCATCACGTCGATGCGGTGTCCGCTGAAATCGTGCTTGTAGTTGGCGAAGAACTCGAGCATGTCGTTCATGTTGAAGCCGTCGCTGAGCGTGTAGAGACCCACCTTCGGAGCCACGCTGTCGTTGATCAGGCCCCAGTAGCCCGGCATGCTGCGCGTCCAGTTGTCGTTGGAGCGGCGGTCGGTGCTGGTGCGCAGGTTGAACTCCAGGTCTTCCAGGCCGTGGACCTTGTAGTTGATCACGCTGCTGAGCGTCCAGCCCAGGTTGTGCGGGTTCCGCAGGGAGGTCACGTACTGCATCGGGTTGGTGGAAGCGCCGGCGCCCGGGACGAGGTCGTCCCCGCGGCCGGTAGAGTCGATGTAGTAGCCGTAGTTGGTGTCATAGTCGATGGACCCGTCGGCGTTCAGGAAGTACACCGGCAGGGTCGGGTTGAAACTCGCGGCCGAGCCGTAGCTGGCGCTGCCCGGGTCGGAGAAGGAAGTGTTGACCTTCGCCATCAGGGAGACGCGCAGGTGGTCCTGCAGGAAGGTCGGCGTCAGGGAGACGCTGACCGTGGGGCGGTGGCTCCAGGAGCCGAGGGTCTGGCCCTGGTTCTGCACGTAGCCGAGCGAGACACGGTACGGGAGGTGTCCCTTCAGGGTCGTACCGCTGATGCTGAGGTTGTGTGTGGAGCGCTGTCCCATGCGGGTCACGAGGCTGATCCAGTCCGTGTCGGCGTCGCCCATCAGGGCTTCGGCGGCGGCCAGGGAGCCGGGACGGTCAGCATAAAGCTGTTTCATGAAGCTGCGGTACTCGCTGGCGGACATGACGTCTTCGCGGCCGATATAGTGGCTCAGGCTCAGGGATCCGCTGTAGGAGACGCGCGGCTTGCGGCTGGCGCTCGCCTTCTTGGTCGTCACGAGGATGACGCCGGAGGCGGCGCGGGAGCCGTAGATGGCGGCGGAGGAAGCGTCCTTGAGGACGGAGAAGGAGTCGATGTCGTCCGGGTTGATGGACGAAAGGCCGTTCGCGTTGAGCGGCACGCCGTCCACCACGATCAGCGGGCTGTTGGAAGCGTTCAGCGAGGAGATGCCGCGCACGCGCAGCGTCCCGTCGGGCAGGACGAGCAGGCCGGAGACCTTGCCCTGGAGCAGCTCGTAGCTGCTGGACACGGCGCCGCGGTTGATCTCTTCCGCCTTGACGGCGGCCACGGAGCCGGTCATGTCGCTCTTGCGGACCGTACCGTAACCGATGACGACCACGTCTTCCAGTTGGATCTGGTCATCCGACAGGACCACGCGTCCGTTGGCGAATTCAGCCGAGGAGGCCGGGATGATCCGCGTCTGGTATCCCAGGCAGACCACCGTCACCGGGGCATCCGTCCCCGAGACGACGAGCGAGAAGTTGCCGTCCACGTCCGTCGTGACGCCACGGCTCTGCTGTCCCTCTTCATACAAGGCAGCGCCGATCACGGGCACGCCGCCCGCATCCACGACGACGCCCTTGAGCGTCTTCGTCTGCGCTGACAGCACCTGGCTGCCGGCAAGCAGCAGGGCCATGGACAGAATGAGAAGTGAAATTTTCTTCATATTGCGATCAATTATGGATTTTGGTTATCAGCGAAGCGTCTTGTAGAAATCGTCGTAGACCTTCATCAGGTCGGTGGTCTTGCCGTCCTTGTCGAAGAGGCCGCCCCACATCGGGCTGGTGGCCTCCCAGATGAAGGTGCCGGCGCCCAGGCCGCCCGGGATCGCCTTCACGATGTCGTTGACCTCCCGGCGGTAGTCCTGGTACTCCACCACGACGACCGGCTTGCCGTAGCGCCGGGCCATGTCGTTCATGTTGGATTTCAGCTGCTCCAGGGTCCCGTGATGCTTGGGGTAGTAGGACTGGCCGATCACGTCGAACTTGACGTCGCGGGCGAGCATCTTGTCGAAGAACTCGACCGACTTGTCGTTCTGTCCGCCGCAGGCGATGTGGATCATCACCGGGATGGACGGGTCGACGGAGCGCACGCCGGCGCTCGCGCAGCGGATCATCACGGCGAAGGACTCGTACTTGCCGTCCTCGACCTTGCCCTGCGGCCACACCATGCCGTTGTTGACCTCGTTGCCGACCTGGACCATATCCGGACGGAGACCCTCCCGGATGAAGCGGCGGACCACCTCGGCGGAGTAGGAGTAGACCTGCCCCTCGAGGCCGGAGCCGGACTGCGTCCAGGAAGCAGGCTTGAACTGCTTGCCCGGATCGGCCCAGGTATCGCTGTAGTGGAAGTCCAGCAGGAACTTCATGCCGGCCGCCTTGATGCGGGCGGCCATCGCCAGGGTCTGCTCCAGGCCGCAGAAACCGTCCTTGGAGTAGCCGTTCTCGGCGGTCGGGTCCACGAAGAGGCGCAGGCGGATCCAGTTGAAGTGGTGGTCCTTGAGGATCTCGAGGACATCCTTCTGCACGCCCTTGTCGGAGAACTTGACACCGGCGGCCTCCTGCTGGGGCACCCAGGAGATATCCGCCCCGATGATCGGCTCGGAGAAGGTGACCTGCGGCTTGTAGGGAGCGATGTAGAGCGGCTGCTTCTTCGGGTCGGCATACTGCTTCTTGATCTGCTCGTAGATGCCGAAGATCTGGCGGTCGGCGCGGCCGTCGCGCGGGAAGAGCGTGCGGGTCGGCGCCCAGGCCATCGTGCCGTTGCCGAGATGGTTCGGCGTCGCGCGCACGATGTCGTTGATGACCTTGATGTTGTCGGCATTGGCCCCGTACTCGCAGATGTTGACCGGCTTGCCGTAGCGCGCCGTCAGATCGTAGATGTTGGCCTTCATGTCGTTGTAGGTCTCGTGCCAGCGCTCGTAGTAGGACAGGCCGATGATGTCGAAGTCCGCCCCGTACTTGACCATGTGGTCGAGGAAGTCGCGGCAGAGCGTGTTCTCGCCGCCCAGGGCGAGGTGGATCTGCAGCTTGGCGTCCGGAAGCACTTCGTGGACGGCCCGCTGGCCGGCCTTGTAGAGGCCCATGCAAGCGGCCCAGTTCGCCTCGGTGGCGTCGTCCATCACCTTGCCTTCCGGCCAGACCATGCCGTGGCTGATCTCGTTGCCCACCTGCACGATCTCGGGAGCCGCGCCGGCCGCCTTGAAGGCCTGCAGGGTCTCCTTGGTGTACTGGTAGAGCTTGTCCTCCAGCGCCTTGCCGGTCAGGCCTTCCCACTTGGAGGGCTTGTACTGCTTGTCCGGGTCGGCCCAAGTGTCGCTGTAGTGGAAATTCAGCGCGAACTGCATGCCCGCCGCCTTGATGCGCTTGGCGAAGGCGATGGTGCTCTCCGTGCCACAGAAGCCGTCACGGGAATAGCCGCGCGGAGCCTCCGGGTTGACGAACAGGCGCAGGCGGATCACGTTGAAGCCATGGTCCGCCATGATCCGGAGCGGGTCCTTCTCGGTCCCGTCCACATCGTAGAACTTGGAGCCGCGCGCCTCCATCGCAGGGATTTCGGACACGTCCGCTCCGATGCAGAAATAGGGCGTCTGCTGCGCGGCGGCTCCCCGTGCGGAGAGCAGCCCCAGCATGACAGCCAGCAAAAAGAGGATTTTTTTTCTCATCTTATAACGGATTATGGTTGGTCGTGGTGGTTATTTGAAGAGCAGGGGCAGCATCTCGTTCAGGAAGATGCGCCAGTTGCTCCAGGTATGGCCGCCGTTCTTCGTATAGAAGGTGTGCGGCATGCCGTTCTCGGTCAGCACCTCGTCGAGCACCTTGGCGCCCGGATAGGCGAAGTCGCTCGTACCTGCTGCCAGCCAGTAGAGCTTGTAGCCGGCTTTCTTGATGCCGAGCAGGCCCTTCACGAAGTCTTCGTTGCGGTTGCCTCCGCAGCCCATCGGGCAGATATAGGAGAAGGTGCCCGGGTACTCGGCCGTGACGGAGAGGGTGTGGCCGCCGCCCATCGACAGGCCGGAGACGGCCCGGTAGTCCGCTTTCGGGACCACGCGGTAGTGGGACTCGATGTAGGGGATGATATCTTTGACCAGCGAGTGGATGTAGCCGTTGCGGTTCTGGCGCGCGGCCGCCGCGGCATCCGCGGGCGCCGAGATCTGCAGGAACGGGGAGCTCGACTGGGAAGCGTTGCCGTTCGGCATCACGATGATCATCGGCTTCGCGAGGCCCTTCTGGATCAGGTTGTCCGCGATCGCGGTCACGCGGCCCATCGACTCCCAGGTATCCTCGTCGCAACCACCGCCGTGGAGCAGGTAGAGGACCGGGTACTTGGTCTTCTGGTTGGCCTTGGCCTCATAGCCATAGGGCGTGTACACGTACATGCGGCGCTCGAAGCCAAGGGTCGGCGAGTCGTACCAGACCATATTGAGGTTGCCGTGCTGCGTGGCGCCGGCATAGTTCTCGGAGAGCTTGCCCGGGACCAGCAAGATGCTGAGCAGGCGCGTGCCGTCCCGCTGTATGAGCGGATTGGCGAAATCCGGTACGTAGACGCCGTCGATATAGAAGTTGTAGGTCCAGAGTTCCGGCGCCGGCGTGTCGATGGTGCAGGACCAGACGCCGTTCTCGCCGCGGGTCATCGGGATCACACCGACCTGCGTGTCCTGGACCAGCGGTCCGTAGCAGTTGTCGTCCGGGTTCATCCAGGAGCCGTGGAGGCTGACGGTGATGGCCTGCGGAGCGGAGATGCTGAAGGTGGTCTTGGCGCCGTCGATGACCGGGGAGACGATCCGGGCGGGCGGTGGGACGACGGTGAGGTTGTTCTGGCGGGGCTGCGCCAGGGCTGCCAACGGCAGGAGCACTGCCAGCGTAAGCAGCGCAGGAATGCGTTTCGTGGTCATCATAAGCATGTTCGTTCTAATGTTTCTGCAAAGTTCCTAAATCCCGGCCAAAAGGATTGACACAAAAAGGACAGTTGCTGACACTCTTGCGTGACCGGGATCGGAAGGAGGGCGGATCCGTTTTGTTTTTCGGACCGAAAGATTAATTTTGTATCGGACTCATTGTATAACACCCTATCCTCTAATGAATATGATGATGAAAAAGGTATTGTTTTCCGCCCTTCTGCTCCTCGGCCTGTGCGCCACGGCCGCAGCCCAGTCCCGGGAGACCACGGCTTTCGATGCGGACTGGCGCTTCAGCCTCGGCGACCCGAAGAACGCCCAGTCCGCCTCCTACAACGACCGCTCCTGGCGCAGCCTCGACCTCCCGCACGACTGGAGCATCGAGCTGGACCCCGTCGAGTCCGCACCCGGCGGCGGCGCGGTCGGCTATTTCCCGACGGGGACCGGCTGGTACCGCAAGCATTTCGACGTCCCGGGATACAGCAGGGACAAGAACTACTCCATCGAGTTCGACGGGGTCTACATGAACAGCACCGTCTGGATCAATGGCCACGAACTGGGGACCTGGCCCTACGGCTACTCCAGTTTCTCCTACGACCTGACCCCCTACCTGAAGGCCTCCGGCAACGTGATCGCCGTGCGCGTGGACAATTCCGTGCAGCCCAACTCCCGCTGGTACAGCGGCTCCGGCATCTACCGCCACGTGAGGCTGGTGGCCACGTCCAAGACCTACTTCGAGAAGTGGGGCGTGTTCAACCACACGCAGGAGGTCCGGGACGGAAAGGCCGTCATCCGGATCGAGGCATCCGTCGTCAATGACCTGAAGAACCGCCTCAACGGGACCGTGCGGCACATCCTGCTGGATGCCGACGGCAGGCAGGTCGCCGACACCTCCGTCGTCGTAGAGATCCTGGCCGGGACCAAGCACCCGGTCGTCCAGACCCTCGTCGTGGACGATCCGACCCTCTGGGACCTGGACAATCCCTACCTCTACACGCTGCGCTCCGTCATCCTCGACGGGAACAAGGAGCTGGACCGGGTCGATGACGTGCTGGGCATCCGCACCATCGAGTACGACATCGACAAAGGTTTCCTGCTCAACGGGAAGCACGTCAAGATGTACGGCGTCAACGTCCACCACGACGGAGGCGCCGTGGGCGCGGCGGTCCCCGCCCGCGTCTGGGAGCGCCGGCTCGAGATCTTCAAGAGCGGCGGCTGCAACGCCATCCGCACCGCCCACAACCCGCCGGACCCGACCTTCCTGGACGCCTGCGACCGCGTCGGCATGCTCGTCATGGACGAGGCTTTCGACCAGTGGGTGGCCCCCAAGAATCCCTACGACTACAACCTCTATTTCAACGAATGGCACGAGCGCGACCTGACCGCCATGGTCAAGCGCGACCGCAACCACCCTTCGGTAGTGATGTGGAGCATCGGCAACGAGATCAAGGACCAGTACACCGAGGTGGGTCCGGGCCTCGCCCGCGAGATGATCGCCCTGTGCCACAAGCTGGATCCCACCCGCCTGGTGACGGCCGGCAACGACGAGATCGCCTCCAACACGCCGGCTACGCCCGAGTACCTCGCCGCCTTCGAGAACGACATCGTAGGCTACAACTATCCCGACCGCTGGCGCGAGCGCAAGGAGCTGATGTACGCGATCGACAAGGCCGCGTTCCCGAACCGGCGCGTCGTGGCCACCGAATCCGGCGGCAACGGCGGCAGCCGCGGCAACTACATGTGGGGCGGCCGCGGCATCGGCAACCTCGACACCGAGGAGCGCTGGAAATTCACCCTCCGCTACGACTACGTGATCGGCGACTTCATGTGGACCGGCATCGACTACTACGGCGAGACCCGCTGGCCCTCCAAGGGCGCCGGGTCCGGCTACCTCGACAACTGCGGCTTCAAGAAGGACGGCTACTGGTTCTTCAAGAGCATCTGGACGGACGAGCCCGTGCTCCATCTGCTCCCCTACTGGAACTTCCCCGGTCACGAGGGCGAGATCATGCGCCTGGGCTGCTACACCAACTGCGAGAGCGTCGAACTCTTCGTCAACGGCAAGTCCTACGGACGCAAGGGCGTCGAGTTCCCGCGTTTCGGCCTCACCCGGGGCTGGGGCCAGGGCAACGGCCGCAACTACCGCGGGACGACCACGGAACTGCACCTGGAATGGGACGTCGAATACCAGCCCGGTGAGGTCAAGGTCGTCGGCGTCAAGAACGGCAAGCAGGTCACGGAAGTGGTCCGCACCTTCGGCGATCCGGCGCGGATCCGCCTGTCGGTCGACCGGCCCGAGTTCACCACCAATCCGGATGACGTGGCCCACGTCACGGTCGAAATCCTGGACAAGGACGGCAACCTGTGCAAGAATGCCACCGACCACGTCAAACTGACGGTCAGCGGTGCGAGAGTGATCGGCATGGAGAGCGGCAACATGCGCGACCTCTCCCCGACAAAATCCTCCGAACGTGACACCTGGTGCGGCATGGCGCTGGCCATCCTCGCTGCCGACCAGGCAGGCACCGTCACCGTCAAAGCGGAAGCCCCCGGCCTGCAAGGCAGTGAAATCACTTTCAGAGCCAGATAATTTTCACTAACTTCGTAGGACGATAAAACCATGTTTCACCCGTTAACCTATTGTCTATGCTCAAGAGAATCCTTGTCCTCACCGGCCTGCTGGCCGCGCTGACCCTTTCCGCGCAGCCCCGCGGACCCCGCCGCGGCACCGTGGTCGAGAACCCCGACGCCCACGATCCGGTGGCCGCTTTCTGCGACGGCCGCTACTACGTCTTCACGACCGGCCTGACCGTGATGTCCTCCGCCGACCTGAAGTCCTGGCGCTTCGAGGACCGCGTGCTGCCCGAGACCCCGGAATGGGCCGCCAGGAAAGGTTTCCGCGGGATGCCCTGGGCGCCCGACATCCAGTACATCAACGGGCAGTGGTACATCTACTACTCCTATTCCGTCTTCGGCAAGAACATCTCCGCCATCGGCGTCGCGACCAACAAGACCCTCAACTCGGATTCGCCCGACTTCAAATGGGTGGACCACGGGATGATTGTGGAGTCCATCCCGGGCAGGGACGAATGGAACGCCATCGACGCCAACGTCATCGTGGATGAGGAAGGCACCGGTTGGCTCTGCTTCGGCTCCTTCTGGCGCGGCATCAAGATGTTCAAGCTGGACGAGACGATGCTCCAGATGGCCGAGCCGCAGGAGTGGTATCCGCTCTGCCGCCGCCCGGAAGGGACGGCCCCGATCATCGCCGGCGGTGCGGACGGGCTCAAGCTGGATCCCCGCGGATCCGACTTTGACGCCGGCAACGGCGCCGTGGAGGCCCCGTTCATCTTCCGCCACGGCGGATACTACTACCTGTTCGTCTCCTACGACCTCTGCTGCCGGGGCAAGAACAGCACCTACAAGGTGGTCGTCGGCCGCTCGGAGAAGGTCCAGGGGCCGTACATCGACCGGGACGGCATGCCCCTGATGCAGGGCGGCGGCACGCTCGTCGCCGGGGGTGACGGACGCTACTCCGGCATGGGCCACTGTGCCGTCGTGACCTTTGACAATCAAGACTATATGTTCCTGCACGGCTATGATTCCCAGGCGGACTACCGGTCCAAACTGCTGGTCAAAAAGTTGAGCTGGTCGTCCGACGGCTGGCCGTCTGTCCGATAAGTTTCATCCTACGATTACGCCACATGAAACGACTCCTTATCAGCCTTCTGGCATCCCTGGCCACCCTTTCCGCGATGGCGCAGGTCTCTTTCGGCGACGCCGTCCGCTTCGATAACGGCTGGCGCTTCCACCTCGGCGACACCCCGGAAGCGG
Organism: uncultured Bacteroidales bacterium; assembly: GCA_946185205.1. Lineage (GTDB taxonomy): Bacteria > Bacteroidota > Bacteroidia > Bacteroidales > UBA932 > Cryptobacteroides. The sequence goes on along the minus strand of CAMHIP010000013.1, from coordinate 3,335 downwards.
TCGCCGACGGCTTCGACGACTCCCGCTGGCAGGCCGTCACCCTGCCCCACGACTGGTCCGTGAAAGGCACGCTATCGCCCGCCAACGCCAGCGGCACCGGCTACCTGCCCGCCGGCATCGGCTGGTACCGCAAGACCTTCGACGGCCGGGATCTGACCGCCGCGCAGCTGTACATCTATTTCGAAGGCGTCTATAACCGCAGCAGCGTCTGGCTGAACGGCCACCTGCTCGGGGAGCGCCCGAACGGCTACATCTCCTTCCTGTATGACCTGACCCCCTGGCTCCGGCGCGACGGGCAGAACGTGCTCGCCGTGCGGGTCGATCACAGCCGCATCGCCGACTCCCGCTTCTACACCGGGTCCGGCATCTACCGGGACGTGTGGCTGGTCAGCGCCGGTCCGGTGCATTTCGCCCAGTGGGGCGTGGGCTGGCAGGCCCGTACGCTGACGGACCGCCAGGCCGTGATCGCCGTCGATGCCGCCATCGAAGGGCTGGACGGACGCAAGGCGCAGCTCCGGCTGACCCTGCGGGACGCCTCCGGCGCCATCGTGTCCAGGGCTGCCGCCAGGGCCTCCGCATCGCAGACCGTGGACCTGAAACTCGCCCGGCCGCATCGCTGGGACCTGGACGATCCGTATCTCTACACGCTGGAAGCGGAGATCGTCGAGGGCAAGACCGTGCTCGACCGCATGCAGACCTTCGTCGGCCTGCGCGAGATCCGCTTCGACGCCGACAAGGGCTTCGCCCTCAACGGCCGCACCCGCAAGATCAAGGGCGTGTGCCTGCACCATGACGCGGGCGTGCTCGGAGCCGCCGTGCCCGAAGAAGTATGGGAACGCCGCCTGCGCAACCTCAAGGCCATCGGCGTCAATGCCATCCGCACCTCCCACAACCCGCAGGCGCCCGTCTTCTACGACCTCTGCGACCGCCTCGGCCTGCTGGTGATGGACGAGGCCTTCGACGAATGGGAATTCCCCAAGCGCAAATGGGTGGAAGGCTGGAACGTGGGCACGCCCGCCCTGGACGGCACCTTCGACTTCTTCAACGAATGGGGCGAGACCGACGTGCGCGACATGGTCCGCCGCGACCGCAACCACCCCTCCATCATCCTCTGGAGCATCGGCAACGAGGTGGACTACCCCAACGATCCCTACTCGCATCCGATCCTCGACGGCGGCAACGACGATTTCAAGCAGCCGGCCTACGGCGGCTACAATCCCGACGCCCCGCGCGCCGAGCGCATCGGCGAAATCGCACAGCGGCTCGCCGCCGCCGTCCGTTCCGTCGATACCTCCCGACCCGTCACCGGCGCCCTGGCCGGCGTGGCGATGTCCAACCAGACCGCCTACCCGGAAGCCGTCGATGTGGTGGGCTACAACTACACGGAAAGCCGCTACGACGCCGACCACGCCACCTACCCGGAGCGCATCATCTACGGCTCCGAGAACAGCGGCAACTATGCCGCCTGGAAGGCCGTGACCGACCACGACTTCATCTCCGGCATGTTCATCTGGACCGGCACCGACTACCTCGGCGAATCCAACGCCTGGCCGTCCCGCGGCTTCTACAGCGGCCTGCTGGATTTCGGCAGCTTCCCCAAGCCGCGCGGCCGTTTCTTCGCCTCGCTCTGGAGCGAAAGCCCGGTCTGCTACCTCGGCACGAGTCTTCCCCGCCCCGGCGGGCGAGCGCGCGGCGACACCACCGACGCCTGGGACAGCTGGAACTACGAGCCCGGACAGACCGTCCGCGTGGTCTGCTACACCAATGCCGCCAGCGCCGCCCTCTTCCTCAACGGCAAGCAGGTCGGGGAGCGGCAGGACTACAACCGGCAAACCGGCATCATCGGCTGGGACGTCCCCTATGCCCCCGGCACGCTCCGCGCGGTCGGCTACGATGCCTCCGGCAAGGAGGAATCCTCCTATGAGATCACGACCTCCCTGCGGCCCAAGTCCCTGCGTGTCAGCGCAGACCGCACGGCGCTGCGGGAAGGCGGCGTCGCGCACCTGACCGTCGAAGTACTGGACGACAACGGCAACTTCGTGCCGCTCGCGGACAACGAGATCACCTGCACCGTCGAGGGTCCCGCCGTCCTGCTCGGCCTGGAGGGCAGTGACAACCGCGATATGGGCAACTACACGGACAACGTCCAGCGCGCCTACCGCGGACGGCTGCTCGCCTATCTCCGCGCCACCGGCTCCGGCCCCGTCACCGTCCGCTTCAGCGCCCCGCTGCTGCAGGGCGCCTCCGTCACGCTGTCGGCCGCTGAATAAGGCGGTGGCGCGTAAGCTTCGCATTATCAGCCAAATAAAAAACCTCGGGTGTCCATTTCGGATACCCGAAGTTTTTTAATGTATTGACCGGCAGCGATTTACCGGTCACTCGTCTTCGCTAGAAGACCTCGTCCACCGTCTCCTTGAAGTCGTCGAAGGACGGGGCGGGAGCCTCGTTGCGCGGGCCGTTGTTGTGGCGCGGGCGGTTGTCGCGACGGTTGTCGCGGCCGCCTTCGCGGCGCTCGCCGCGGTCGGAACCATGACGCTCACCCCGGTCGTTACCCCGGCGGTCACCGCCTTCGCGGCGCGGGCCACGGTCGCCGCCTTCACGGCGCGGTCCGCGGTCACCACGGCCCTTGGGCTCGACATAGCCCTCCGGCTTCTCGGTCAGGGCACGCATCGACAGGCGCATCTTGCCGGTCTTGGCATCGATCTCGAGGAGCTTGACATCGACCTCGTCGCCGACGGACAGCACGTCCTCGACCTTCTCGGTCTTGTTCCAGGCAATCTCGGAGACGTGCAGCAGGCCTTCCTTGCCCGGCAGGATCTCGATGAAGGCACCGAACTCCAGGATGCTCACGACCTTGCCGTGATAGACCTTGCCGACCTCGGGAACGGCGCAGATGCCCTTGATCCAGTCGAGGGCCTTCTGCATGTTCTCGGCGTTGTCGGAAGCGATATCCACCACGCCCTCGGTGAGGTTGGTCCCGGGGATCGGCTCCTCGTCGATGTTGATGACGGTACCGGTCTCCTTCTGGATCTTCTGGATGGTCTCGCCGCCCTTGCCGATCACGGCGCCGATGAACTCGGCGGCGATGCGGAGCTGGACGATGCGCGGCACGAACGGCTTGTAGTCCTCGCGCGGCTCGCTGATGGTCTTCATCATCTCGCCCATGATGTGCATGCGTCCCTGGCGGGCCTGCTCAAGGGCCTTCTCCAGCACTTCGTAGGACAGGCCGTCCACCTTGATGTCCATCTGGGTGGCGGTGATGCCGTCGGCCGTGCCGGTCACCTTGAAGTCCATGTCGCCGAGGTGGTCCTCGTCGCCGAGGATGTCGGTCAGGA
>CAMHIP010000012.1 GCA_946185205.1 uncultured Bacteroidales bacterium | reverse complement strand
AGAAGGTGGAGGAGCTCTCCAAGGGCATGGCCCAGAAGCTCCAGTTCATCACCACCGTGGTGCACCGCCCGTCGCTGATGATCCTGGACGAACCCTTCTCCGGCTTCGATCCCGTCAACGCCGAGGTCATCCGCCAGGAGATCCTGCGGCTCAAGGACGAAGGCGCCACGGTCATCCTCTCCACCCACAACATGGAGTCGGTCGAGGAGCTGTGCGACAACATCGCCCTCATCAACAAGTCCCGGCTGGTCATCACCGGGGGCGTGGAGGAGATCCGCCGCAAATACGGCAACAACAACGTCGAGCTGGTCTGGACCGACGCCGACGGCCGTCATACGGAGGTGCTCCCGCGTGAGACGGACGGCGCCTCGACGCTCCGGACCTATCTGGAGAAGGAAGGCGTGCAGATCAATTCCTACAAGGAACTGATGCCGCGCATGAACGATATTTTCATCAAACTCGTAACGGAAGGGGAGGACAAGGCATGAACTGGAAAACCATAGGCATCGTCATCAGCCGCGAATACCTCAACAAGGTCAAGAAAAAGAGTTTCATCTGGACGACGCTCCTCGTCCCCATCCTGGTGGCCGGCCTGACCATCGGCGTGATGGTGGCGATGATGAATACCAAGGACAAGACCAAGACCATCGCCGTGTCGGATGCGTCCGGCATCGTGCTGCCCTATCTGACGGACACGGAGACCATCCATTACGTGGATGCGGGCATCCTGCCGCTGGACAGCCTCAAGGCCAACCTGGGCACGCTCGGCTATGACGGCGTGCTCGCCGTGGGGGCGCTGGACACCCTTGAAAAGACGGTCCCGGCCGATCTCTATTCGCCGAAGCCCTTCGGCATGGAACTGACGGACAACATCAACACCCGGATCAACCGGGCCGTCGAGGACTACCGCATCTCCTCCTACAACATCGAGGGCCTGGACCAGATCCTCAAGGACGTCAAGGCCAATGTCCGCCTGCGCTCCTACACGCTGGGTGACGACGGCGAGGAGAAGATCTCCGAAGCCGGCGTCTATAGCGTCCTGTCCATGGTCCTGGGCATCTTCCTGTTCATGTTCATCACCCTCTTCGGAGGTATGGTGATGAGTTCCGTGATCGAGGAGAAGGCCAGCCGCGTCGTGGAGGTGCTCGTCAGTTCGGTCAAGGCGACCGAACTGATGTTCGGCAAGATCATCGGCATCGCCCTCGTGGCCCTGACCCAGTTCCTGCTCTGGATCGTGCTGTCCGTGGCCATCATCGGCATCGGCAGCGCCGCGTTCGGCCTGGACAAACTGGGCGGCGGTGACGCCACGGAGCTGGTCAGCACGATGGGCGGCGTGGACGGCGAGCAGCTTGACGCCGTGACGGCGCAGCTCTCCGACGAGAGCGAGCTGGGCACCGTGGTCAGCACGCTGCGCAACCTCCCGTTCGGGCAGATCCTCGGGCTGTTCTTCATCTATTTCATTTTCGGCTACCTGCTGTATGCCTCGCTGTTCGCCGCCATCGGCTCGGCCGTGGAGAACGAAGGCGACACGCAGCAGCTGCAGATCCCGCTGACGATTCCGCTGATGCTGGCGTACATCATCGCCCTGTATGCCTTCCGCGCGCCGGACAGCTCGATCGCCTTCTGGGGGTCCATTATCCCCTTCACCTCGCCGATTGTCATGATCTCGCGCCTGCCCTTCGGCGTGCCCGCCTGGGAGATCATCCTCTCCGTGGCGCTGCTCGTCGCCACCTTCGTGCTCTGCGCCTGGGCGTCGGCCAAGATCTACCGCGTCGGCATCCTGATGTTCGGCAAGAAATCCACCTGGAAAGATTTATGGAAATGGTTCAAACAAGACTGATTTCGCTGGCGGCCCTCGTGCTGCTGGCCTGCTCCTGCCAATACGAATATGAGTATTCGTGGGAGAAATACCGCATGGACGGCCACCGGACCGGCGTGACCGCCCCCACTGCCGAGAATGTGGACAAGGCCCTCGGCGTCGTGAACGGCGATACCTACACCGCCCCGAACGGTACGGCCTGGCAGAAGGGGAGCGCCACCTATGGCGTGGCCTCCGACCTCATCGCGGTGCAGCCGGAAATGAAGGAGATCAAGCAGGTCATCGGCTATGCCACCCGCGACATGGCGGCGGCCGCCCCGGAGAGCGAGCTCTCCAACTGGTGGGTGGACCGGACGATGGTGGACGTGGCCCGGCTGACCAAACGCAAGGTGGACGTGGGCATCCTCAATTTCGGAGGTATCCGCGTGGCGCTGCCGCAGGGCGATCTGCTGCTGGATGACTTCGTGTCGATGTTCCCGTTCAACAACTACCTGACCTATGTCGCCCTCAAGGGCTCCGACCTGCAGGCGGTCTTCGAGACCATCGCCGCATCGCGGCCGTTCGTGCTGGGCGGCGTCAAGATGGCGGTCCGCGATCACCACATCGACACCCTGCTCGTCGGCGGCAGACCGATCGACCCCAAGAAGGTCTATGGCGTCGCCACGGTGGATTTCCTGCTGGACGGCGGTGACGGACTGACCATCGGCAAGAATGCCCGGGAAGTGACCGTGACGGATTACCGCGTCATCGACGCCGTGCTCCCGTATGTCCGCAGCCTGCAGGCTGCCGGCAAGCCGGTCGAGTACTTCACCGACGGACGTTTGACCTTTGATGAATGGGAGGAGGATTAAATATGAAAAAGACGCTGATTATCCTGACGGCCGCCTTGACGGCCCTTTGCGCCTGCAGTCAGCAGCCCCGGCTGGTGATCCTGCACACCAACGATACCCACAGCCATTTCGAGCCCCTGCGCGGCGGCCCTGACGACGGGGTCGGCGGCGTGATCGAGCGTGCCGCGTTCGTGGATTCCGTACGCAATGTCCACGGCGCCGACCGCGTGCTCCTCCTGCACGCCGGCGACTTCAGCCAGGGGACGCCCTACTTCACCGAACTGGGCGGCGAACTGGAGATGAAGACCATCAACGACTTCGCGTACGATTGCCTGACGCTCGGCAACCACGAATTCGACAATGACATCGAGGCCATTACGCAGCGCGTCAAGATGCTCCGCCCGGAGACGAAGGTCGTGTGCGCCAACCTGGACCTCAGTCCTTTCGAACTCGGCGAGTATGTCAAGCCCTATGCCGTTTTCAACCGCGCCGGCCTGAAGATCGGCGTCATCGGGCTGGAGGCGGACATCTCCACCAGCGTGACGCGGACCATCGCCTCCCGCATGAAGCAGATGGACAATGTCGAGGTGACCAACCGCTGGGCCGATTACCTGCATGAGACCGAGCAGTGCGACCTGATCATCCTCCTGTCCCATGCCGGTTACGACCAGGACCAGCTGATCATCCCCGAAACCCGCTGGGTCGATCTGGTGGTCGGCGGCCACACGCACACCTTCGTGGACGACTTCCTGTATGTGGAGAACGCCCGCGGCAAGAAGGTTCCCATCATCACCGACGGCAAGTGGGGCCTCGAAATGGGCCAGGTCAACGTGGGTCGGAAGCTTTCCTCCGCACGTTAAAGACCCGTGTGTCGGTCTGGTAGTACCAGATGTCGAAACAGGCGTAGTCGTCGTGCCCGAACCGGCCCTTCCGGTGTCCGGTGACATAGGCGGGATCGAATCCCAGATTCGCCAGGTCCGCCAGCGGGGCCGACGTTCGCTTTTCCCTGAGCAGCGCTTCCAGGATTTCATAATTCCCGGACAGCGCTGCGATGATTTCCGAGCGCCGGTGCCGCTTCTCCTGCTGGATGGCGTTGTGAAACGCATTCTTGCAGCTTAAACTGCAGAAGTGTTTGTCCTTGCGGCCGGTGAACAGCGTGCCGCACTGGAGGCAGTTCCCTTCCTGTTCGTTTTGGAGTTTGTAAGCCATGGCTGTTTCGTTTTTTGCCAAAGTTTACACCTTCCGGCGGAAAGTCCAAGGATCCGTAAGAATCGTACGCGAGAAATGTACGAATTTTACGGATCCTGTTTTATTTTACGGCCGTCGGATAAATCTTACTGTGCCGGAAAGCGCATACATTTCCTTCCGTTTTTCTTTCGGCGGCCTTAAAAAACCGGCGAAACGGGAAAGAATCGTATTTTTTTGCACGGTCCGGACCCGAAACGGGAAAGGGTCCTTGCGAAAAGCCTTTCCTTTGCATTGGGCTCCGGACCGCGCGGCCGGCTATGCCCGCAACCCAATTTTAAAATGAAAAACGGAAATGGAACAATTGAACAGAGTGGAGCTGAGGGGGATCGTCGGCAATGTCCGGATCCAGACCTTCGAGGAGAACAGGATGGCCAGGATCGGCCTGGCGACCAATTACGCTTACAAAGACCGGGAGGGAGCGGCGGTGATCGACACCAGCTGGCACAATGTGGTGGTCTGGGAAGGCCGCAGCATCCAGGGACTGGACCGGATCGGCAAGGGGACGAAACTGCATGTGACCGGCAGGATCCGCTACACCAACTATACGGGGGTGGACGGCATCAACCGGACGGGCACGGACATCATCGCCAACCAGATCAAAATCATTGACGATCCTGATCCGATGTCTTATGAAATGTAGATTCTTTCAGGGAAGCGCCCGGCGCCGGATCTGCGAAAGCATCACTCCTGCGAAGCGGCGCCGGGGGCTTCTCTTCCTGCTGCTGCCGCTCCTGGCCTGCTGGACGGCGCCTGCGCTGTGGGCGCAGCGTCTTCCGCAGGAGGGCGCGGCCGGCCGGGAGGAGCTGGAATACCAGGCCCGCCTGGCGCTGTCGCAGAATCTGGCCGACTACCTCTTTCTGGGGACGCTCAATGCCGGCGTCCAGTACTCCGTGCACCGCAACTGGACGCTGGGCGTCGGGGCGCGCTACAACAACTGGACCTGGCGCCACCGCCAGGACACCCAGTTCGAATCCCGTCAGCAGACCTATTACGTAGGGGCGCGCTGGTGGCCCTGGTACACGTATTCGGGCTGGTGGGCCGGCGGGAAACTGCAATACCAGGAATACAACCGCGGAGGCATCCGGGGGCCCGAGACGGAAGAAGGCGACGCCTTCGGCCTGTCGCTGGGCGGCGGATACGCCGTGCATGTCAACCACTGGCTGAATGTGGATTTCGGCCTGTTCGGCTGGGGCGGCATGACCAAGTACGTCACGTACGCCTGCCCGTATTGCGGCCAGCGCACGGATGCCGGGACCAAGGCGTTCTTCCTGCCGGACGAGGTCCGGGTGGCCCTTCAGTTCATCTTCTGAAACCGTCTGTCCCCGAACGAGATGCATATGAAGAAGACTACAGCCCTGTTGGGCCTTGCCCTGCTGGCCGCCTGCCTGTACGGCTGCGCTACGCAGCGGAAGGTGCGCATGATCGAGGGACGGCGGATCGTCGCGTCGCTCCAGCTTCCCCGCCAGAATGACTTCCTGCCCGAGCTGTCCGACGGCAGGATCCCGAAACGCGATACGCTGAAAATCACGGACCTGGACGGCCGGGAGATGATCATCATGCAGGCCATCCGGGACGAGAACACGGGCGACATGGTGGCCGCGGAACGGCTGGAAGCGGCCTATGTCACGGCCAGATTCCGCAATATCGCGGAACGCGGCGGCAAGATCGACCTGGAGTTCCAGGTGGTGGTCCCGCAGGCGATGCAGGATTCCCGCTGGCAGCTCCGGCTCCATCCCGACATGTTCGTGCTGGAGGACAGCCTGCGGCTCGAAGACGTGGTCATCACGGGTGCGGACTACCGGCGCGCGCAGTTGCGCGGCTACGAGCAGTACGAGCGTTTCCTGCGGCGGATTGTCGAGGATACGTTGCGTTTCGTCGATATGCGGAATTTCCTGATTTTCCTCGAGCGCAACATCCCCCAGGTCTATGCCCTGCGCAACGACTCGACCTATGTCAGCGACGAGGTGTTCGAGAGCTATTTCGGAGCCACGGAGCAGGAGGCGCTGGAGCACTACAGCAACAAGTTCCTGCGCCGCCGCAACGAGCGCCTCAAGGCGGGCCGCCAGCGGATGTTCTCCCGCTACGTGAAGGCGCCGATCGTCACGGACGGGATCCGGCTGGACACGGTCCTCCGCTCCTTCAACGGAGACTTTATCTACAACTATATCCAGACGATCAACACCCGGCCGAAACTCCGCAAGGTGGACGTCGTGCTGTCAGGCGAGATCTACGAGCAGGAAAAGCAGGTCTATACCATTCCGCGCAGCGAGCCGCTGACCTTCTACATTTCGTCGGTGTCCGCCTTCGTGGACGGCACGGAACGGTACCTGACGCGGGTCATCTCGCGCAACGTGGAGGAGAGTACCGCCTGCAACATCGATTTCCGGACCGGCCGTGCCGACATCGACGAGAAACTGGGCGGCAACGCGCGGGAGATCGCCCGCATCAAGGAGTATCTCCGCAACCTGCTGCTCAATGAGACCTTCGAGCTGGACAGCGTCACGATCGCCGCTTCGGCTTCGCCGGAAGGCAGCGTGGCCGCCAACCGGGCCCTGACCCTGCGCCGTTCCCGCTCCGCGGCGGACTATTTCGAGCACTACATTTCCTATGTGCGGGATTCCGTGCGGCGGGAAGAAGGGATGTACATCCTGATTGCGGACGACTTCTCCGAGAGTTCCGTGCGCAAGAGCACCCGCGCTTCGCGTGAAATCCGCTTCAAGGCGCGTGCGGGCGGGGAGGACTGGGCGTTGCTGGATGCCCTGGTGAACGCGGACACCCTGCTGGACGCGGCGCAGAAAGCCCGCTACCTGGAGCTGTCCGCCCTCGGCGATCCGGACGAACGGGAGAAGCGGATGAAAGGGGAGTCCTGGTACAGGCACGTCCTGGAAACCCATTATCCGAAACTGCGTACCGTGCGCTTCGACTTCGCCCTGCACCGGAAAGGCATGGTCAAGGATACGGTCCATACGACCGAACTGGATACCGTCTATATGAAAGGCGTGCAGGCTATCCGCGACCACGACTACCAGGCGGCCCTGGCCTTCCTGGCGCCCTACCACGACTACAACACGGCCGTCGCCTATGTCGCGCTGGACCGCAACGCCTCCGCCTATGAGATTCTCGAGCCGCTTCCGCGCACCGCGCCCGTCAACTACATGCTGGCGCTGATCCATGCGCGGCGGGGCGACGACCGGCAGGCGGTGCAGCATTACCTGAACGCCTGCCGTCAGGAACGCAGTTATGTCAGCCGGGGCAACCTGGATCCGGAAATTGCCGCGCTGATCAAAAAATACGATCTGCACAAAGAATCCGAAGAGGAGGATTGGGGAGACCTGATCCAATAATGTAAACAAAAACTTATCATCTTATGAAAATCAAGTATCTGATCATGCTTGTTGCCGCATGCGTATTGTTCTCCTTCTGCACCCGGGAGCCGGTGCCTTCCGCTTCCTCCGAGCTGACGCTCAGCTGGGAGGACCGGGCGACCAAGGGCGCGGCGACGGAGCCGGAGAAACAGCTCCATTCACTGTGGTTCTATATTTTTGACGCCAACGGCATGCTGGACGTCGCCTATGCGTGCACGGCGGGCGACCTGTCCGCCCGGAAGGCGACGGTCCGCGTGAAGACGGGCGGCAAGACGGTCTGCGCCGTCGCCAATCTCCCGCCGGAGCGGCAGAACGCCGCGAATGCCGTGGCCACGCTCGCGGAACTGGAGGCGGTCACCTTCGACCTGTCCGACAACGGCGACGCCCGCTTCATCATGACGGCGAAGGGGACGGCCACCGTCGTTTCTTCGACGGGCGCGGACTGCGCGCTGAACCTGGAGCGCCCCGTGGCGAAGATCTCGCTCGGGACCGTCCGCAACCAGCTGCCGTCGCCCTACGGCCCCATCACGGTCAAACAGGCCTTCCTGTGCAACGTCGTGGGCAACCAGAACATCGCCGGGCAGGCGGACGCCGCCACCTGGTACAACCAGAACGGTACGGACGAGGCCAACGGCGGCAAAACGGCCACCATCGGCCAGGGTGGCCACCAAGCCCGCTGCGCTTTTACCTACCATGACGTGAACGCTCCCATCGACCATGGGGGAAGCTACGGCGGCGGCCAGGTCTTCTATGCCATGCCGAACGCCCTCACGACGGAGCCGGGCAACCCGGCTTACGGGACGGTTTTCGTGCCTACCTGCACCGTGCTGATGGTGGTCGCCACGATCAAGGGCAGGGACTACTATTATCCGGTCCCGCTGAAGAACAAACTGGTCCGGAATACCGACAACCTGGTAAACCTGACCATCATCGGGCTCGGCAACACCCTCGAGGACGGACCGCTCAACCGGATCGAGAAAGCCGACCTCCGGGCCACGGTGACCGTGTCGGACTGGACCACCGGCTCCGTTTATACTGAAACCATTTAACCCATACCAAAACAGACATCATGAAAAAGATCATCTACCTCGCCGCCCTGCTGCTGTGCGCCGCGGCCTGCAACAAAAACATCATCGACGACATTCCCGCTGCGCCCGGAACGGGCGAGTGCCTGCTGACCGCCCGTTTCGACCTGCCCGGGACGAAGGTGTCCGGCCAGACCCTGACCAACGAAAAGGCCATCCAGAACGTGCAGATCTTCGTTTTCCGTGCCGGGGAAGGCGGTGACGCCGGTGTGCTTGAGATCGCCGCATCCGCCGGTTTTGACCAGGCGCTCGGCGAGACCACGGGCACCTACAACGGCATCACGGTGAAATGCTCCACCGGCCGTCGGGAGGTGTGGGCCGTCGTGAACGATGCCAAGGACCGTACGGCCGGTGCCGACGCCGTCCAGACAAAGGCGGAGTTCCTGGCCCTGACGCACGAGCTGCAGGACGCTACCCCGACCAAACTGCTGATGATCGGCCGGAGCAATCCGGAATCCCGGGACCCGGCCATCACCCTCACCGAAGGTGCCATGCAGGTGAGCATTCCGGTACACCGGCTGGCCGCGTCGGTCGTGCTGGAGAGCGTCAAGAACGATTTCAGTTCGCCGGCCTATCAGAAGGCGGACATCTTCCGGCTGGAGGCGGCGTACCTGATGAATGTTCCGGGCAGCGTCAATTTCGGCGAGACCGGCGAGCCCGGCGCCCTGCCGGCCGGGTCCTGGTACGCCCGGCTGGGGGCGGAAACCGCCAACCCGCGGGCGGCGCTGCTCTTTGACAACCTCAGCCAGGAGCTGCTGAATTACGGACAGACCCACTCGGTCAAGCATACCTTCTATACCTATCCCAACAACTGTGCGCCCAGCGAGGATGCCGTTTTCAGTCCCCGCTCCACGGTGCTGGTGCTCGAAGCGTCCATCAAGTATGCGTCCGGCTGGGTGAAATACTACTATCCCGTGACGCTCAACGGCGGCCTGCTCTCCAACAAGCAGTACCACGTGAACCTGACCGTCCACCGTCCGGGATCGACGGATCCCAACAAACCCGTCACCTTCAACGATGTCACGCCGGTCGTCACGGTCTCCGACTGGGACGGCGGGGACACCTATGACCGTGAAATCTGATCAAGGGCCTGCCTTATGGTTATCAGGAGAATACCGATGGCCCCCGCGCTGGCTTTCATGCTGCTGCTCATCCCGGGCTGCAGCGTGAAAGAACTGCGGGACGAATGCCCGGTGTATGTCACGGTCCTGACCGACCGGTTCATCCGGCAGGGGCTCAGTGACGGCGTCGTGTCTTTCCACGCCGTGGAGCCGATCGGGCGGGAAGAAATCAGTTTCCTGTCCTATATCGGAAAGGGCTTCCTGCAGCCCTGCCCCCGCGAATATGCCCGGGCGGCCGTGCTCAGCGGGCTGGAACACGAGCGGATCGAGGGGACGACCCTGTATGTCCCGTACGGCAAGCAGGCCGGTCTCATCTGGTCGTATGGAGAATCTTTTTCCGTCCGTGCGGACGAATACCTGATCGATGCGGTCCCGCACAAACAGTACTGCCTGGTGAAATTCCTCTTTGACGAGAGCCCTGTGGCGCCGCCCGACTATCCCTGGCGCTTCCGTATCAAGGCGGGATGCAACGGCTTGGATATCTACACGATGAAGCCTGTCGCAGGTGCCTACAGCTGTCCGGTCGGGCCGAATTCGGTCGGAGAATGGTACGGCGTCATCCCGCGCCAGGAGGACAACAAACTGATGCTCGAAATCTTCCTGCCGGACGCCGGAAGCGAGACGGAGGGGAGGACGGACTATGTGCTGGACCTGGGCAGCCGCTTCGAAGCGGCCGGTTATGACTGGAAACGCGAAAATCTGGATGATATCGCCGTCCGCGTGGGATTCACCGCCGCCGAGATCCGTGTCGAAGTGCTCGACTGGACGGGAGACGATACGTATCGGAATATCGAGATCTGACATGAATATGAAGTGTAATACTATGAGAATCAAGAAAATACTTGTGTGCCTGCTGCTCATCCCGCTCGTGCTTGCGGGCTGCGTTCCGGAGGATCTTCCGACCAGGATGATGTCTCCCGGCCCGGAGGCGTCCTATGCCGAACTGCCCGTGTCGATCGACCTGTCGATGGGGCATCCCGCGGGCACCAAGGCGCCGGTCCTGTCCGGCGCCGACGACGAGCGGCGCAGCGGCGTGTTGTTCCTGGTGTTCCGTTCCGCTACGGGGCAGCTGGATTCCTACCGTTTCTTCACGCCGGCCGAACTGGCGGCCGCTTCCACCACGCCGCTCAAGCTGCGGGTGCCGCTCGTTGACTGCGACTTCTATGTGCTGGGCAACCTGATGGCCGTCCGGCGCAGCGACGGGGCGGCCGCCAACCTGATGGATGCCCTGGGAGATGATTTCCCGGTGGACGAAGCCATGCTGGAAGCGCTGGAATACCGCCTGGACGGCGGCGCGCTCAACGGGATCTGGCGCCGGGAAACGATGGAGGATGTGCGGCAGTACGGCATTCCTTTCAGCTGCGTGGAGCGGAATGTCAACGTCCGCAACCTGATTGCCCAGGGCCGGAGCGTCCCCCAATCGCAGCCGGTCTGGATGTTCGCCAAGGTCGTGGTGAAGATCGACCATGCGGCCTTCGACGGCGGCGATCCGGCCAAACTGGGCTTCTTTACCAACAAGACCTTCCGGATCCGGCAGGCGAACCTGAAACTCCTTCCTTTCTCCGACAGGCCGGTCAAGGCGCAGGAGGCGGCGGATTCGGGAGAAGGCGACCGGGATCCGTCCATGACCAACGCCGGTGCGGGGGAATTCGTCTTCTTCGTGCCGGAGAACATGCAGGGCGAAGCGCCCGCCTCCGCCTTTGCCGCCGAGCCGGATGCCGCCCGGAAGAGCCGGCTCAAGGTCCCGTCCAACACCGGCATCCCGGCCGGATGCCGGGACTACGGGAGCTATGTGGAATTCACGGGCACGCTGGACCGGGATGCCGGCGGCTTCGGCGGGAATGTGACCTACCAATTCTATCTCGGCGCCAACGAGACGACGGATTTCAACCTCCGCCGCGGACGCAAGTACCAGATCCTGCTGCGCTTCACCACGGACGTGCTTTTCCATCCGGACTGGCGCGTGCAGCCGGACCTGACGGATTCCCGCAAGTTCTGGATCACGGCGGATGAGGCCTGCACCACGGATATCGGGACGGTGAATGCCACCCGTACGCTTGCCGTGCGCAAGTCCCGTCCGGGCAGGTTCTACCTGTATATGAATCCGACGAATCTCGGGCAGACCAATTACCTGAAGGGCAAGGCCCATGAGAAGCCGGGGGATTTCGTGATGGACGACATGGCTGACTGTGCCTGGTTCGCCAACCTGATGGTTCCCGGGACGGAGGATTACAACTGGCTCGCGAACCGCGGCATCACCGCGAGCTGGGATGCGGCTTCGGCGCGCCTGACATTCGCGGTGACGGACCCGGCGAAGTTCGGCGCCGCGACGCTCGGGGAGACCCGGGAGTTTGCGGTGAAACTCCTGCCGGACGTAGGCGGTGCGCCGGAGTCCAGGTTCAAGATCAAACTCGTCGATGACCTGGTGCTGAAGGTCGCTGACGGGAAGTCCCTGTCGGACGAGTTCTACCTGGGGCAGAAGCGCACGGTCACGGTGACCGGTTTCTCCGGCACGGATATCCGTTATGCGGCCATCCAGCCGGACTGCGGTCCCAAGACCGGCAACCAGATGTGGAAGGCCGGCAACAGCGCTACGGCCGTGTTCCCGACGGTGGCGGGCAGCGCTGCCAGTCCGGTCCTCGACCCGGCGAATGCGACGTATGCCAACCAGAAAATGACCGGTTCATTGGATATCTATGCCTGGTATCCGAACAAGTTCCAGTCCTCTCATGGCTGGACGTCCACGCCCGGCAAGATCGTGATCTTCTCGGAAGATTATCTCAATGACTCCCTGGAGGCGGAGATCGTGATCAGCGAGCCGAGGTGGGTCCCCTGGACCGATATCAACGGGACAAGCGGCAGTAAAGTTGAATTGAATATTGACGGTACCGTAACGCCCATGAAGTGCCTCTACAAGACATTCAATGGTTCTGCCGAACTGAAGAAGGCGGATTTCGATCCGGTTCTGTATGATGCGTTATTGAAGGTGTCTATGGTTCCGGCGCAGACGATTTCCGGGAAGGCGTATCTTGCTTCTACTATGGGCGCTGATGCCGACGGCGGGATTTTCATTGAAAGGACCCTGATAGACGGGCATAAGTTGGAGGAGGAGGATTATAACGATATGTATTGTAATCATTATTTGTATGGTGACAGATATGGTCTCAAGATGGGCAAGGTCCGTCTGCAAGCCAATCCGGCAACGGGTCTGTTTGCAAACAATACCTTTGATATTGAAGTGAAGGGGTTTAAGATGCTTTTTCGTTCGGGTGTTTTCAATAGCAGTGATACTCATTCATACCACCATCAGTCTGGAGGTGGTTTCGGTTATGTGTCTTCTTATTTCCAGTTGTATGATGACGGCTCTGGAAATGAGAAAATTGCGCCGCAGGATTTCAAGGTGTCGTATGATTTCAGGGCCGGGGATAAGAGTCGCCTGCAGTTCTCTTTGACCGGGAATAAAATCACGTTTACGTCTGCCGCCGGGCATGAGTTCGGGCCTAAGATTGATTTTTCGGCGGATGATATGCATGTGCATTGGCTTTTCGATCCGGAGGCCCAGGTGAAGTTCGACGGTGCCGAGGCGATTCCCGGTGAGTTGCTGGTGCCGTACGGGGATCAGGTCTTCACGGTGAAGTACGAGAATCAGTGGGATCATCGGGAGTTTACGAATGAGTTTACTTTCAATTTGATGTATGATACGGGCGTGCTTGTGCCCATGTACACCTTCACGACGTCCACGTGCAAGATCTATATGGCCTCACACCGCGGAGCGAAACTGCTTGCCACGCGGGGTACTCAGATGACTCATGCCGGACGCTTGTTCTGCTTGAAGGTCTGCGGAGTGGATGTCAATAATTATCTCGAATATAGAATTGCGTTCCATGACGCGGCAGTGACTTCTTTGCCGACCAATCAGCGGGGAGCTTTTAGTTATGGGGTTGATGGTACTTCTTCTTTTGGAAATAAACAATACAAAAAAATTCAGGACGATGGTTTTATGATTCCGAGTACGGTATATCGTGGTTCCGGTTTTTCGTCATGGACCAAAAACAGTGCGGAGGACTTTATTTGGAGCGTATATCCTTCGCCGGCGGGATATATGGG
Organism: uncultured Bacteroidales bacterium; assembly: GCA_946185205.1. Lineage (GTDB taxonomy): Bacteria > Bacteroidota > Bacteroidia > Bacteroidales > UBA932 > Cryptobacteroides. The sequence goes on along the minus strand of CAMHIP010000012.1, from coordinate 17,042 downwards.
TGGTGAAAAAGCGGTTTTTCGTTATGGCTTGTTGAACGACGTGTATTCCCGGTACAAGAGTGACAATACTGGTGCTACCACGCAGCAGGGGTGGCGACAATATTTGGCAGGTGGGTCCACTCTTTTGGACGGTCATTTATTCGTTGGTTCTGAATTTGGATATGGTGACAGAATCGACATGGTGGATGGTTCTTTTAGCGGAGCTGTTTTAAAATACTGGCAGCCTTCCTCTTGGTTGAGAAACTGGCGCGGCGTGCTTTGGATGGGTTCGACGGCATTTTAAACATCGGCAAATCCATGGGAATTGTGTATATTTGTCCTCCGTATGGACAGCGTTTATGCCAACAGGACGGAGTTGCTGCTGGGCGCAGATGTGCTTGCGCGCCTGGGCGAAGTGCGCGTGGCGCTCTTCGGCGTGGGTGGCGTGGGAAGTTGGTGCGCCGAGGGGCTGGTCCGCTCGGGCGTGAAACACCTGACGCTGGTGGATGCGGACCGGATCAGTCCGAGCAATGTCAACCGCCAGTTGATGGCCACGCCCCGCACCGTGGGACAGGTCAAGGTTGAAGCGCTGCGCGAGCGGCTGCTGGAGATCGCGCCGGATGCGCAGATCGTTCCCCTGCAGAAGGTGTTCAGCGCCGCGACGGCGGAAGAATTCGATCTCGCCGGCTACGACTACATCCTGGACGCGATCGACTCGCTCAAGGACAAGGGCGAACTGATCCTCCGGGCCACGCGCACGCCGGCCGTGTTCTTCAGCTCCATGGGCGCAGCCCTGAAAATCGACCCGACGCAGGTGCGTGTGGCGGAATTCTGGAACGTGCGCGGCTGCCCGCTGGGCGCCGCCCTCCGCAAGAAGTTCAAGCAGAACCACACCTGGCCCGGACACAAGTTCCGCTGCGTCTATGACGAGCAGGTGCTGCCCAACCGCGGCTCCGTCGCCGTGTCCGAGACGGACCTGTTCAACAAGGCGCAGATCAACGGATCGCTGGCCCATATCACGGCCATTTTCGGCATGACGCTTTGCGGGCTGGTGGTCGAGGATGTCTATCAGAAAAACCTGGCCCGATGACGACTTTTCCCGATATCCTTCCCGGGGAGCAGATTGCCCTGGTGGGACCCAACGCGTCCGGCAAGAGCCGGCTGGCCGCTTCGTTCGCCGGGCGCTCCGGCGCCCGGTACATTGCGTTCCGCGATTCCTACGGCAGCTACGGCGACCGCAATTATTTCATGCAGCAGCGCTGGAACCTCTTCACTCTGGAGGACGATCCTCCCTCGGCGGGGGAGCAGTTGCGCAAACTGGCCGCCTCCTGCGCGGATCCGCAGGCGGCGCAGCGGCGTCTGGCGGACCTGACCGCCCTGTTCGGATTGGCGGAGGTGCTGGACAAGCCGCTGGTGACGCTCTCCTCCGGCGAATTGCGCAAGTTCCAGCTGACGCGCGTCCTGCTGGACGGTCCCTCCGTGCTGGTCATCGACAATCCTTTCCTGGGGCTGGACCCGGTGGCCCGCGCCCGCCTGTCCGGTCTGCTCGCCGGCCTGTCCGGCACGATGACGCTGATGCTGGTGCTTTCCCGCGAGGCGGAGATCCCGTCCTTCATCACGCATGTGATTCCGGTCTCGGACGGAGAAGCCGGGGAGAAAGTCCCCCTGGAAGCGTACCTGGCTGCAGTGCTTCCGCCGGCCGTGATCCGCATGCGCGGCGTGACGGTCCGTTTCGGGGACCGCGTTATCCTGGACCGGCTGGACTGGACCGTGCGGCAGGGGGAGCACTGGGCGCTGACCGGCGCCAACGGCAGCGGCAAGAGTACGCTCCTGAGCCTGATCTGTGCGGACAATCCGATGGCGTATGCGTGCGACATCGAGCTGTTCGGCCGGCAGCGCGGGAGCGGGGAGACCATCTGGGACATCAAGCGGGGCATCGGCTTCGTGAGCCCGGAACTGCACAGGGCCTTCCAGACGGATGCGCCCGCCCTGGATATCGTGACCAGCGGGCTGTTCGACACCGAGGGACTGTACCGCCGCCCGACGGAGGAGCAGCGGGCGTGTGCCCGGCGCTGGATGGAAGAATTCGGCATCGCCGATCTGGCGGAAAAGCCCTTCCTGCGCCTCTCCGGCGGTCAGCAGCGGCTGTGCCTGGTGGCCCGTGCCTTCGTGAAGGATCCGCCGCTGTACATCCTTGACGAACCCATGCACGGCCTCGACGGGGAGCAGCGGCGCCGGGTCAAAACCCTGCTGGACCGCTTCTGCGGCGCTCCGGGCAAGACCCTGCTGATGGTCACGCACTACCCGGAAGAATACCCCGCCTGCATCGACCACAGCCTGTCCCTATAGGCGGGGAGAGCCAAAGGTCTCGCGCCAGGTGAAGTAGTCCCGGATGGCATCGGCGACGGGGGTGTGCGGGAGGCCGAGCGCATGTTCCGCGCGGCTGCAGTCGTACCATTCTTCGATCAGGAGCTGGTCGGTGTTGTGTGTGCGGAGCATCGTCCGGATACCCAGCCGGTGCAGGAGGTCTCCGATGCGGCCGGCGAGGCGCACGGGTCCGGCGGGCAGGGAGATGAAAGGCTGCCGATAGCCGCAGACCCGCGCCTGCAAAGCGTAGAATTCTTTTAGCGTAAGCGATTCTCCCGTAAGAAGATAGCGGCCGCTCTCGCCCTGCTCCAGGGCGTTGGCGATGGCGGTGGTGGCGTCCCGGACGTGCAGGAAACTTTTGCCGCCGCGCGGGCCTGCCATCAGGGGCTTGCGCCAGGCGGCCAGCAGCAGCGTGCCGGATGAAGGTTTGGCGTCGTAGGGGCCGATCATGAATCCCGGACAGACGACGATGACGCGACGGTCCGGGTGGCCGGCCGCCCAGGCCAGCAGCACGTCTTCGCCGGCTTTCTTGCTGATGGCATAGGGGGAGCGGTCGAACGGCGCGGCGAAGGGGGCGGACTCGTCCGTCGGGTGTTCTCTCGTCCCGGCCGCGACGGTGTTGGCCGTGCTGGTGTGGACCAGCGTGCGGATGCCGGTCTCCTCCAGGATGCGGCAGAGCAGCGCCGGGAGGTCCCGGTTGACCGGGTAGAAGTCTTCCGGGCGGGGCAGGCGCATGTCCGTGGTCCCGGCGCAGTTGATGATGGCCGAGCATCCGGCGGCGGCTTCCCGGAGCGTCGGGTAGTCCAGCAGACTGCCGCGCATGATTTCCGGGGTACGGATCTGCCCCTGACGCACCCCGGAGGGGGGAGCCCAGGCGTCCAGCGGCAAAAGCTCCGAGCCCGGCCGCAGCAGGACGCGGACCGGCAGGCCGCGCTCCAGCAGGAGCCGGAGCACGTTGTGGCCGAGCAGGCCGGAGGCGCCGAGCAGCAGGATCATGACAGAAGAGGTGTTCCGTCCCAAAGGTACGAATAAATTTGAGGAAGACGGAAAATGGTTGTAAATTTGCGTTCATAACCATAATGCAAAACCCATGACAACAGCCATCAGCAACGCCATCCGTTATATCGGGGTGGACGACAACGACCTGGACCTTTTTGAAAGCCAATATCTCGTCCCCGAGGGGATGTCCTATAACTCCTATCTCATTCTGGATGACAAGATTGCCGTCCTGGACACCTCGGACGGCCGTACGGCCGAGGCGTGGATGCGGAACCTGGAGGAGGGCCTGCAGGGCCGTCAGCCGGACTATCTGATCGTCCATCATATGGAGCCGGACCACTCCGCCTGCGCCGCCGCCCTGCTTCAGAAGTATCCGTCGCTGACGCTCGTCGCCACGGCGGCCGCGCTCAAGATGCTGCCGCAGTTCTTCCCGGGCGTGCAGCTTGAAGGCCGCACGCGCGCCGTAGGCGAGGGCGATACGCTGGAACTCGGTGCGCATCAGCTGCGTTTCCTGTTGGCTCCGATGGTACACTGGCCCGAGGTGATGATGAGTTTCGAGGAGACGGAGAAGGTGCTGTTCAGCGCTGACGCGTTCGGCAAGTTCGGCGCCCTGGAGCAGACCGGCGGCCTGTGGTGCACCCCCGAGACCGACTGGGCCTGCGAAGCGCGCCGCTATTATTTCAACATCTGCGGCAAATATGGCGCCCAGGTGCAGCGTGTGCTGGCCAAGGTGGCGCCGCTCGGCGTGCAGACCATCTGTCCGCTCCACGGCCCCATGCTCCGCGACACCCTCGCCGAGGCCCTGCGCCTCTACGGCATCTGGAGCAGCTACGGTGTGGAGACGCCCGGCGTCTTCGTAGCCTATGCCTCCATCCACGGCGGCACGGCCGAGGCCGCCGAGAAGTTCGCGCAGATGCTGCGCGACAAGGGCTGTCCGAAGGTGGCGACCGCCGACCTGACCCGTGACGACATGGCCGAGGCCGTCGAGGATGCGTTCCGCTACGGCACCCTCGTGGTGGCGGCTTCTTCCTACGATGCCGGCCTCTTCCCGCCGATGTACGACTTCCTCTGGCACCTGCAGGTCAAGGGCTGGCAGAAGCGCCGCGCGGCCGTGATCGAGAACGGCAGCTGGGCCCCGTCCGCCGGCCGTGTGATGACCGAGATGCTCTCCGCGATGAAGGATGTCACGCTCGTTGGGGAGAAAGTCACGATCCGCAGCCGCATGCAGCCCGCCGACCAGCCGGCCCTCGAGGCCCTCGCCGACGCCGTGCTCGCCGCGTAAATCCTATTCTTTGCTGCCGCCGAGCCACTCGCAGGAGCTGGTCTCGCCTGCGATCCAGACGACGTCACCGCGCTTGAATTCGTAGTCGGGGCGGGGGTTGGTGTGGAATCCGTTTTCGTTCAGTACGCTGATCACCATACAGTGGTAGTCGCGCATGTTGGTGCCGCGCAGGGTCTTGCCGGTGAGGTAGGAGTTCTCGTCCAGCGTGATGGGAATCACTTCGAATTCCTGCTCCTGCCCCTCTGCCGGCGCAGCGGCCGACTCGGCCAGCATCGTGCGCAGCCGCGCGATCTGGTCCGTCGTGCCGACGGCCAGGAGCCGGTCGTGCGGATAGATGCAGACATCGCCTGACGGGATGGTGATGCTCTGCGAGCCGCGCTGAATCTTGATGAGGTTGGCGCCGGTCTCGGCGCGGAAGGGGATTTCCCGGAGCGCCTTGCCGGCGAAGATGGAATCCGGAGCGACCTCCAGCAATTCCAGGTGGACATCGTAGCCGGCCATCTTGTCCTGCACCGAGGTGGTCACGGGGCGCCGCCGCCGCTCCGCTTCTTCTTTCTCGTTGAGGTTGCTCAGGAAACGCTGCTCGAGCGCCGAGTAGCGGTGCATCGTCCGGCGGGCCGACAGGATGAACACGACCCCGCCGATGATGAGCAGCACGATGGCCCAGCCGGCCAGGTGGAAATGGCTGGCGATCACGCTGATGATCATCGAGATGGCGATGAAGGTGCGGGTCAGCACCAGTCCGGCGATGGGCCATTTGTTGGACGGCTTTTCGGCCAGCAGCTTGGAAGCGGAGGCGTTGATGGAGCCGGAACTGATGGCGAGCCCGTAGAGGAAGGGCGCCATCACGAGCAGGGTCACGACGACCACGAGCAGGTTGTGCAGGAAAGGACTCCAGGCCGGGAAGAGCCGGCCCGCAAGCGGCTCCAGGAACTGCTTGGAACCGATCATGATGGCGAGCAGGACCACGCCGTAGAGCACGATGCGCAGGAAATAGGACTTGAGCAGTTTTTTCCATTCGTTCTGTTCGGCCGCCGAGGTGCGGGATTTCTGCTCGGGGGCGTCGATCCGGGCGATCCACTTGTCCGGCAGTATTTTGAGCAGGCCGCCATAGGCCGGTCCCGCGAGCTTGATCATATAAGGCGTGGTGAAGGTCGTGAGGACGGAAACGGCGATGATGACCGGATAGATGAAGCCGCGCATCACCCCGAGGTTCACGCCCACGCCGGCGATGATGAAACCGAATTCGCCCAGCTGGGCCAGGCTGAATCCCGTGTTGACGGCATTCTGCAGCCCGCCGCCGGTCATCAGGATGCCGGCGCCGGCGAAAAGGATGTGGGTCAGCATCACGATGAGCGTGATGATGAGGATGGTCAGCCAGTGCTCACCGATCACGGCGGGCGCCACCATCATGCCCACGGAGACGAAGAAGATGGCCCCGAACAGGTCCTTGATCGGGGAGACCAGGTGATCGATGTGTTCGCTCTCCGTGGTCTCCGCAAGGATGGAGCCCATCACGAAGGCGCCGAGCGCGGAGGAGAAGCCGACCGCCTCGGCCAGCGCCACCATCCCGAAACAGAGGCCGATGCTGACGATCAGCAGGATCTCGTCGCTGAGGAAGCGGCGCGCGCGCTTGAGCACGGTCGGGATCAGGTAGATGCCCACCAGGAACCACAGGATGAGGAAGAAAGCCAGTTTCAGCAGGTTGAAGAGCATCTCGCCGCCGGCGAAACGGTTGGAGACCGCCATCGTCGAGAGCAGGACCATGAGCAGGATCGCGATCAGGTCCTCGACGACGAGCGTGCCGAAGACCATCCCCGCCCAGGGCTTGCCCTTGAGCCCCATGTCGTCATAGGACTTCAGGACGACCATCGTGGAAGACATCGACAACAGGCCGCCCAGGAAGATGCTCTCCATGGCCGTCCAGCCCATGGCCTGGCCCGCCACGAATCCGATCACGAACACGCCCAGGAACTTGCTCCCCGCCGTGACGAGGGCGCTGCTGCCCACCTTGAGCAGCTTCTTGAAACTGAACTCCAGGCCGAGGCCGAACATCAGGAAGATGATGCCGATCTCGGACCACTGGTGGACCGTCTCTTCGGAGGTGATCCCCGGGAACCAGGAGATGTGCGGTCCCACGAGGAAACCGGCAATGATATAGCCCAGGATGAGCGGCTGCTTGAGGGCCTTGGATATGATGGTGAACGCGCCGGCGGATACCAGGATGATGGCCAGGTCGCGTACGAGGTTCAGTTCTTCGGACATAGCCGACAAAATTAGCAAAAAAGCAGAAAAAATAACTATCTTTAATGGCTAATGTATATGAACAGGTTGCATCATCGAATGCTCATTTTTCCGGCCGAATTCGGTCCGGACGACGTGCTGCAGCTGTCCGTGGATGTGACCAACAGCGGTCTGCGGGTCGGCAAGGAGGCAGACCAGAGTCTGGGACACGCCGAATAGAGAATAATGCCGGATACAGAAATCCCCGGGCCTTGGGCTCGGGGATTTTTCGTCAGTCGGCCTTGTCCGCCGGATCTCCGTCTTCCAGTTTCCGGATCATGTCATCCAGGGCTGCAAACAATTCCGGGATCGTCTGGGGATTGATGTGGTTGCAGGCCAGCCTGGAGCCCAGTTTCTCCGGAATGCCGGCGGCCCGCTGCTCGAGCTCCCTGCCCGTTTCCGTGAGGGAAACGATGACCTGCCGGCCGTCCTCTTTGCTCCTTTTCCGTACCACCAGCCCCTGCTGCTCCATCCGCTGGAGCAGGGGCGTGACGGTGTTGGTCTCCAGGTGCAGGCGCTTGGCCAGGTCGTTCACCGGCTGCCGGTCCTGCTCCCAGAGCACCAGCAACACCAGGTATTGGGGATAGGTGAGCCCGAGTTCCGAGAGATAGGGATGGTAGGCCTGCGTGACGAGGCGGGATGCCGCATAGAGGCGGAAACAGAGCTGGTTGTCCAGTTTGAGCTGCTCGTACATGGCTTTTTTCTTACAGGAGGGCTTTGATCTTGTCTTCGAGCGAAGCGGGGGTGGCCATCGGGGCGAAACGCTCGATCTTCGTGCCGTCGCGCGAAATCAGGAACTTGGTGAAATTCCACTTGATGGCGCTGCCGAGCAGGCCCTTGGTCTCGCTCTTGAGGTATTTGTAGATCGGGTGCGCGCCTTCGCCGTTGACCTCGATCTTGCTCATCAGCGGGAAGGTCACGCCGTGGTTGAGGCGGCAGAATTCGGCGATTTCCGCATCGGAGCCCGGCTCCTGGTGGGCGAACTGGTCGCAGGGGAAGCCGATGACCACGAGCCCCTGGTCCTTGTATTTCTTCCAGAGGGCCTCGAGTCCGTCGTACTGCGGGGTGAAGCCACATTTGGAAGCGGTGTTGACAATCAGGAGGACCTTGCCCTTGAAGTCGGCGAAATCCACCTCGGCGCCCTTGTTGTTGAGGGCCTTGAAATCATAAATCGTTGCCATATCGAATTGTGTTTTGTGAATATCGTTATTTATATCGTTTGCGATACAAAGGTAATGCTTTATTTTTATATCGCAAGCGATATTTTGATTTTTTTTGCAAAAAAACTACCTTTATAGTATGAAGATCGTTTTCCTGGATGCGGCCACGCTGGGGGAGACCCCGCTGGACGAAATCGCCGCCCTCGGCGAACTGGTCACCTATCCTTTTTCCACGCGCGCGGAAGCGCTGGAGCGGGTGGGGGACTGCGAAGTTTTGATTGTCAACAAAGTACGGGTGGATGAAGAACTGCTGTCCCGCGCGCCGCGGCTGCGGCTGATCTGCGAGTCCGCCACGGGCGTCAACAACATCGACCTCGAAGCGGCCGCCGCCCGGGGGATCCCGGTGCGCAATGCCGCCGGCTATTCTACGGAAGCGGTCGTACAGTCCACCTTCATGCACCTGCTCTCGCTGGCCGGATTCGCTCCCTATTTCGACGACTGCGTCAAGAGCGGCCGCTATTCCGCCGGGACGCTCTTCTGCGACATTTCGCACCCGTATCCCGAACTGGGCGGCAAGACGCTGGGCGTCATCGGGATGGGTACCATCGGCACCCGCGTGGCCGCCGTCGCGTCCGCCTTCGGGATGCACGTGGTGTATTATTCGACGTCCGGGACCTCCCACAATACGGACTATCCGAGCGTTCCGCTGGAAGCGCTGCTGCGGCAGTCGGACGCCGTGACCATTCATGCTCCGCTCAACGCCCGCACGAAAGGGCTGATCGGCGCGGCGGAACTGCGGCAGATGAAGCCGTCGGCCTTCCTGCTCAACCTCGGCCGGGGCGGCATCGTGGACGAAGCGGCGCTGGCGCAGGCGGTGGACGAAGGCGTGATCGCCGGCGCCGCGCTGGACGTGTTTGTGTCCGAGCCGCTGCCGGCAGACCATCCGCTGCTGCACGTGCGGCATCCGGAACGCTTCCGTTTCACTCCGCACGTGGCCTGGGCGAGCCGGGAAGCGCTGGGGCGCCTGGTGCATCAGGTGGCCGAAAACATTCGTGGCACGGTTTTGGAAATGTAGAAGAAATGAATATTAGACAATAAACTGTACTACAACCTAAAGAAAAGCGGCGGCCGTGACGGTCACCGCTTTTTTTCGTGCGTGTCTCAGGACTTCCGCCGCAGATCGTCCCACAGATTCCGGCCGAAATTGAGCATCCGCTCGAACGGGATGTGGAAGATCCAGAAGACCGGCAGGAAGAGGTGCAGGGCAAAGCGCACCGTGTGTGTCCACGCCTTGTCCTTTATGCCGCGCATGATGATGCGCAGGGGCAGCCAGATCAGCAGCGAAGCGGCGGCGCAGAGCACGAAGAGCGGCAGCAGGAGCAGCGCAGCCAGGGCGCGCAGCCCTTTCAGGCCGTGACGCCGGGGCATTTCTTCCCCGATCAGCGCCAGGTCGGCTTCCCGCAGTTCCTCGCAGAGGGCGTGGTAGATATCCGCTTCTGCGTGACCGTCGTGGCGCGCGAAGGCTTCGCCGATCTCCATCGGCTCGCCGAAACGGATGCGCACGCGCCCCTGCCCGCGGAAGAAATACTCGTAGTTGACGCCGACCGGCACGATATAGACCGGCTTGCCCAGCTGCTCGCGGGCCATTCTGGCGATGCGGAAGATGGCTTTCTTGACCGGAAGCATGCCCCGTTCGGGGCGGTGGGCCCCTTCCGCGTACATGCAGAACGGGACGTCGTGCCCGATGCAGTCGATGATCTCGTCGAAGACGGCGAAATTCTTGGCCACTTCGCTCAGTCCGTTGCGCTCACGCGCCAGCGGCACGATGCGCAGCCACCGCAGGATCCGGGCGATGCGCGGATTCGCAAAGATGTCCGAGCGGGCGCCGAAGCCGACGGGGCGCCGCAGGGCGACGAGCATCAGGAGCGGATCCATCAGCGTCGCGCAGTGGTTGGGGGCCAGCAGGACGGCTCCTTCTGAAGGGACGTTCTCCAGACCTTCCACCCGGATGGAACGGAAGGTGGAACGGGTGGTCAGATTGACGTAGGCCTGACAGAGACGGTAGCCCCGGTATTCTTCCCAAATCTTAGCCATGTGATCAGTCTTCAGGATGGTGCCGCAGTTCGTAGCGGTTGAAAATGGTACTGACGGTCAGGCCGCTGATGATGTGCCAGACACCCCACCAGGCCGTGATCACGAGGGTGCCGCCGTGCGGGGGGAAGCCGGCGAAAAGACTCGTGCCCAGCAGCAGGACCAGTCCGAGCCCGCTGTTCTGGATGCCGGTCTCGATGGTGAGCGTCCGGCGGTCCCGGCGCGGGACGCGGAAGGCGGTGCCCATGCCGAAGCCGATGCCCAGCGCCAGCAGGTTGTGGATGAACACGACCAGGAAGATGTACTTGATGCATTTCAGGAACGCGTCGAGATTGCCCATGAACGAAAGCACCACCATGGCGATGAAGAAGATGATGCTGAACCACTGGAGCGGTTTCTTGAGCACGGCGGCCACCTTGGGCAGGAAACGCGTGGTCAGGATGCCGAGCGTCAGGGGAATGCCCAGCAGGATGAAGATCGTCTTGAAGACGTCCCAGAGCGGGATGACCAGTTCGGGGACCTCGCCCGCGATGTTGGCGCTGTGCAGGTACAGGTTGCCGTAGAGCCAGAAATTGAACGGGGTCATCAGGACGGCGAGAGCGGTGCTGATGGCCGTCAGGCTGACGGAAAGCTCGACGTTGGCCTTGGACAGGGAACTCATGAAATTGGAGATGTTGCCTCCGGGGCAGGAGGCCACCAGGATCATGCCCAGCGCCATGGTCCAGCTGATCGAACGCCCGAACAAAAGCGCCAGCAGGAAGGTCAGCAGCGGCAGCAGGACCAGCTGGCAGACCATGCCGAGGATCAGGGACTTGGGTTTGCTGAAGACGTCGGCGAACATCTTCGGGTGGATACCGAGGGCGACACCGTACATGACGAAGGCCAGGACGATGTTGATGGTGTTCATGCCTCCGGCGTTGAGCGTGACATTGATGCTGTCGATGATCGAGGTGATTTCAGGGGTCATAGTACACAATTTGAAAGTAAAGGTAAGAAAAAAGTATCATTCCGCAAGAGGAAACCGGCCCCCGGTAAACGTCTGTATGATCAGGGCGCCGATCTGTAAAAATTTTCTTATCTATAAAACGCTGAAAATCAGGTCTGAGAAAAATTATTAAAAATTTTTCAAAAAAAATTTGCAGATTCAGATTTTTGTAGTACCTTTGCATTCGGGTTGAGCAAGTGACCGTTCTGGCCCGTCAACCTATTGGTTATTAGTTTTAGTGTTATTAATTATGTGGTTAGTATGAGTTGTTGCCGAGACGGTACCAACTCATTTCTTTTTATATGTCCTGCCCGACTCCCGGGGGCGGCTGTCTTCCCTTCGTTGGCGCTTCGCACGAATGCGTCCGGCAGGGTTTCCCTGCGCGCGTGCGTGGGTTGCGTGAAATGTGCGGAAAAATGTCTAACTTTGCGTCCCTTCAATTCTGTATTATGGATAACAACGACAATAAGAAACAGCTCAATTTCGACCTCAAGCCGGAGGTCGCCCAGGGCACCTATTCCAATCTGGCGATCATCAGCCATTCCCGCAGCGAATTCATCCTGGATTTCGCGGCCATGCTCCCCGGCCTGCCCAAGCCTGAGGTGCGCAGCCGCATCCTGATGACGCCGGAGCACTGCAAGCGCCTGCTCAACGCCCTGGCGGACAACATCAGCAAGTATGAAGCCCAGTTCGGTCCCGTCAGCCTGGACGCTCCCGGTCAGAAAGGTACGTTCAACCTAGCAGATTTCACTCCCAATGGCACCAAATCTTAAAGCTATCAAGGCGATCGCCTACGACCTGGACGGCGTGGCGACGGACGGCAGCATCATCCCCGTCGGACCGGCTCCGGAAGATCTTGTCCGTGTGGTGAATGCCAAGGATTCCTTCGCCTCCCGCGTGGCCGCACAGAAGGGGTTCATCATGGCCGTCATTTCCGGCGGCAAGACCGAGGCGCTGCGCAGCCGCTGCCTGCACATGGGGATCCGCGAGGAAAACCTCTATCTGGGGGTGCGCGGCAAGCTCGCCGTCTTCCGCGAGTTCTGCGAGCGGAACGGCCTGCAGCCTTCGGAAGTTGCTTATTTCGGCGACGATATCCCTGATACACAGGTGCTCAGGGCCTGCGGCTGCGGCTTTGCGCCCGCCGACGCCTGCGAGGAAGCCAAGGAGGCCGCCGACGTGGTGACCCTGCTGCCGGGCGGTCGCGGCTGCATCCGCGAAGGGATCGAGATGATCCTCAAGGCGCAGGACAAGTGGCATTTTGACGAGGATCGCTTCGATCTGCTTTATTAGCCGCATGAAAAGGATCATTCTGGGCAGCAATTCTCCGCGGCGCCGCGAACTGCTGGCGGGACTGGGCGTCGATTTCACGGTGGACACCGGCAATACCTTCGAGGAACGGCTGGAGCCGGGCGTCGAGGCCCATGAGGTGCCGGTGCTCCTGAGCCGGGGCAAGTCGCACGGTTTCCACCGGCCGCTGGAGCCGGACGAGGTGCTGATCACGGCCGATACGGTGGTGATCGTGGACCGGGAGGTCCTGGGCAAACCGCATTCGCGCGAAGAGGCGGCCGGGATGCTGCACAAACTCTCCGGACGGGCCCACGAAGTGGTGACGGCGGTGACGATCCGCGACTGCGGGCGGGAGGAGACTTTCAGCGTCAGCTCGCAGGTACATTTTATCCCGCTGACGGAGGAAGTGATTGATCATTACATCGATACGTACAAGCCTTATGACAAGGCCGGCGCCTACGGGATCCAGGAATGGATCGGTTATGTGGGCATTTCCGGGATCGAGGGTTCTTTCTATAATGTCATGGGCTTCCCGGTGCACCGGGTCTGGCACGCGCTCCAGCGTTTCCTCTGATGGCGCACGCCCCTTTTACCTACCCGTTCTGTTATACGCCTGCGCCGGATATTGTCGCCGCCGCGCAGGAACTGATCTCCACCCTGGACGCCGCCGCAGCGGAAATGCCCGGACAGCAGTTGCCCCGGAAAACGTCCGGCTGCGCCGGACCCCTCCCACTGTCTGTCGAGACGTCAGACAAGCGAGCTTGTCCGCCGTCCCAACAGCCAGCGGGCCCCTCCCTCTTACGGAGCCGAGGGTGGCTACGGTTTTCCGGGGCAACCGCTGTCCGGTCTGATATTTCCGCTGCGGCGGCGTTGCAGGAGGGGAAGATGCTGGGCGTATTGAAAGTGATGGATGAGATGGGGCGGGAGGACTTCCTGTATGCGTTCAGCGGGACGGTGGGCGGACGGGCGACGCTCCCGGGATTCGTGCCGCCCATCTATGACCTGACGGCGCCGGACGGGTACTTCCGGCGGCGGGAGGCGGAGATTTCCGCCATGCCGGCCGGACCGGAACGCTCCGCCGCTTCGGCCGCCCTGCAGGCCTGGATCTTCGATCAATATCGCGTCAGCAACGCGCGCGGAGAGACGCTCTCCATCCGCGAGGTCTTCGCCCGGCGCGGACTGGTCCCGCCCGGCGGCACGGGGGACTGCGCCGCACCCAAACTGCTGCAATACGCATACGACCATCATCTGGTCCCGCTCGCGATGGGCGAATTCTGGTACGGGGCTTCCCCTGCGTCGGAAGTCCGCAGCCAGGGGCGTTTCTACCCCTCCTGCACGGGCAAATGCGGCCCGCTCCTGACCTTCATGCTCGAAGGGCTGGAGGTCGAGGCCAATCCGCTGGACCGCGAATTCACGGCGGAACGGGAGCCCGCCGTGCTGTACGAGGATCCCGTCATCCTCGTGGCAGGCAAACCGGCCGGCATGCTCGCCGTGCCGGGAAGGACCCGCGCGCGGTCCCTGCTGGAATGGCTCCGGGAGCGTTATGGAGAGGTCTATTCCTGCCACCGGCTCGACATGGACACCTCCGGGGTCATGGTCTTTGCGCGCACGCCGGCCGCCCGGTCGGAGCTGGAGCGGCAGTTCGCCGGCCGCGAAGTCTCCAAGACCTACCGCGCCCGGCTGGTCGCTTCCGACCGGCCGTTCGCCCATGCGCGCAGCGGCACGATCGCCCTGCCCCTCGCTTCCGATTACTATGACCGGCCCCGCCAGCTGGTGGACCGCGAGCACGGGAAATGGGCCGTCACCGGCTATGAAGTGCTGGCGGAACTGCCTGACGGAGAGATAGATGTGCGTTTCACGCCGCTGACCGGCCGCACCCACCAGATACGCGTCCACGCCGCCCATGCCGACGGACTCGGCCGGCCCGTCAAGGGCGACCGCCTCTACGGCAGTCCCGACGGCGGCCGCCTCTGGCTGCATGCGGAGACCCTGACTTTCCGGCATCCCGGGACAGGGGAGTGCATGACTTTCCGGGACCTGCCCGAATAGCCCCACAGACACGCGGAGGGCGCCCCGGAACCGGAACGCCCTCCTTTTTCGATCTCCGGCCGGAGCCGGGGATCAGTAATTGACTGCCTCCACCTGGAAGTAGCTCTGCGGATGATCGCAGACCGGGCAGACCTCGGGGGCCTCCTTGCCGACCACGATATGGCCGCAGTTGGAGCACTGCCAGATGACGTCGCCGTCCTTGGAGAAGACTTTCTTGTCGCCGATGTTCTTGAGGAGCTTGCGGTAGCGCTCTTCGTGGTGGCGCTCGATGGCCGCGACCATCTCGAACTTCTGCGCGATCTCGATGAAACCCTCTTCGCGCGCTTCGCGGGCCATGCGGACATACATGTCCGTCCATTCGTGGTTCTCGCCGGCGGCGGCGTCGAGCAGGTTGGCCGACGTGTCGTTGATGCTGCCGCCGTTGAGGTACTTGTACCAGAGCTTGGCGTGCTCCTTCTCGTTGGCTGCCGTCTCCTCGAAGAGGGCGGCAATCTGGACATAGCCGTCCTTCTTGGCCTTGGAAGCGAAATACGTGTATTTGTTGCGGGCCATGGACTCGCCGGCGAAGGCCTCCTGGAGGTTCTTCTCGGTCCTGGAACCGGCGAGAGAACGGCCGGCCGTCGAGAAGACCGGGGCGGCAGCGGCCCCAGCGGCAGGCTGGAGCGGCTCGACCGGGCGGCGGGCGCCGCCACCGAGCAGTTCGACGAATTTCTCACGCGGCTGCTTGCAGCGCGGACATACGGCAGGAGCGTCATCTCCTTCGTGGACATAGCCACAGACTGTGCATTTGAATCTTGCCATGTTGGATATACGGGTTAGTGTTTCGTCCTGCCAAGATAGAAAGCTTTTCGCAGAAATGCAAAGAAGAAGAAATGCTGAATAATCATTTTTTTTGCGTACTTTTGTAAGTTATGGAACTCAGCACGAAATACAATCCCTCCGAAGTGGAGGACAAGTGGTACGCCTACTGGTTGAAATACAGGTGTTTCCACTCCGAACCGGACAACCGCGAACCCTATACCATCGTCATCCCGCCGCCCAACGTGACGGGCATCCTGCACATGGGCCATGTGCTCAACAACACGCTCAACGACGTGTTGATCCGCAAGGCCCGCATGGACGGCAAGAATGCCTGCTGGGTCCCCGGCACGGACCATGCTTCCATCGCCACGGAATCCAAGGTCGTGGCCCGGCTCAAGGAGCAGGGCATCTCCAAGGAGGACCTGACGCGGGAGCAGTTCCTGGAGCACGCCTGGGCCTGGAAGGAAGAGCACGGCGGCATCATCCTGCAGCAGCTGCGCAAGCTCGGCGCCTCCTGCGACTGGGACCGCACCCGTTTCACCATGGAGCCGGCCCTGTCGGAAGCCGTCCTCGCCACCTTCGTCCATTTCTACAAGAAGGGCTGGATCTACCGCGGCGTGCGGATGGTCAACTGGGACCCCGTGGCCCTCACGGCCATCAGCGACGACGAGGTGATCCACAAGGACACCAAGAGCCATTTCTATCATCTGAAATACTATGTCTCCGACGGCCAGGGCCATCCCACGGACCAGTATCTCGTGATCGCCACGACGCGTCCGGAGACCATCATGGCCGACGCGGCGATCTGTGTCAACCCGGCCGACGAACGCCATCACTGGCTGCGGGGCAAGAAGGTGCTGATCCCGCTGATCAACCGGGAGATCCCGGTGATCGAGGACGACTATGTGGAGATGGATTTCGGTACGGGCTGCCTCAAGGTCACGCCCGCCCACGACGCCCACGACTATGAGATCGGCCTGCGCCACAACCTGCCGGTGCTCGACATCATCGACGACCACGGCCGGCTCAACGAGCAGGCGCAGATCCTGGTGGGCGAAGACCGTTTCGACGCCCGCAAGAAGATCGCGAAGATGCTGGAGGAGTCCGGCAACCTCGTGAAGGTGGAGGAATATATTTCCCCGGTAGGCTATTCCGAGCGCACCGACGCCGTGATCGAGCCGAAGCTCTCCGCCCAGTGGTTCCTCAAGATGGAGGACCTGGCCGCCCGCGCGCTCGACCATGTGGAGTCCGGCCGGATCAAGTTCATCCCGGACAAATACCGCAACACCTACCGCCACTGGATGGAGAATGTCCGCGACTGGTGCATCTCCCGGCAGCTCTGGTGGGGCCAGCGGATTCCGGCCTGGTATCTGCCTGACGGGCAGGTGGTTGTCGAAGAGACGGCAGAAAAGGCCCTCGCGGCGGCGCAGAAGATCGATCCGTCCCTGACGGCGGCCGACCTCCGGCAGGACGAGGATGTGCTCGACACCTGGTTCTCCAGCTGGCTGTGGCCGATTTCCGTCTTCGATCCGCAGCTGCCCGGCCATCCGGACCACAAGCCCAACCGCGACCTCTCCTATTATTATCCGACCAGCGACCTGGTGACCGGCCCGGACATCATTTTCTTCTGGGTGGCCCGCATGATCATGGCCGGCGACGAGTTCATGCACGACGTGCCGTTCCGCAATGTCTATTTCACGGGCATCGTGCGCGACAAGATCGGCCGCAAGATGAGCAAGACCCTGGGCAACAGCCCCAA
>CAMHIP010000011.1 GCA_946185205.1 uncultured Bacteroidales bacterium | reverse complement strand
ATCTTTTTAGCATTTTTGACGAGGTTGCAAGCAGTCAAATCTGTCCTCGTAGGTTCATAATGTGCGGCAAAGATAGCAATAAATGTTGATAAAAAAGCCCGAAAGGGTTTGGTGAATCCAAAATCGTGAACTATCTTTGCGACGCAGTTAGTAGGGTAACAATGCAATTGACAGATAAGTAACTCATTTTTACCATATTATCAACATGATGAAACAAACTATCAAGCAGGTGTTGCTGTCTTTGACGGCAATGCTCATTGTCGTGTCTGCCGCCGCGCAGGTGACGACCTCCTCGCTGAACGGCAAGGTGTCCGACCAGCAGGGTGAGCCCGTCGCCGGTGCCACGGTCGTGGCAGTCCACACGCCCTCCGGTACGCAGTACTATGCTGTGGCCAATGCCGAGGGCCGTTTCTTCATCAACGGTATGCGTGCCGGCGGCCCGTACTCCGTTGAAGTCAGCTGCCTGGGCTACAACACCGTGACCTACACGGACATCACCCTCCAGCTCGCCGAGCCCTATGCGCTCAACGCCGCGCTCTCTGACGACACGCAGATGCTTAGCGAAGCCATCGTCATCTCCGAAGCCGCTTCCAAGTTCGCGGCCGAGAAGACCGGTGCCGCAACCAACATCAACAGCAGCCAGATCACGGCCCTGCCGACGGTCAACCGCAGCATCACCGATGTGACGCGCCTTTCCCCGTACGGCGGCAACGGCATGAGTTTCGCCGGTTCCGACGGACGTACCGCCAACTTCACCGTGGACGGTGCCAACTTCAACAACAACTTCGGTCTGTCCGACGGCCTGCCCGGCGGCGGCAACCCGATCTCCATCGACGCCATCGAGGAAATGCAGGTGGTGATCTCCCCGTTCGATGTCCGCCAGACCAACTTCATCGGCGGCGGCGTCAACGCCATCACCAAGTCCGGTACCAACACGTTCCGCGGCACGGCCTATGTCTATCACCGCAACGAGAACCTCCGCGGCGACACCGTGGACGGCGAGCAGATCAGCGGTGCCCGCGACAAGGACCGCAACACCACCTACGGCTTCACCCTGGGCGGCCCGATCATCAAGAACAAGCTCTTCTTCTTCGCCAACTTCGAGAAGTCCCTCACCCCGACGGTCGTGAACCGTTGGCAGGGCTCGACCGACGGCGTGGCCGATGCGGACAACTTCATCTCCCGCACCACCCAGGCCGACCTCAAGAAGGTCTCCGACTTTGTCGCCAGCAAGTATGGCTATGATACCGGTTCCTGGACCGACTTCCCGGCCAACGAGGACAACATGAAGATCCTGGCCCGCATCGACTGGAACATCAGCGACAAGCACAAGCTTGCCGTCCGCTACAACTACACGCTCAACAACCGCTGGTCCTCTCCCAACGCCTCCTCCATGGACGGCGGCACCCGTATGGCCAGCGCCCGTATGTCGAAGAACTCCATGTCCTTCGCCAACTCGATGTATTCGATGCAGAACATCGTCCACACCGTGTCCCTGGACCTCAACAGCCGTCTGAGCGACAACCTCTCCAACCAGCTCCTCGCCACGTATTCCAAGCTCGATGACATCCGCGGCACCAACTCCGCCGAGTTCCCGCACATCGACATCCTCGACGGCGACATCCGTGAGGAAGGCGCCACGCCGGACATCTACATGGCCCTCGGCTATGAGCTCTTCACCTGGAACAACGCCGTGCACAACACCGTGGCCAACATCAAGGACGACCTGACCTACTACGCAGGCGACCACAAGATCACCGGTGGCGTGAACTTCGAGTACCAGATGGCCGACAACCAGTACATGCGCAACGGTTCCGGCTACTACCGCTACGATTCCGTGAGCGACTTCCTCGCCGGTGCCACGCCGGAGATCGTCAACCTGACCTACGGCTACGACGGCGAGCAGAAGCCTGCCGCCCGCGTGCAGTTCTACAAGGCCGGCCTCTACGGCCAGGATGAGTGGAACGTCAACGACCGCTTCAAGCTGACCGCCGGCATCCGTCTGGACGGCCTGTTCTTCAACAACGGCGACCTGATGACCAACCAGGCCATCTATAACCTCTCCTACTATCCGAAGGCCTACGGCTACTCGGAGCAGCACATCGACACCGGCAAGTGGCCCACCTCCAAGGTGACCGTCTCCCCGCGTATCGGCTTCAACTGGGATGTCCTCGGCGACAAGTCCCTCAAGGTCCGCGGCGGCACCGGCCTCTTCTCCGGCCGTCTCCCGCTCGTGTTCTTCACCAATATGCCGACCAACGGCGGTCTGGTGCAGTACCAGGCCCAGATCAACGCCAAGAATGCCGCAAAGAACGGCTTCTCGATGGATGTCTTCAACGGCGGTCTCGTGACCGAGGGCGGCCAGGCTACGGTCTCCGCACTCTACAACAAGCTCATCTCCCTGGGTTATCCCAGCACGGTCAAGCCTGAGGACGGCACCATCCCGTCCGCCGTCAACGGCGTGGATCCCCGCTTCAAGATGCCGCAGGTCTGGAAGACCTCCCTCGCCATCGACTACTCCTTCCCGACGTCCTTCCCGTTCTCCATCGAGGTGGAAGGCATCTTCAACAAGACGATCAACGCCGTGTCCATCTCCGACTGGAGCATGAAGAACGTGGGTGGTTTCGCCCGCTTCAACGGGGTTGACAACCGTCCGATCTACGACGACTTCCGCACGGGCACCAAGGCCTTCGTGCTGGAGAACACCAACAAGGGCTACGGCTGGTCCGCCAACGTCACCCTCAACATGCGTCCCGTCGAGGGCCTGAGCCTCATGGCCGCCTACACGCACACTGTCAGCAAGGAAGTCACCGGCATGCCGGGTTCCGCCGCCGAGTCCGCCTTCACCTATGTACCGACCGTCGAGGGCCCGAACTACATTCCGCTCCACAACTCCCAGTACGTGACGCCGGACCGCGTGATCGCTTCCGCGACGCACGACGACAAGAGCGGCAACCACTTCAGCCTCATCTATGAGGCCTGGCGTGGCGGCTACAACTACTCCTACATGATGCAGAACGACATGAACGGCGACGGCTACAACTACGACGCCGTGTACATCCCGACCGACGAGCAGGTCGCTTCCCGCGCCTTCCGTTTCGTCTCCGACGGCGATGCCGCCCGCTTCATGGATTTCGTCCATGGTGACAGCTACCTGAGCAAGCATCAGGGCCAGTATGCCGAGGCCTACAGCGTGTACTCCCCGTGGGTGCACCGCCTGGACTTCAGCTACAAGCACGACTTCACCGTGAAGATCGGCAGCACCCGCAACACCCTGCAGCTCAGCCTGGACATCAAGAACCTGCTGAACCTGTTCAACTCCAGCTGGGGCGTGGCCAAGTACATGAACCCGAACATCGTCGAAGGCCGTATCCTCAAGTATGAGGGTGTCGATGCCGACGGCTATGCCACCTTCTCCACGCCTTCCGTCATCAACGGCAACACGCAGACCTGGACCTTCAACCACGGCCTCGGCCAGTGCTGGTACGCTTCCATCGGTCTTAAGTATTTGTTCAACTAATCATTGCGAGCACGAATATGAAAGCGAAATATATCATCCTTTCCCTGATCGCCTCCCTGGCGGTCCTGGTCGGCTGCGAGAAGGAAGGCCCTCACTACCTGAGTGAGATCCAGGTTTCTTCCTCTTACGTGTCCGTTCCCCTCTCGGGCGGCTCCTCCAATCCTGTCACGGTCACCGCGACTTCCAGCTGGACGATCTCCGGCATGCCTGACTGGCTGACCGTCAGCCCGACTTCCGGCTCCGCCGGCGAGACCTCCGTCACCTTCTCCGCTGCCGGCGCCCTGGACGGCCGTTCCGCTGTCCTGAAGATCACCTGCGACGGCAAGGAGCAGACTGTCAATGTGATCCAGGGTGTTTCCGTGGTCTCCGAGGTGTCCTGCGCCGAGGTGATCGCCGGTCCGGACAGCAAGACCTACCGCGTCACCGGCACCGTGACCAACATCGTCAACACCACCTATGGCAACTGGTATCTCCAGGATGCTACCGGTGAGATCTACATCTACGGTACGCTGGACGCCAAGGGTGCGACCAAGAACTTCCTGAGCCTGGGTCTCGAGATCGGTGACGAGGTCACCGTCGAGGGCCCGAAGACCACCTACAACGGCACGGTCGAGCTCGTGGACGTCACCGTCGTCAAGATCAACAAGTCCCTCATCAAGGTCGCCGAGATGGATCCTGAGGACGCTGTCCTCCCGATTGAGGGTGGTGACTTCTCCGTCACCCTGGACAACAAGGGCAACGGTATTTTTGTCGAGATTCCCGAGGACGCCAAGAGCTGGCTCTCCATCGCCTCCCTTGCCGGCAATGTCGTGACCTTCCGCGCTGCCGCCAACACGGGCGGAGACCGTGAAACCACCATCGTCTTCAAGACCACTGACGGCAAGAAGGAATACAGCTGCCAGCAGACGCTCAGCCAGACCGGCGCCATCGTCGAGATCACGGCCGCCGACTTCAATGCACTGGAGGACGGCAACGCCCTGTATCGTTTCAAGGGTGTGGTCTCCAGCATCGTGATGGACAAGAACGACAAAACCAAGTACAACAAGTACGGCAACTTCTACCTCAACGACGAAACGGGCAAAATCTATGTCTATGGTCTCCTCCCCGAGGCCGGTGGCCAGGGCGGACAGGATGTGCTCACGTCCAAGGGTATCAAGCCCGGTGACCTCGTGACCGTGGTCGGCCCGAAGGGCTCCTACAAGGGTGCCGCCCAGATGGTGAACGCCTACTACGTAGAGCATACTTCCGTCACCACCGTCAGCTGCGCGGATTTCAACGCGCTGGAGGACGGCAAGGACCTTTTCCGGATCTCCGGCAAGGTGAGCGAAATCGTGATGGACAAGAACGACAAAACCAAGTACAACAAGTACGGTAACTTCTACATCGAGGACGCAACCGGTAAGGTGTATGTCTATGGGCTTGTGCCGACGCTCAGTGGCGCCAGCGGCCAGGATCTCCTCACCAAACTGGGTGTGAAGGTGGGTGACACCATCACCGTGGTCGGTCCGAAGAGCTCCTACAAGGGTGCTGCTCAGATGGTCAACGGTTTCTATGTAGAGCACAGCTCCGCCGAGTAATCACCGTCAGCTGAAATAATATTTATCTACCAGGGAGCCGGGTTCGTCTTGAACCCGGCTCCTTTATGATTTTGATTCTTCCGAGAAAAACCGTAAATTCGTCGGTTATGAAAGTTTTGAAGCAAATCCTCGTATGCAGCCTGCTGGCAGCCCTGGCTGTCGCCTGCACCAAACCGGCTCCGGCGAGCCTGAACCTGCTGTCCGCCGTACTGACTTTCGACAGTGCCGGCGGCACGGAAGAAGTCTCCATCCTGACCAACCAGAGCTGGTCGGTCCGCGCCGGAGCGGACTGGCTCACCGTCACGCCTCCGTCCGGCTCCGCCTCCGACGCCTACCAGAAGCTGACCGTCACGGCGCAGGGAAACGCCGCCGAGACCGAACGTACGGCAGAACTGACCCTGACGGCCGGCGAGATCACCAAGCTCATCCAGGTCAAGCAGGCGGGCGCCCCGCGCTTCACCATCCGGGATTTCCGCGCCAAGAAGGCGGATGCGACCACCTGGTACCAGCTGACGGGCGAGATCGCTTCCATCGAGAACGAAGAATACGGCAACTTCTTCATCTTCGACGAGACAGGCTTCGTGTATGTCTATGGCCTGTGCGAGAAGCAGATGCCCAAGGGCGGCAACGACCAGTCCTTCTCCAAGCTGGGCCTGAAGGTCGGCGACAGCGTCACGATGATGACCCTGCGCAGCGAATACAACGGCACGATCGAGGCGGGCGGCCAGACCCCGGCCTATTTCGTCTCCAAGACGGCCGGCGAATACAAACTGGGCAAGAAGGTCGCCTCCACGAAGGCCGGCTGGCTGGAGCTCCCGGCCACGTCCGCTTCCGACGGGCAGGACCTGCTGATCCACAAGTTCCCCGACGGGCGCCGCAACTATGCCGCCTACTATGACTACAAGCACCTGGTATCCACCTGGGTGGCCTATCCGCTCTGCGCCGGCAACATCGGCTCGGGCGAGCGGACGGACAAATTCACGCTCAACCCGCTCCTGAAGCGCAGCGAGCAGCCCTACCTGCCGTCGGCCTACAAGGCCGGCAACGCCGGTTCCTATGACCGCGGGCACCAGATCGCCTCGGCCGACCGCTGGGACTTCCGCGTCAACTTCGAGACCTTCTTCGGCACCAACATGACGCCGCAGGACAACGGCCTCAATGGCGATGACTGGGCCCTGCTCGAAGGGAAGGTGCGTGACTGGGCGAAGAAGTCCGACACGCTCTATGTCGTCACGGGCTGCTCCGTGGAGGGCAGCGACAAATACGTCCTGGATGCCGACGACAAGCAGGTGACCGTCCCCGTCGGTTATTACAAGGCCCTCCTGCGCCTCTCCGGCGGCAAGTATTCCGGCGCCGCCTTCTGGTTCGACAACGCGGAGAGCAAGAAGGGCAGCATCCAGAAATCCATGTCGATGAGCATCGACGAGCTCGAGAAGAAAGTGGGCGTCGATTTCTTCGTGAACCTGGATGCGGACACGCAGAAAGCCGTCGAGGCCCAGCATCCTTCCGACGAATCCTGGTGGTGGAACAACTGATATGAGCAAGAAACTATCCCTTTTCCTGGCGGCCCTCCTGATCCTGGGCGCCTGCACGCAGACCGTCCCCGAAGATGCCTACGTGATCGGCTTCTACAATGTCGAGAACCTGTTCGATACGGAGCACGACCGGGGCAAGAACGACCAGGCCTTCACCCCGCAGGGGGAGAACGCCTGGACGCCGGACAAATATGAGAAGAAACTCTCCAACATCGCTTCCGTGATCCGGGCCATGGCCGACAAGAACGGCCGCTGGCACGCCCTGCTGGGCCTGGCCGAGGTCGAGAACGACCGCGTGCTGGAAGACTTGGTGGACTGTGAGGAGATCGGGGAGGCCGGCTACAAGTTCGTCCACGTGGAGAGCCCGGACGTGCGCGGCATCGACTGCGCGCTGCTCTACCGGCCCGAGGTCTTCAAGGTGCTGGACACGCACGTGCTGCCCTATGATTTCCGTACCACGAGCGGCATCGTCTTCGAGAAGACGCCGCAGGAGCAGGCCGAATTCAAGACCCGCGACGTGCTGTGCGTGCGCGGGCAGCTCGGCGACGAGATGCTGGCCGTCTATGTGTGCCACTGGCCTTCCCGCAACGGCGGCAAGGGGAGCGACCTGCGCTGCCGCGCCGCGGAGATCGTGCGCGCTGACATCCTCGCGATGGAGAAGCGCTTCCCCGGCATCAACGTCGTGGTGATGGGCGACATGAACGACAACCCGGGCGACGTCTGCATGACGGACTACCTGCGCGGGCGCGAGACCATCGCCGAGATGGGGGAGGGCGATCTCTTCTCCCCGTTCCTGCGTATGCACAAGGACGGTTTCGGCACGGAGGAGTACCACGGCGAGTGGAACATCTTCGACTGCATCTTCGTGAACGCCGCCCTGACCGACACGGAGGCCGAAGGCAGCCTGCACATCCTCAAGAGCGACGCCTTCCACTACGGCTTCGTCTTCGATCCGCCCTTCCTCACCCAGCAGGAGGGCCGCTATGCCGGCACGCCCTTCCGGACCTTCTCCGGCGGGCAGTTCATCAATGGCTATTCCGACCACTACCCCACGTATATCATGATCAGTAAATAAATGAAAAAAATCCTTGTACCTGCAGCACTCATCCTTGCCATGACAGCCTGCCAGCCCAGCCGCGTGAATCCCTTCCTGACGGAATGGGACACCCCTTACGGCATCCCGCCGTTCGATAAGATCCTTCCTTCCGACTACGTCCCGGCCATCCGGGCCGGCATCGCCGAGCAGAACGCCGAGATCGACGCCATCACGGCCAATCCCGACGCTCCGACCTTCGAGAACACCATCGTCCCGCTGGAACTCTCCGGCCGCACCCTGGCCAAGGTCACGGGCGTGTTCTACAACGTCACGGAGACCGACCGCGACGACGCGCTGGCCGCCGTGGAGGAGGAAGTCATCCCCCTGATGAGCGAGCACGAGAACAACCTTTCCTTCAACAAAGCCCTCTACAACCGCGTCGCGGCCGTCTATCACGGCGACCAGAGCGGCCTGACCCGCGAGCAGCAGATGGTGCTCAAGAAGCGCTTCGAAGCGTTCGAGCGCGAGGGCATCGGCCTGCCGGAGGAACAGCAGGCGCGCCTGCGCCAGATCAATGCCGACATCGCGGCCAAGACGCAGAAGATCGGCAACAACATCCTGGCCGAGTCCAATGATTTCAAGGACCGCTTTGGCTTCAGCGTGGCCGCGTATCCCGACAAGATGACGACCACGGAAGACCGCGAACTGCGCCGCCAGTACAACGAGGCCTACACCGCCCGCGGCCACCGCGGCAACGAGTTCGACAACCGCCAGCTCCTGCTGGAGGTGCTTGACCTGCGCGCCGAGAAGGCCCGGATCCTGGGCTATCCCAACGCCGCCGCCTACCTCCTGGCCAACAAGATGGCGGGCGATCCGCAGACGGTGGACCGCTTCCTGGGCGGCATCATGCAGGCCGCCGTGGCGAAGGCCAAGGTCGAGCTTGCCGACATGCAGGCCGTGATGGACCGTGACGTGAAGGCGGGCAAACTCCCGGCCGGCTCGAAGATCGAGCCCTGGGACTGGTGGTACTACGCCGAGAAGGTCCGCAAGGAGAAATACGACCTGGACGAGTCCCTCACGAAGCCGTATTTCCAGATCGACAGCGTCGTGAACGGCATCTTCACCAACGCCCACATCCTCTACGGCGTCAACTTCGAGCGCCTGCAGGACGTGCCCGTCTATAACCCCGAGGTCCGCGCCTACAAGGTCACGGCCGAAGACGGATCCCTGCTCGGCATCTTCACGACCGATTACAAGCCCCGCTCCAGCAAGCGCGGCGGCGCGTGGATGAACAACATCCGCGAGCAGTACTTCGACGCCGACGGCAAGGAGGTGCGGCCCATCATCGTCAACGTCTGCAATTTCTCCGACGACCACCTGACCATCGACGAGGTGGAGACGGCCTTCCACGAGTTCGGCCACGCCCTGCACGGCCTGCTCACGCAGTGCCGGTATCCCTCCGTCAGCGGCACCAACGTCACGCGCGACTTCGTGGAGATGTTCTCCCAGTTCAACGAGAACTGGGCCTTCCAGCCCGAGATGCTGGCCCGCTATGCGAAGAACGCGCAGGGCGAGCCCATCCCCGCTGCGCTGGTGGATAAGATCCTCAAGGCCAAGAAGTTCAACCAGGGATTCATGACCACGGAGCTCTGCGCCGCCTCTATGCTGGACATGCGCTGGCACGAACTGAGCTCCACGAAGGGAGTGGATATCGACGCGTTCGAGAAGCAGGTGGCGGACGAGATCGGGCTGATCCCGGAGATCACCTTCCGTTACCGCTCGACCTACTTCAACCACATCTTCTCCAGCGGCTATGCCGCCGGCTACTACGGCTACCTGTGGTCCGAGGTCCTGGACAAGGACGCGTTCAGCTTCTTCGAGGCCTCCCCGGACGGCCCGTACGACCTGGCGCTGGCGAAGAAGTTCAAGCAGACCTTCCTGGAGAAGGGCGGCTCCGAGGAGCCCATGACGCTCTACAAGTCCTTCGCCGGCCGCGAACCGGACTCCCAGGCCATGCTCCGCGGCCGCGGCCTGACCGACTAGTCCTCCCGTCATGCCCGGCTTGACCGGGCATCTCCTCCCCGTCAGAGGGGACCGCTGACGCTCCCGTGACCCGTAACGTGATGAAAATCTGCGAATTATCCTGAAAAGGGGTACCGATTTCGGGTACCCCTTTTCGCTGTTTTAGCCTGGCCATCAATCAATTACAAGTCACGCCATGCCCGGAATCCCCACAAATTAGTAGGGCATCCATCGAAGATGCTATCCTTTATTTTGTTATCTTTGCAAGATTAAGATTCCGGGTCAAGCCCGGAATGACGAACGACGGAAAGATATTACAAATATTGAGATAAGATATGAACAGAAAGGTACTTCTGATGATCCTCGACGGTTGGGGCGAGGGCAAACATGACTATTCCAACGCTATCTGGGCCCAGGGCACGCCGGTGATCGACGCCCTGCGCGAAAAATACCCCCACGGCCACTTGCAGGCCTGCGGCGAATACGTCGGCCTGCCGGACGGGCAGATGGGCAACTCCGAAGTCGGCCACATGAACCTGGGCGCCGGCCGCGTGGTCTATCAGGACCTCGTCAAGATCAACATGGCCGTCCGCGACCACAAGTTCCTGGACAACGCCGAGATCAAGGCCGTCTATGACTATGTCAAGACCTCCGGCAAAAAGCTCCACCTGATGGGCCTGACGTCCCACGGCGGCGTACACTCCTCCCTGGACCATGTCTATGAATTCCTGCGCGTTGCGAAGGAATACGGCCTGGAGCAGGTCTATGTCCACGCCTTCATGGACGGCCGCGACACCGACCCGCACAGCGGCAAGGGCTTCCTCGAAGAGCTGGAGCAGAAGATGCGTGAGACCACGGGCAAGATCGCTACCGTGTGCGGCCGCTTCTATGCGATGGACCGCGACAAGCGCTGGAACCGTGTCAAAGAGGCCTACGACCTGCTCGTGGAGGGCAAGGGAGCGGCCTTCGAGTCCGCCATCGACGGCATCCAGGCCTCCTACGACGCCGACGTGACCGACGAATTCGTCAAGCCGATCGTCATCACGAAGGACGGACAGCCCCTCGCCAAGGTGGAAGAAGGCGACGCCATCATCTTCTACAACTTCCGCAACGACCGCGCCCGCGAACTGACCACCGTCCTCACGCAGAAGGACATGCCGGAAGAGGGCATGCACACCCTGCCGCTCTACTACTGCTGCCTCACCCCGTACGATGCCTCCTTCACCGGCGTCCACATCCTCTTCGACAAGGAGCTCGTGAACGACACCCTCGGCGAGACGGTCTCCAAGGCCGGCAAGCGCCAGCTGCGCATCGCCGAGACGGAGAAATACGCCCACGTGACCTTCTTCTTCAACGGCGGCCGCGAGCTGCAGTTCGAGAACGAGGACCGCATCCTGGTCAATTCCCCGAAGGTCCCGACCTACGACCTGCTGCCGCAGATGAGCGCCCCCGAGGTGGCGGAGAAGCTGATCGACAAGATCCATTCCGAGGTCGAAGACCTCATCATCCTCAACTTCGCCAACGGCGACATGGTCGGCCATACCGGCGTCTATACCGCCGTCACCAAGACCGTCGAGTGCATCGACAAGCTCGTCGGCAAGGTGGTGGAGGCCGCCATCGCCCACGACTACGTGGTCCTGCTGACCGCCGACCACGGCAACGCCGACTACGAGGTCAATCCGGACGGTACGCCCAACACGGCCCACTCCCTCAACACGGTCCAGTTCGTCGTGATCAATGCCGGCGACGCCGTGAAGACCGTCAAGGACGGCGCCCTCTGCAACGTGGCGCCCACCATCCTCAAGCTGATGGGCATCCCGCAGCCGGCCGCCATGACGGCGGAGCCGCTGATCTAAGGACATGTACAAGTTCCGTCCGATCCTCAAGACCCTGGTCTGGGGCACCGAGAGCTGGGTGCTCTCCGGTGTCCCGGGCAACGAGTCGGTGGTGGCCGAAGGCCCTGAAGCCGGCAAGAAGATCACGGACCTGTATCCCGGGCAGTTCCCGCTGCTGATCAAGTTTATCGACGCGAAGCGGGACCTCAGCATCCAGGTGCATCCCGATGACGCCCTGGCGGCGAAACGCCACGGCTGCAAGGGCAAGACGGAGATGTGGTATGTGATCGACGCCGCCTCCGGGGCCCGGCTGATCTCCGGGCTCAAGGAGCGGATCACGCCGGACGACTATGTCCGGCTGGTGGAGCAGGACCGCATCACCGAGGTGCTGGCGGAGCATGCCGTCGCCCCCGGCGATGTGTTCTTCCTGCCTGCCGGGCGCATCCACGCCATCGGCGGCGGATGTTTCCTTGCGGAGGTCCAGCAGACTTCCGACATCACCTACCGCATCTACGATTACAAGCGTCCCGGCCTGGACGGCAAGCCCCGCCAGCTGCATACGCAGGAGGCGAAGGATGCCATTGACTATCAGGTCTGTCCGGAGTACCGGACGCTGTATGAGCCCCGGAAGGACGAGCCCGTCGAGCTGGCGCGCTGTCCGTATTTCACCACGACGCTCTATGACCTGACTCCAAAAGCGGACGGAGTCTTCCAGACGGGCGGCCCGGAATCTCCTTCCTTCGTGATCCTGATCGGCCTCGCCGGCTCCTGCACCCTGCGCACGGACCGCGACGGGACCGTCCTGCGCGCCGGCGAGGCCGTGCTCGTGCCCGCCGCCGACGGCTCCCTGGCCGTCCTGCCGGACGGGGAGGGCGTCAAGTTCCTCTCCGTCAGACCCTGATACCTTTAACCCACTACCCGTATGAACCACCGTTTCCTCCTGCTGGCCGCCACCGGACTGCTCTGCGCCGGCCTGTGCCATGCCCAGACGGGCGTGCTCGATCCCGACGCCCGCTACCGGACGCTCCCGCCGCTCGCGGGCCGCAGCGTCCTGGCGAACCAGTACACCGTCAACCGCCCGGGGATGCAGCCCCGCAAGGACGGCGGACAGCAGGCCCCGCGCCGCCAGAAGTACTATCCGGTCGATTCGGACAGCCTGCGGGTCGATGCCGCCATCGACAGCGTCAACACCGCCCGCAGCGAACGCCCCGTGCCCGGGACGCGCCGCAGGGGCTCCCGTCCCGTCCTCTTCCTCGTGGGCGACTCCACGATGCGCACCGAAGTGGCCGGCAACGGCGACAACGGCCAGTGGGGATGGGGCTATTTCATTGAGAATTATTTCGATACCGACCGTATCACGGTCGAGAACCACGCCCTCGGCGGGGAGAGCACCCGCAGCTGGTACAAGAATTTCCTCTTCCCGATGCTGCGCGCCGTCCGCCCGGGCGACTGGGTGGTGCTCCAGCTGGGCCACAACGACCGCTACAACGGCGCCGAGATGGCCGACGGACGCTTCCGGGGGATCCTGCCCGGCACGGGCAAGGAATTCACGGAGGTCATCCTGCCGGGCAACGGCACCCGCGAGCGGGTCTATACCTACGGTGAATACCTGCGCATCTACATCGACGAGATCCTCGCCCGGGGCGGGCAGCCGCTGCTGCTTTCCCTGACTTCCCGCAGCAGCCGCGGCGAGGACGGCCGGATGGTCCCGGACCGCAACACGGAGGTGATCCGCACGATCGCGGGGGAGAAGGGCGTGCCCTTCATCGACTTCAACGCCGCCATCCGCCGCAAGTACGACGAGGTCTTCGACGCCGCCAAGGTCGGTTATCTCTTCTTCAGCGACGGCATCCACACCAGCACTTTCGGCGCCGTGATCAACGCGGAGACCTTCGTGGAGGAGCTTCGCAAGCGTCCCGACATCGCCCTGTCCGGCTACCTCCTGCCGGAGAAGCAGTACAGCAGCCCCGTGCGCAAGCCGGGCCGGCCGGTCACCTTCCTTTTCGGGGACAACCCCGCCGGAGCGAAGGATTTCGCGAAGGCGGTCCGGGGCGCGCTGGACAACCGGGCGCAGGCCGGCGTGAGCGCCCGCAGCTACCTGCGGGACGGCCGCTGGAATGAGATTTACGGCGCCCTGCAGCCGGGCGACTGTGTCCTGATCCGCTTCCACCGCGACAACAAACCCATCAACCGGGGCGCCTCCAAGGGCGAACTGCCCGGCAACGACGACGAGAAGGTGGTGGCGACCCGCGAGGCCGACGGCATCAACGAAGCCGTCTATTCCTTCGGCTGGTATCTGCGCAAGTATTGCCTGGATGCCCGGGAGAAGGGGGCCGTGCCCGTGATCCTGGGCGACGGCGACGCCGAGTCCCGCGCCTGGGAACGCGCAGCCGCGGAGCAGATCGGCGTCCCTTACGCCGACACGCCCCGCGAGCTCCGCAAGGTCCTTGCGGGCCTCCGCTGACCGCGCAGGATGGCCTGTCTTATTTCCCGTTCGGCCGGCCGCCGATCAGGCGCTTGACCCCGCGCACGAGGCCGAGGCCGATGCCGGTCCAGGACAGGAGCGGGGCGGCCTGGTGCATGAAGCCCGAGACCAGCTGTGAGGGCTGGTAGCGTTGCCACAGGCCGTTGACATCTTTGCCGAGGCCCTTCCCGAGCTTGCGCTGCCGGGCGTGGACGCTTTGGATGGCCTTGTCCAGCTCGGCGCTCGTCCGGATCTTGCCGTAGTTATTCTTCTTCTTCTGCTGCTGCGTCGTTGTCATAGAATACGTCGATGAACAGTTTGACAAACAGGTCCCGGAAGAGGTGCTGGCGCAGGAGCCAGAGCACGGCGAGGACGATCAGGAAGACGCCGGCCACGATGAGCGTCCCCCAGGGGGCGCCCAGCAGGCCGTTGAGCCACTGCAGCAGGGCGAATGCGAGCAGGCCGAGCACGAGGGCCAGAACGGCGAAGATCAGCAGGAAGGCGAGGGTCTGCCCGAGCGCCGTGGAGAGGCCCCGGGTGGCCTTGAGCTTGAGCTCGTCGATGCGCAGGTCTGCGTAGTCCCGCGCTTCTCCGGCCAGTTCGGCCAGCGTTTTGTCCTTGGCCATCTTATGCTTCTTCTTCGGCCTCGGGGGCTTCCTCCGCGGCTGCTGCTTCTTCCTTCTCCTTGCGGGCAAGGGCCTTCTCAAGCTGGTCCAGCCGCTTCAGGATGGCGGCGCGGCCGTTCTCGAAGGCTTCGGATCCTTTCTCCTTGATCTCTTCGACGACTTCTTCGCCCTTCTCGGTGTTGGCGAGGAGCAGCAGGGCGGCTCCGGTCACGGCGCCTGCGATGAATGTAAACAGGGAATTGCCTTTACTCATGGTGGTGTGCTTTATTCTTGGTTTTCAATCAGTTCGTAGTCCAGCAGGCGCTGCTCCAGGTTGGCGCTCTTGACCTTGATGCGGACCGGATCGCCGAGCCGGAACTGGTGGTGGCGGCGCTTGCCGACGAGCCGGTAGCGCGCCTCGTCGAATTCGTAGAAGTCGGACTTGATGTCGCGCACGGACACCATGCCCTCGATCTTGGTGGGCTCGATCTCCACGTACATGCCCCATTCGGTGATGCCGGACACGTGGCCGTCATATTCTTCGCCGATCTTGTCCTGCATGAACTCCACGAGCTTGTATTTGGTGGAGGTGCGTTCGGCGTCGGCGGCCACGAGCTCGCGCTCGGAGGCGTAGCGGCATTCTTCTTCGTATTTGTCCTGCTTGGCGCTCTCGCCGTTGTCCAGGTAGCGCGCCAGCAGGCGGTGGACCATCAGGTCGGGGTAGCGGCGGATCGGGGAGGTGAAGTGCGTGTAGAACTTGAAGGCGAGGCCGTAGTGGCCGATGTTGTCGGTGCTGTAGCAGGCCTTGGCCATGGCGCGCAGCGCCAGGTTCTCCAGGGCGGCGAATTCGGGCTTGCCCTTGGCGGAGTCCAGCAGCTGGTTGAGGCTCTTGGCCGTGGCGCGGGCGGCGCCCGGCTTGTCGGTCGGGATGCGGTAGCCGAAGCCCTTGGCGAAGGTGTAGAGGTTCTCGAGCTTGAGCTCGTTGGGCTCGCCGTGGACGCGATAGACGAAGGTCTTGGCGTTCTTCTGCGCCACGCCGTTCATCTGTCCGCCCGTGGCCACGAATTCCGCGACCGTCCGGTTAGCCAGCAGCATGAACTCTTCGATCAGCCAGTTGGCTTCCTTGGACACCTTCTGATAGACGCGCACCGGCTTGCCCTTCTCATCGACCTCCACCTTCATCTCCGGCCGGTCGAAATCGATCGCCCCCGCCGCGCGCTCGCGTTCCTTGAGGATGCCTGCCAGTTTATTCAACACGACAATGGCCGTATTTAACTCAGAATCTGCAGGCGCAGCGGAGTCGGCAGCTGCAGATTCGATGATCTGCTGCGCCTGGTCGTAATCGAGCCGGAAGTCGGAATTGATGACGGTACGGCCGATCCAGCGGGACTTGATCTCGGCCTTGGGCGTCATCTCGAACACGGCCGAGAACGTCAGCTTGTCCTCGTGCGGCCGCAACGAACACAGCTTGTTGCACAACTTCTCCGGGAGCATCGGGACCGTGCGGTCCACCAGATAGACGGACGTCCCGCGCTCGCGCGCCTCCTTGTCCACCAGGGACCCGGGCCGGACATAGTACGATACATCGGCGATATGCACGCCGACCTCATAATTGCCGTTCTCCAACGGCTTGAAAGACAACGCGTCGTCAAAATCCTTGGCGTCCGCCGGATCGATGGTCAGCGTGAAGGTCTGCCGGAAGTCCTTGCGGCCCTTCAGGTCCTCCGCCGTGATCTCGTCCGAGATCTTGTCGGCGGCGTGCTCCACCTCCTCGGAGAAGCGGTAGGGGAGGTTGAACTCCGCCAGGATGGCATGCATCTCGGTGTCGTTCTCCCCGGGCACGCCGAGCACGTCGGTCAGGTGCCCGAACGGCCCCGGCTCGCGCCGCTCCCAGTGGTCCACGACGGCGGCCACCTTCATGCCGGGCTGCGCCCCCATCGCCGCGCCCGCCTCGGCATCCACCTGGATGTCGTAGGGCATGGACTTGCTCTGCATCAGGACCCAGGCCTGGGCCCCGACGGTGTGGTAATAGCCCACGAAGGGCTTCTTCGAACGCTCGATGATCTCCACCACCTCGCCTTCGCGGCGGCGGACATCTCCGCTCTTCTGCCGGGTCACGGCCACGCGGACCGTGTCGCCGTGCAGGGCGTGGCGGGTTTTGGAGGCCTTGACGAAGACATCGTCGTCCTGGCCTTCGATGATCACGAAGATGAACCCTTCGCGGGTCATCTGTACTTTCCCGACGAACTGCGGGAACTCTTTCCTGTTGGCGCCGGATCTCTTTCTTCCTGATGTCTTCCGGCCTTTACTGCTTCTTTTTTGCATAATCATCACAAAGATAAGCATTCTTGCCGAACGGACCGCATCCGGCGTGCGGAAAATCATCATCCCGCCCGAGGAAATCTCCCGGAAAAGTGTTATCTTCGTGTGTTGTTAGTGCAATCCTCATGAGCATAGAAAAACTGAAAGCGAGTCTCCGGACCGTTCCGGACTTCCCCGTCAAGGGCATCCTCTTCTGGGATGTCTCCACTTTGTTCAAGAATGCCGAGTGCCTGAAGGAACTCGAAGACATCCTCTACGAGCTGTATAAGGACAAGGGCATCACCAAGGTCGTGGGCCTGGAGTCACGCGGCTTCGTGATGGGACCGGCGCTGGCCGTCCGCCTGGGAGCCGGTTTCGTGATGGCGCGCAAGCCGGGCAAGCTGCCCGCCGACACGCTCCGGGAGACCTACCACAAGGAATATGGCGAGGACACGATCGAGATCCACAAGGACGCCATTTCCCCCGACGACGTGGTGCTGATCCACGACGACCTGCTCGCCACGGGCGGTACGGTCGCGGCTGCGGCCCGGCTCGTCAGCCAGTTCGGCCCCAAGGCCGTCTGCATCAACTTCATCATCGAGATCGAAGACCTGAACGGCCGTGCGGCGCTGCCCGAGGGCGTCGAGGTGTCTTCGGTAATCAAGGTGTGACCATTCTCAACATATAATAAAACAAGATGAAAAAAGTATTCTTGATGGCGGTTTCTGCCGCCGCCCTGCTGTTTGCTCAAGGAGCAAAGGCGCAGACCAATCTCCAGGTGTTCTACGATTTCGGCCCCGACCGCCAGCATGTCACCACCACCCTCGAGGGGTTCTACAACGACAACTGGGGCAACACCTTCTTCTTCATCGACCATGACTTCAATGCGAAAGATGCCAACGGCAAGGTCGAAGCGCCCAGCGGCACCTATCTGGAGGTCGCCCGCTGCCTGAACTTCTGGCAGAACACCGCCATCGCTCCGCTCAGCCTGCAGGTCGAGTACAACGGCGGCGTCTATAACGGCTACACCATCAAGAACGCCATCCTGACGGGCGTGGATTATTTCGTGCACAGCGCCGACTTCAGGAACACCTTCAATTTCAAGGTCCTCTACAAGAAGATCTGGAACACCACGCAGCAGGCGCCGCTGCAGCTCACCTTCGTGTGGGGCCTGCAGGACCTCTTCGGCGTGAAGGGCCTGCGTTTCAGCGGCTTCGCTGATTTCTGGTGGGAGGACCACCTCCTCTTCGCCGACCACGACGGCGCCATCCTGCCCATGGAGTCCCACACCGTCTTCATCTCCGAGCCGCAGCTCTGGTACAACATCGGACAGCATTTCGGCTGCGAGAACCTCAACATCGGCGGCGAGGTGGAGCTTTCCTATGACTTCGGTACCTCCAAGGGCTTCTGGGCCCGTCCCTGCGCCGGTCTCAAGTGGGTCTTCTAAATCGTTGATCCATGGCTGATTTCCTGCACAAGGCATTTGGCTTCGACGCCAAACAGCACCGTGTCCGCACGGAGATCGTGGCGGGCATCACCACGTTCCTGACGATGGCCTACATCCTGGCCGTCAATCCCAGCATCTTCAGCGCCCTGGACGGCATGCCCGGCGGCGCCGTGTTCACCGCCACCGCCCTGGCGGCCATCATCGGCACGCTGGTGATGGCCTTATATGCCAAGAAGCCGTTCGCGCTGGCTCCGGGCATGGGACTCAACGCCTTCTTCGTCTATACCGTCTGCCTGACGATGGGCTACTCCTGGCAGTTCGCCCTGACGGCCGTGCTGCTCGAAGGCATCCTCTTCATCATCCTGACGGTGACCAAGGTACGTACCTGGCTGCTGGATGCCATCCCGGGCACGCTCAAGAAAGCCATCGGCGCCGGCATCGGCCTCTTCATCGCCTTCATCGGCATGCAGAACGCCGGGATCATCGTCAACTCCGACGCCACGCTCGTGACCCTCGGCGACATCACCCACGGTCCGGCGCTGGTCGGCATGATCGGCCTGATGATCACGGCCGGCCTGGTGATGCTCAAGGTGCGCGGCGGCATCCTCATCGGCATCATCGTCTCGGCCCTGCTCGGCCTGGTGATTAAGGATCCGGCCACGGGCGAAGCCGTCACGCAGCTGGTCCGGAGCGACGCCGGGGCCATCAAGCTCGTGTCCCTGCCGGACAGCGTGTCCCCGATCTTCTGCAAGTTTGAATTCCACAACATCCTCTCCTGGGATATGCTGGTGGTCGTCTTTACCTTCCTGTTCATCGACATGTTCGACACGATGGGGACCATCATCGGCGTCCACCAGACGGCCGGCCTGGTCGAGCGGGACGAGGTCGAGGGCATGGAGCAGATGTTCTTGGCGGATTCCATCGCCACGGTCTGCGGCGCCTGCCTCGGCACCTCCACCACCACGACCTATGTCGAAAGCGCGGCGGGTGTCGGCGCCGGCGGCCGCACGGGCCTCACGGCCTTCTCCACGGCCGTCTGCTTCGCCCTGGCGCTGTTCCTTTCGCCGATCTTCCTGGCCATCCCGAGCGCCGCGACGGCCCCTGCGCTGATCATCGTGGGCGTGATGATGATGCCGTCGGTGAAGCGCATCCACTGGGACGACTACTGCAAGAGCATCCCGGCCTTCCTGACCATCATCCTGATGCCGGTGGCGTACAGCATCTCCGACGGTATCCTGATCGGCGTGATCGCCTATGTGGCCACGCACGCCATCGCCGGCCGTTTCAAGGAGATCTCCATCCCGATGTGGGTGCTGGCGGTACTCTTTGTGCTGCGGTATATCTTTATCTGACAGTAGGGCCGCTGAGGCCCGGAATCGGCGCCACCCCCGGTTTTCGATCCGGGGGTGGCGCTGTTTTCAGCCTTTTTCGGCGCCAGGGTGCAGCGCTTCCGGCGACAGCTCAGATCCGCACGTCCCGGCGGTAGCGGAGCGTGAGCCAGAGGGTCCGGAAGGCCAGGTGGGCGAAGTAGGCGGCGAACAGCAGATGGATGGCGGCCGGGCCTTCGGGCTGCAGCAGCCAGCGGCCGAGATACCATACGCCGAAGAAGGCGACGGCGGCACCGCCCATCGAGTCGCGCAGGGCGCGGGAGGCGGTGGCGCCCAGGTAGATACCGTCCCAGGTGAAGGCGGCGCAGCCCAGCGGCGGCATCAGCAGCAGCCACGGGAGGAACTGCCGAGCGGTCTGCACGACGCTTTCGTCCGAGGTCAGCAGGCGTAGCACTGGCACGCCCGTGGCGGCGTAGATCCCGACGAACAGCACGGCGATGGCCATGCTCCAGCCGAATACATAGCGCACGCTCCGCCGGAGCATGTCGCCGTCCCGGGCCCCGATGAAACGGCCGGAAAGCGCCTCCCCCGCATAGGCGAAGCCGTCCGTGAAATAGCTGAAGAACATCAGCAGCTGCATCATGATCGACCCGGCGGCGAGCAGCTGGTCGCCGTAACCGGCATTGATCATGGTGAAGCCGATGTAGATGAGGATGAAGAAGAACGAGCGGCCCAGCAGGTCGAGGTTCATCCGGAAGAAGCGGCCCATCGAGCCGTCATGCAGCAGGGCGCCCAGGTCCCGGCGGTCCAGCCGCGCGAAAACGCGCCGCCCGTATTTATGCTTGCAGACCCAGAGTCCGTAGGCCAGCCCGCAGTACTGCGCGATGACGGTTCCGAGCGGGATGCCCGCGAAGCCCAGCCCCGGCCAGCCTCCGATCCCGAAGGCCAGCAGGATGCTCGCGCCGATATTGACGCCGTTGACGATCAGGTCCATCCACATCGAATCCACGGAATTCTGCATGCCCACGAACCAGCCCCGCAGGGCCATCAGCGTCATGGTGGCGGGCGCCGCCCAGATGCGGATGAAGAAATAACGCTCCGCCAGCGCCTTGACCTGCGGCGTGGCGTCGGTCAGCAGCATCACGCCCTTGAAAAACGGCCACTGGAGCGCCAGGGCGGCGATGGCGGCGAGCAGGGCGAGTCCCATGCCGCGCAGGAAGATGCGCCCGGCCTCCGCCGGATCCTCCCGGCCATAGGCCTGCGCCGTCAGGCCGCCCGTGCCGGTGCGCAGGAAACCGAAGCACCAGTAGAGCAGCGAGAGCACCATCGAGCCCACGGAGATGGCGCCGATCTGCGCGGCCGTGTCGCCGCCCAAATGCCCCGCCACGGCGGTATCCACCATTCCCACCAGGGGCACGGTGATCCCGGCGAGGATGCTCGGGACGGCCAGCCGCAGGATCTCGCGGTTGAGGCCTCGGTTCATCGGAATTTGCTGTCCTCCTCGAGCATGCCGAGGTAGGAATTGTAGCGCTCGGCGCTGATCCGGCCGTCCTCCAGCGCCGCCTTGACGGCGCAGCCGGGCTCGTGCGTATGCGTGCAGGGCACGAAGCGGCAGTCATCCATGACGGCGAGCATCTCCGGGAAATACTTGGAGATTTCCTCCTTCTCCAGATCCACGAGGCCGAAGCCGCGCAGGCCCGGGGTGTCGATCACGAAGCCGCCGGAGCCGAGCCGGTACATCTCGTAGAGGGAGGTCGTATGCTTGCCCTGCAGATGGGCTGCGGAGATCTGTCCGATCTTGGGGTCGAGGGTCGGGTCCAGGGCCTTGATGACGCTGGACTTGCCCACGCCGGACTCGCCGGAGAAGAGGTTGATCCGGTCCCGGCAGCGTTCCCGCAGCGCGCCGATCCCTTCGCCCGTGCGGGCGGAAGTCTGAAGGACGGTGTATCCGGCGCCTTCGTAGATGTGCAGGAAGGCATCCAACAGCTCCGGCGCCTCCTCCCGGTAGAGGTCCACCTTGTTGAGAACGATCAGTACGGGGACCTTATAGACTTCGCAGGTCACGAGGATCCGGTCCAGGAAAGGGAGCTTGATCTCCGGAAACAGGAGGCTCACCACGATGACGGCCTGGTCGAGGTTGGCCGCAATCACGTGGGACTGGCGCGACAGGTTGGTGGAACGGCGGATGAGGTAGTTGTCCCGGGGCAGGACCTCCTTGATGAGCGCGGGGTGCTCTTCGGAGGCCGCACCTTCCAGCTCGTAGCGGACGCGGTCGCCCACGGCCACCGGATTGGTGGCGCCGCTGCGCTCCAGCCGCACCCGGCCGCGCAGCACCGCCGGGAACAGCTCCCAGGCAGGCAGCGCGCTCAGCAGGTAGTGGCTTCCCGCGTTCTTGACGACTGTCGCGATCCCTTCCATCCGGCGCTATTTGGCCCTGCCGACCAGCTTCTCCGCGAAGCGGCGCAGGACTTCCGTCTTGAGCGGGCCGAAACCGATGCCGGAGACGGCCTCCAGCGCCCGGTCGGTGAAGCGGACGATCTCGGCCTTGGCGTCGGCATCCACCCCGCAGGCAAGGTAGATCTCCTTGACGGCGGCGATTTTGGCCGCCTTCTGCTCCGGCGTGTCCGCGGGCAGGGCGAAAGCCGCCAGGAAAGCGGCCTTGTCGGGCGTCTTCTCCAGGGTGCGTACGGTCAGCCAGCTCTTCTTGCCGTTGACGATGTCGCCGCCGATGGGCTTGCCGAAGACCTTCTCGTCGCCGAAGGCGTCGAGGTAGTCGTCGGCCACCTGGAAAGCCATGCCGAGCTGATAGCCATAGTTG
Source organism: uncultured Bacteroidales bacterium (assembly GCA_946185205.1). Taxonomy (GTDB): domain Bacteria; phylum Bacteroidota; class Bacteroidia; order Bacteroidales; family UBA932; genus Cryptobacteroides. Next base: position 10,257 of record CAMHIP010000011.1, on the reverse strand, counting down.
TAGAAGGCGTCGCTCTCCGTCCGGGAGGCACCGCCGATGATGGCGCCCATCGCGGCCGAGCAGGCCAGCAGGACGGCGGTCTTGAGCCCGATCATCTTGTTGTAGCCCGCCATCGGCACCTCGGTCTCGGACTCGAAGTCCATGTCATACTGCTGTCCGTCGCAGACCTGGGCCGCCGTCCGGGAAAACAGCTCCAGCACCCGGTCCAGGACGGCTTGCGGCGCCTTGCAGATGCGCTGGTAGGCGTCGATCAGCATCACGTCGCCGGACAGGATGGCGGTGTCTTCGTTCCACTTCTTCCAGACGGTCGGCACCCCGCGGCGCAGGGGCGAGCGGTCCATGATGTCGTCGTGCATCAGGGTGAAGGAATGGAAGATCTCCAGCGCCGTGGCGGGAGACAGGATCCCCTCGTCGAAGCGCTCCGAGAAGAAGGAATACGCGGTCAGGCACAGGCGCGGGCGGATGCGCTTGCCGCCGATCTGGATCATGTATCGCAGGGGGTCGTAGAGTCCTGCAGGCTCCCGGGTGAACCGGATCTCATCGAACATCCGGACGATGAGCGCGTCGATTTCAGTTTCTTTCAGCATAGTCAGACAAAGATAAGAATAATCGTGCTAACTTTGCAGCCATCATGAGAATCATTTTTGCCACCGCCAACCGAGGCAAGCTCCGCGAGGCCGCGGAAGTGCTGGGCCCGGGCTTCGAAGTCGTTTCGCCCCTCGACCTGGGCATCACCGAAGACATCCCGGAGACGGGCGCCACCCTGCAGGAGAATTCCCTGCAGAAGGCGCAGTATCTCTTTGACCGGACGGGACTTCCGTGCTTTGCCGACGACACCGGCCTGGAGGTGGACGCGCTGGGCGGCGCGCCCGGCATCTACTCCGCCCGCTATGCCGGTCCGGGGCACGATTCCGAGGCGAACATGGATAAGCTCCTCGCGGAGCTTATCAGGCTCGATGACCGGCGGGCGCGGTTCCGCACCGTCGTCACGCTGATCCTCGCCGACGGGCAGCCGCACTTCTTCGAGGGCAGCTGCGAAGGCAGCATCGCCCGCGAGCGGCACGGGACCGGCGGCTTCGGCTATGATCCCGTCTTCCTGCCCGACGCCTATCCGGGCCGCACCCTCGCCGAGGTCTCCGAGGAGGAGAAAAATGCGGTCTCGCACCGCGGCAAGGCCATCCGGGCCATGGCGGAATGGCTCCGGAGCAAGGTGCCTGGCGCCGAAAAGTGCTGAAAACAGCGCCACCCCCAGTTCTAAAACCGGGGGTAAGAGTACTTAAAAATACGATTTTTAAATGTAGTTGGCGTGCTTGATCTCGGCGGAGGGGTTGGCCTTCAGGATCTGGGCGGTCATGCGGTCGGCGTTTTCTTTGGAGGTGCGGATCTGCATGAAGCCGGTGCCCGCGTCGTGGATGAGCAGGTAGCGGAATCTGCCTTTCTTGTTCTCGTTGTAGGTGATGGTCGTGATGCCGGACAGGTGCAGCGGATAGTTCTTCTGTCGGCTGTCGATGATGGTGTCGTCTTCGTCGTCGAAGGTATAGGTGGCAAGTTTGAGCTCCGCGAAGAGAAATGCCCACAGGACCAGGTTCGTGAACAGACTGAACAGGTAGCTCTCCTGGGAGAGGATGATATAGAGCACGAGGCTCACCACCCCGAGGACCCCGACTGCGATGCAGGCCCATTTGACCCGCTCCGGATGCTTGGTATTCCGATAGACGACTTTCACGCCTTAAAGATAGCTTTTTTTTCGTAACTGGCATCGAAATAGACAAATAACGGCGCCACTCCTGGTTCTGAAACCGGGGGTGGCGCCGAAAACCGTCGATATCGGTGCCGGCTCTGCCGGATCGGGTCAAAGCGAGCCGGTGCGCTCCAGCTGCAGGAGCCGGGCCTTGCGGTCCAGGCCGGCGGCATAGCCGGTGAGGCGTCCGTCGGCTCCGAGCACCCGGTGGCAGGGGATGATCAGGGAGATGGGGTTGTGCCCCACCGCCCCGCCGACGGCCCGGGGACTTGCCGGAGAAAAACGGGGCCCCAGCTTCGCGGCCAGCGCACCGTAGCTGATGGTTTCTCCGTAGGGGATGTCCAGCAGGGCCTGCCAGACCGCCTGTCGGAAAGGGGTCCCCGACAGGCACAGCTGCGGGGTGAAGCCGGGCACATATCCGCCGAAATAGCTGTCCAGCCAGCGGAAGGCGTCGTCGAATACCGGCAGCCAGCCCTCCTCGCAGGACGCCGTCAGCGTGGCGCCGAAATGCGCCTGTCCGTCGAACCAGAGTCCTGTCAACGCATGCTCCGTCCCGGCGAGGGTGAGCCCGCCGAGCGGAGAAGTATAGTGGCAGGTCTTGATGGCGAAGGCCACGTCCGGACAGATCTGCATCAGGCGTTTCTTCTGCGGTTGGCTTCCGCGAGGAAGGCGGCAAGCTCCTGATTCTTGCGGACCTTCTCGTAGTGGTGCGCACCCACGTAGTCCTCCGCGAAACGCTCGGCGTCATAGCCCACATAGAAGTCCTCGTCGAGGTCGGTGCGGACGGTCCCGCCGCCGGTGTTGCCGGCGGAGATGCCCGTGCATTTGTCGTCCCGCCAGAAGAAAGGCGGCTCCTGGTACTGGAAGCACAAGGTGATTTCCGTGCTCTGGTCGTGGTCCGCGTCGCGGTAGCGGGACAGGAAGATGTTCTTGTGGATGAAGCGCAGGCCCAGCTTCTTCGCCAGTTTCTCGGCGGGCGAGTTGAAGGAGCCGCGCAGGATCACGTCATTGCGCTTGAGGAGGGCCTCCGCCTCGGGTGTGCATCCGAGTCCCCGGAGGTCCGATCCGGTGATCAGGTCCAGCAGGTTCGGAAACAGCTCGATGACGCCGCTCTTGATTACCTTGATGCCTTCGCCGAGTATCAGGGTGCGGTACTTCTCCGGCTTGACGCCGGCGGATTCGATGTCCTTTGTGCTGACGCTCAGCTGCTTCTCGCAGTCCCAGTGCCGTTTGGCAGAGAGAAAGGAACCGTACAGGGTATAGGGCCCGGGGTTGAACCCGTCGTCGAAATAGAGCCCCCTGTCAGATGCAGGATAATAGTTCGCCATGGATGCTATTCTGCGTCATCTGCAAAAGGATCGTGGACCGGGTAGGTGGCGTCCCGCGTGATGCCGTCGAACATCACGATGCCGTCCTGGATGAAGGCGGAGAGGATGTTGCGGAAGATGTAGCCGGCGTCGTTCGCCTCATAGTAGTAGCGGCCGTCGATCTTCTCAATGCTGATGATGCCGTTCTCGTCGCTGAACCCGTCGTTGCTCTCGGAGCGGAAATCCCAGTTGGCGTAGCCCTCGCCTTCGTACTCGTAATCGTCCCGCAGCTGCTGGAGCATCCGGGGCGTGCAGTGCTCCTCCAGGAACACGTCCTCGACGTAGAGGCTGCTGTTGTACATCTCCTTGATAAAGTCCATGATGGCCTGGTCGTCCTTTGCGGAATTCTTGTGCTGCGGGACGCGGTCATAGTCCGTCAGGTCGAGGATGTTCCATTCGCCGGCCTCCAGTTCCTTGGCTTCCGGCAGGGCTTCCGTATAGGCGCGGCAGGCCGCATCGTCGAGATCCTCGCCGTTGAGCGTGCCCTCGATATCGTCATAGACCTGCATCTGGTAGTAGCGGTCCGAGATACGGCTGTTCTGGAGCGTGATAACTTCCGTGTAATACGACGGGCCGCCGGCGGGGCCGCCCTTGCACCACCAGCCCTTGCCGTCCTGCGGCTCGCGGGTGTAGGCCTTGAAGCGGTCCGTCTCGATGCCGATCATGGCGAGGTAGTCGTCGCTGACGGCGTAGAAGGCGCCGTACTCCTCGGCCATGTCGCGCATCCAGACCTCGTTGACACCGTCGCCGTCGAGATCGATGTACTGCCACTTGCAGAGCGGCTTCCAGCCGTGGTCTTCGTCCGATTCCTCATAGAGTCCCTGCATCGTCTCGAAATCTTCGGCGGAAGGGGTCTGCGGGGCCTGGTTGCCCTTTTTGTCGGGGTTGCCGCCGCAGGCGGCGAGCAGCAGTGCGGCGGACAGGAGCGCCGCGGGGATCAGTTGATTCTTCATTTTCAATTCGTTTAGATCCTGGATCAAGTCCGGGATGACGTTACTGTTCTGTTTCACGGTTGGCCTCCTCGAGGAAGGCGGCCAGTTCTTTGTTGTTCCGGATCTGCTCCCGGAAGCGTTCGCTGAAATGCTCCGCGAAGGACTCGGGCGTCTGACCGACGTAGAAGTTCTTGGGCAGGTCGGTCCGGACGGTACCGCCGCCGTAGTTGCTGGCGGCCCAGCCCGGTGTATAGACATCCTCCAGCAGGTAGGGACCCTCGTCCGAGAAGCACAGGGTCAATTTCGTATATTCGTGACGCTCCTCGTAATTGTGGTCGGCCAGGAAGATGGCTTTATGGAGTTTCATGGCTGGAACTTATTCAAGCGTCCATTCCGCGCCGTCCTTGGTGTCCTTGACCCGGATGCCCAGGGCGGCGAGGGCGTCGCGGATGTGGTCGGAGGTGGCCCAGTCCTTCGCGGCCTTGGCGGCTGCGCGGTGCTCCAGGATCATCTGCATCAGGCCGTCGATGACCTGGCCCGTGGCGCAGCCGGCGGCTTCCTCGTCCTTGAGGCCGAGCACGCCGAAGACGATGTCGTCGAAGAGCTGCACGAGAGTGTCCAGGTCGCCCCGGGAGAGCTTGAGCTGGCCGGCTTTCGCGGAATTGACCAGCTTGACCGCCTCGGAGATGTGCGCCAGGGCGACGGGGGTGTTGAGGTCGTCGCAGAGGGCCTCGTAGATGCCCTCGAAGACGGCCTTGAGCTCGGCGTTGTCCGCCGGGCAGCTGTCGGGCGCCACGTGCACCGGCTCCTCGCCGTAGGGGTACTGCGGGGCCTTGCGGCCCGCCATCGCGTAGAGGTCGCGGGCCGCCTGCATGATGCGCCTGAGGCCCTTCTCGGCAGCCTGCAGGGCTTCGTTGGAGAAGTCCAGCGTGCCGCGGTAGTGGGCCTGGAGGATGAAGAAGCGTACCGTCATCGGGCTGTAGGCCTGCGTGAGCTTCGGGTGGTCGCCCGTGAAGAGCTGGGGCAGGGTGATGAAATTGCCCAGCGACTTGCCCATCTTCTGGCCGCCGATGGTAATCATATTGTTGTGCACCCAGTAGTGCACGCCCTGCGTGCCGCGGGAGGCCACGTTCTGCGCGATCTCGCACTCGTGGTGCGGGAACATCAGGTCCATGCCGCCGCCGTGGATGTCGAACTCCCGGCCGAGGTATTTCTCACCCATTACGGAGCACTCCAGGTGCCAGCCCGGGAAGCCTTCGCCCCAGGGGGACGGCCAGCGCATGATGTGCTCCGGCTCCGCCTTCTTCCAGAGGGCGAAATCGTAGGGGGCGCGCTTGTCGCCCTGCCCGTCCAGGGCGCGGGTGCCTTCCAGCGTGTCGTTGAGGTTGCGTCCGGACAGGACGCCGTAGTGGTGGTCGCGGTTGTATTTCTCGACGTCGAAGTAGATGCTGCCGTTGCTTTCGTAGGCGTAGCCGGCGTCGAGGATCTTCTTGACGGCTTCGATCTGCTCGATCACGTGGCCCGAGGCGCGGGGCTCGATGGAGGGCGGCGCCACGTTCAGCAGGCGCATCGCCTCGTGGTAGCGCAGGGTGTAGGCCTGCACGACCTCCATCGGCTCCAGCTGCTCCAGCCGGGCCTTCTTCGCGATCTTGTCCTCGCCCTCGTCGGCGTCGTGCTCGAGGTGTCCCACGTCCGTGATGTTGCGCACATAGCGCACCCGGTAGCCCAGGTGGCGCAGGAACTTGCTCAGCACGTCATAGGTCACGCCCGGGCGGGCATGGCCCAGGTGGGCGTCGCCATAGACGGTCGGACCGCAGACATACATACCCACGTGGCCGGGGTGGACGGGGGTGAAGAGCTCCTTGCGGCGGCTCAGGGTATTGGTAATATAGAAATCTCTCATGTCCAAAATCATATAACTTGGCGAAGATACGAATTTTCTGCGTATCTTTGAGCACATGAAACTGATTAGTTGGAACGTGAACGGCCTGCGCGCCGTGGCCGGCAAGGGTTTCGCCGACGTCTTCGCCGCGCTGGACGCCGATTTCTTCTGCCTGCAGGAGACCAAGCTGCAGGCCGGGCAGCTGGACCTGGAGTTCCCGGGATACCGGTCCTGGTGGAACTACGCCGACAAGAAGGGCTACTCCGGCACGGCCATCTACACGCGCCATACGCCCCTGTCCGTCGTGAACGGCATCGGCGTGGACGGGCACGACCACGAGGGCCGCGTGATCACCCTCGAGATGCCCGGCTTCTACCTGGTCAACGTCTATACCCCCAATTCACAGGACGGCCTGAAGCGCCTGGACTACCGGATGCAGTGGGAGGACGCCTTCCGCGCCTATGTGAGCGGCCTGGCGGAGAAGAAGGGCGTGGTGATCTGCGGCGACATGAACGTCGCCCACGAGGAGATCGACCTCAAGAATCCCGCCACCAACCACTTCAACGCCGGCTTCTCCGACGAGGAGCGGGCCAAGATGACCGAGCTGCTCGCCGCGGGCTTCCGCGACAGCTGGCGCGATGCCCACCCCGGCGAGGCCAAGTACTCCTGGTGGTCCTACCGGATGGCCGCCCGCGAACGGAACGTAGGGTGGCGCATCGACTATTTCCTCGTCTCCGAGTCCCTCGCCCCGTGCATCGCGGGGACGGACATCCACAATGAAATTTTCGGCTCCGACCACTGTCCGGTGGAGCTGACCCTGAATGTATAACCTGTAAAACCTTTTGCCATGAGAAAAAGAGTTCTGGCCCTGCTCGCATTTGCCTTCAGCGCCCTTTCCGCCGTTCAGGCGCAGACCATCCAGGTCGGCGACCGCTTCTACGACGGCTTCGCTCTCTTCACCGTCCGGGAGATCCGGATGGGCAACATCGTCTATATGACCGACGCGCTCGGCGACCGGGAACTGACCCTGGAGGCCTGGCCCGAACAGCGCGGGAAATATACCCTCCGGCCCAGCCGCAATGCCGAAGAGGCACCGTACGGCACGGAATTCGGCACACACATCGATTATGTCAGCCAGCCGGACAACAAATACCTGATCATCTATGGTTACAACGACACCGTCGCCCGGACCCTGTACCTGGTGCAGCCGGGAGATGAGCTCATGGCGGGCGGCCTCTGGTACAGCGGGGCGCTGGTCTATAACGCCAACCCGTCCGAGGACGGCTCCGTGAAGATGAATGCGATGGCGGAGGGGCAGGAAATGGAGTTCCTGCTGACGCCTGTCGCCCACGACGGCGACCTGTACGAGGTGGCGGACAGCTCCGAGGAGTTCGTGAATGAGTTTGACGGTGCCGTCTATGCGCGCCGGATCCGGCAGGACGGACTGGATGTCATCTGCTTCTACGACAAGAAGAACCGCATCACGGACGTCATGCAGGCCACGCAGGTCTGGGACAGCCAGGCCCTCAACGTGGGGCAGTGGATGGAGATGATCTCGGGCAGTTATGTGAACGAAGGCGGCTCCGAGGTCAAGATCTGGCGCGACCAGGGCCTGTACCGGGGGAAAGACATGCATTTCCAGCCGGTCACCTTCAACGGCATGGTCACGGGGGTGTTGGATTTCGGTGCCGAAGGCCCGTACCTGTCCGGCAAGGTGGAAGCCGTGCCGACCCCGGAAGGCCTGCTCCTGACCGAAGTCAAGATGAATGAGGGGGAACCCTGGTTCGAGCGGACCGTCTCCTACTTCGAGCTGAAATGGAACGAAGAGCAGCGGAGCCGTTTCGACTTCGCGCGCTACACCCTGCTCAACGGCAACCTGAGCCGCTACGACAAGCCGCTGCTGCGCGTGATGCGCAACGCCATCCTCGCCGCCCACGGCTATGTGTTCCAGTCCAAGGACCTGAAGGCCTACTTCGAGGCGCAGCCGTGGTACACCCCGGCAGCCAGCAACGCCTCCGTCAAGCTCTCCCTGCTGGAGCAGCTCAACATCGCCCTGATCCAGGCCGCCGAACGGGCGGAATAAAGGCTTTTACCGCAGCCGCCGGAACACCGGAATGGCTTCCAGATCGACCGCTACGATGACGCTTTGGCCGCCGTCGTAGTGGTTTCCGTTGCGGATGTCCTCCCAGCCGGCCGGGTTCTGCGGCAGATAGACCTCCCAGCTGCTGACACCGCCCTCGGTGACGGGGCAGACGAGGTAGTCCGGGCCGAACATCCATTCACTGCGCTGCTCCAGCGCCTGCGCGTCCTGCGGGAAGTCGAAGATGAGCGGGCGCATCAGCGTGTAGTCTTCGTTCCAGACCCGGGCGGCCTGCTCCAGGATGTAGGGCTGCAGGGCCTCGCGCTGGGCGATGGCCGCTTTGAAGCGGCGTTGCGTGTCGGGGCTGTATTCCCAGGGCTCGGTGTGGCTCTGATAGCCGTGGACGCGCATGAAGGGCAGCCACACGGCGGCCTGGATCCAGCGGATCATCCGTTCCTGGTAGGCCGGGTCGGTGTACTGGTCCCCCGGGCGGAAGAACCCGCCGGCGTCGTAGGTCCACCAGGGCAGGCCGGCGGCCATCTGGCCCAGTCCGCCCGCGATCTGGCGGCGCAGGGTCTCCCAGTCGTTGCCCACGTCGCCGCTCCAGGTCACGGCGCCGTAGCGCTGGATGCCGGAGAAGGAACTGCGGGTCAGGATGACGGGCAGCCGGTCGGGCTGGTCGCGGCGCAGGCCCTCATAGACGGTCCGGACGACCTTGAGGGGATAGACGTTGCGGTACCATTCGGCCGGGATCTGGTCGGGCCCGATGCGGCGGCCCTTGAGGTCGTCGTTCTCCGGTTCGGTGGCGTCCTGCCACCAGGCGTCGATGCCCGTCGGGAGCAGTTTGGCGCTGAAATTGTCCCAGTAGAACCGGGCGGCTTCCGGCTGGAAGAAGTCGATCCACTCCGTGCCTTCGATGTAGAAGTCCCGCTCGGCGGCCTGCTTGCCGAGTTCGGCGTCGCGGCTGATCTTGGACCAGACGGACAGCATCAGGTGCTGGTCCATGGCGTGCAGTTCGTCCGTCATCGCCTTGGGATCGGGGTATTTGTCTTCGTCAAAGCGCATGGCGTTCCAGCCGTATTTGCCCCACCACTGCCAGTCCTGCACGATGGTGCCCACGGGGATCCGCTCCTCGTGGAAGCGGCGGGCCGCGGTCAGCAGCTCCTCCTGCGTGTCATAGCGCTCGCGGCAGTGGATGTAGCGGAAGATCCAGTCCGGCAGCGCCGGGACGTGGCCGCTGAGGGTGCGGAAACTGTGCATCACGGCGTCGGCGCCGCCCGCGAAGACGACGTAGTCGAGCCCGGCGGCCACCGGGGAGGAGAGCACGGTCTCCGGGGTGACGGCGCGCCAGTACACGACCGGCTGGTCGCCGAAGGTGCCTTCGACCTGCAGCCGGTGCCGTCCGGCGCTCAGGCGGGTCTTGATGGAGGCGGTGGGCGGCAGCCAGGTGTTGGAGAAGTCGATGACGGTCTGTCCGTCGATGCTGAGGTTGTGCTTGCGGGCCATTTCCCGGCCTACGTCGAGCAGGATGGCGTATTCGCCATCTTCGGCAATTTCCATCTCTCCGGTGAAGGTGCGGAAGAAACGGCGCTCGCGGCGGTTGCCGGCGGTGCCCGTGGCGTTGACGGTGACCGATCCGCCGGCTTCTTCCGTGGCGGTCAGCGCGACGCTCCGGTCGGCGGGGTTGAAGTCGGTCAGGCCGTAGTTGTGCCAGAGCAGGCCGTAGCCGCGGCTGGAGAGGTACATCGGCAGGGCGATCTGGGTATTGACCTGCGTCAGGCGGCGGGTCAGGCCGCGGATGTCCAGGTAGCCGTCCTGGAACTGGCCGGTGCCGTAGAGGTGTTCGTCCTCGGGGGAGAGGAAGGCCTGCCGGACGGCGACGGCCGGTTCTCCCTGGACCTGGGTGCGCTCGACGCTGCGTCCGCCGGGCTTCTCTTCCAGCAGGACGTTCCCCTCGGCGTCGAGGAAGCGGAGCGTCTGTGTGGCGGCCCGGTATTCGGCGCTCATCCGGGCGGTGCGGACCGTGACGTCGTCGCCCCGGTGCTCCACCTTGAACTTCGGCGCCTTCACGGGTTCCGTCAGGATCAGTTCTTCCAGTTCGGGCACTTCGTCCGGAGTCAGCCGGACGCGGATGGCGTCTTCGGCGACGGGTTGCAGGCAGAGGGTGCCCTGGGTGGTCTCGATGCAGACAGGCCCGCTCTGGCAGGCGGCGGCCAGGAGCAGGGTCAGGGAAAGGAGGACGGGATGTCTCATGG
>CAMHIP010000010.1 GCA_946185205.1 uncultured Bacteroidales bacterium | reverse complement strand
AAAACGAAATAACCAAATCCCTTACAGCAGGTACTTCTCCCGCAGCCGCTGCTGGTCGGCGGGGCCGAAGCCCAGGGGACCGGCCAGGTAGGCGGACAGGGAGCCGTACTGTGCGTCAATCAGGTCGAGGGCTCGCTCGAAATTCTCGCGGCTCACCCCGACCATGGCGCCGATGAACTTCAGCGCCTCTTCGTTGCCGCCCATGTCCTGGACTTTCCGGGACAGGAGCGAGATCGCCGTGGCATAACTCTCGTTGGACAGGTCAAAATCGGCGACGATCGTCTCCCGGTCCGCGCCGAGGGCGGCCAGCACGAAGGCGGAGGCCAGGCCGGCCCGGTCCTTGCCCTGCGAGCAGTGCCAGAGCACGCCGCCCTCCGCTTCGAGGACGGTGCGCAGGAAGCGGCCGTAGTATTCCTGGGACCGGGGGTCCGTGATGATGGCCGGATACAGCTGGCGCGCCAGCTCCTGGGCATGCGGGTCGCCGGCATACTGGATCAGGATTTCCACGAACTGGGTGTTGGACGGCTGCTCCTCCATGCGTCCCTGCGAGAATCCGTCGATCAGCCGCTGGGGCAGGGTGGAGAGGTGCGTGTAGCGCACGCCGGGGATCTGTCGGTCGGGATCTTTTTCCGCTTCCGCCGGGAAACGGAAATCCACGACGTCGGTCAGACGGTAACTGCGCCGCAGGCGCTCCACATCGTCGTCCGTGGCGCGGGACAGGTTGCCGCTGCGGAGCAGCAGGCCGCGGCGGATGGTGCGGCCGTCCGCCGTCCGCAGCCCGCCCAGTTCGCGGGCGTTTTCGATGGCATCAAAGGATATTTTTCGGTCCATGGTATAATTTGATTCGGTCGTAGGGTCTTGGGGATTGTTTGCGGGCTTTTTGCCGTTCCGGGCGGGATGGCCGCAGCCGATGGCCAGGATGGCGGTCAGTGAGGCGGCAAGGGCTAATCTGTGGATGCTCATCTCGGCAGAATCATTATTCAGACGTAGCCAGGATGGCCTCGTAGAGCTGCGGGAAGCGGTCCCTGAGCACGACGGGCCGGCCGCCGTCCAGGAAGCAGTGCGTGCTGGAGGCGGTGGCGACCAGCTTGCCGCCGGCGCGCATCGTATAGGAGAAGCTGATTTTGAGCTCGCTCATTTCGGCCACCTTGACGCTGATTTCGATGACGTCCTTGAAGGTGGAGGTGTGTTTGTAGTTGCAGCTGACCGCCACGACGGGGGAGACGATGCCCTCGGCCTCCATCCGCTCGAAACCGTAACCGAGCTGATCCATCCAGTCGATGCGGGCTTCTTCCATGAAGCGGATATAATTGGAGTGGTGCGTGACGCCCATGCGGTCGCACTCGTAGTACTTGACTTCGTGCAGGTAGGGTTTCAGGGTCATTTCAGGGATTTCTTGGAAACGGTGGATTCATATTCCCGCAGGTCCTTCACGGCCTGCGGACAGAGGATCAGCAGCACGATGACGTTGATCCAGGCGGTCAGTCCGACGCCCACGTCGCCCAGCTGCCAGATGACGTTCGCTTCCCGCATGGCGCCGAAGACGACCATGCCCAGGAGCGAGATGCGGAAGATCCAGATGCAGCACTGCTCGGCCTTCTTCCGGTCCGGCCTGCCGGCAAAAATCTGCACGATGCTGGACTCGCCGTAGAAGTAGTAGGCCATGACGGTGGTGAAGACGAAGAAGACGAGGGCGATGCTCACGAACGTGCCGCCGAAGCCGGTCAGGACGGAATCGACGGCCGCCTGGGTGAAGCCGACGTAGTTGGCGCCCAGCTCCGGAGCCCCGGCCACGAGCATTTCGCCCGTCCGGGCGTCCAGGATGTTGTAGCTGCCCGAGCAGAGGATCATCAGGGCCGTGGCCGTGCAGATGAGCAGGGTATCGACATAGACCGAGAAGGCCTGCGCCAGACCCTGCCGGGCCGGATGCGGGACATCGGCGGCCGCGGAGACGATGGCGCCGCCGCCCTGGCCGGCCTCGTTGGAGAAGATGCCGCGCTTGACGCCCATCATGATGGTGGAGCCCAGGATGCCGCCCGCCACGGGCTGGATCCCGAAGGCGCCCGTGACGATGGCCTTGAGCACGCCGGGAACGGCGTCCAGGTGATGCCCGATCACGATCAGGGTGATGATGATGTAGCCCAGGGCCATGAACGGCGTCACGATCGAGGCCACGCGGGCGATGCTCTTGACCCCGCCGATGATGACCAGGGCCAGCAGGAAGGCGAGTCCGAGCCCGGAGACGAGCGGGGACAGCCGGAAGGAATTGCCCAGCGCATTCGCCATTCCGTTGGACTGCACCGTGGGCAGCAGGGTCCCGTAGCCGATCAGGACCAGCACGGAGAAGAGGACGCCCAGCCAGCGCAGGCCCAGCCCCTTTTCGATATAGGCGGCCGGACCGCCGCGGTAGCCCGTGGCGTGGAGGAACTTGTACCGCTGGGCGAGGGTGGATTCCACGAAAGCCGTGGATGCGCCGAAGAAGGCGACCACCCACATCCAGAAAATGGCGCCCGGGCCGCCCAGGGCGATGGCCGTGGCCACACCCACGATGTTGCCCGTGCCCACGCGGCCCGACAGGGCCACGCAGAATGCTTCAAACGAGGAGATGCCCTGCCTCTGACCGCCTTCCGAGACCGCGACGGGCGCGAAAAGCGAACGCACCATCAGCCCGAAGCGGCGCAGCTGCACGAAGCGGGTCCGGACGGAGAAATACAGTCCGGCTCCCACCAGCAGCACCACCAGAGCCGGGCTCCAGACGATGTTGTTGAGGAAGGAGACGATCTTCTCGAACATGGCTTATTCGCTCAGGGTCCAGACGGTCTCCAGGTCGGAAGGCATCCGCCAGTCGCCGCGGGGCGACAGGGACACGGAGCCGACCTTGGGACCGTCGGGCAGGCAGGAACGCTTGAACTGCTGGCGGAAGAAGCGCTTGAGGAAGGTCTCCAGCCACTTCCGGAGGGTAGCGTCGTCGTAGGTTCCGGCGAAGGCCTTGCGGGCCAGGAACAGCAGCTTGTCCGGGTCGGCGCCGGAACGGAAGAAATGGTAGAGGAAGAAATCGTGCAGTTCGTAAGGACCGACGGTGTCTTCGGTCTTCTGGGCGATCTTGCCCTCCTTGTCGGCAGGAAGCAACTCCGGGCTGATGGGCGTGTCCACGATGTCGAGCAGGGTCTTGTGGATGTCGCCCGTGGTGTCGAACCTGTTGTCGGCGGCCCAGCGGACCAGCGTCCGCACGAGTGTCTTGGGTACGCTGCCGTTGACCCCGTACATGGACATATGGTCTCCGTTGTAGGTGCACCAGCCGAGGGCGAGTTCGGAAAGGTCTCCTGTGCCGACGACGATGCCGCCTTCCTTGCCGGCGATGTCCATCAGCAGCTGGGTGCGTTCACGCGCCTGGCTGTTCTCGTAGGTGAGGTCGTGATTGCCCTCGTCCTGCCCGATGTCGGCGAAGTGCTGACGCACGGCCGGGACGATGGAGATTTCGCGGGAAGTGATGCCGAGTTCGTGCATCAGGTCCACGGAGTTGTCGTGGGTGCGGTGCGTGGTGCCGAATCCGGGCATCGTGACGCCGATGATATTTTCGCGCGGAATCCCGAGCGTGTCGAATGCCAGGGCGGTCACGAGCAGCGCAAGGGTGGAATCCAGGCCGCCCGATACGCCGATCACGGCCTTCCGGCAGCGGATATGCTCTAGCCGCGTGACCAGGCCCGCCACCTGGGCGGAGAGGACCTCTCGGCAGCGGACGCCGAGCGCCTCGGGGTCGCCCTGCGGGACGAAAGGATGCGGCTCCACATGGCGCAGCAACTGCGTTTCGAAGTCGGTCGGGGCACAGGGGCCGGCTTCCTGGATGATATATTGCGGGGCAGGGCCCTCGAAGCCGAAACTGTGCTCTTTGGCACGCAGCGTCTCCAGGCGCTCGATGTCAATGTCGGCGGAGATGAAACGGCTGCCGCGTGCGAAGCGCTCAGCTTCGGCGAGGATGCTGCCGTTCTCGCAGATCAGCGAGGACCCCGCCCAGACAAGGTCCGTGGTGGATTCGCCCTCGGCGCAGGAGCAGTAGATGTAGGCGGCATAGAGCCGCGATGCCGTGGCGCCTACCAGGCTCTTGCGGTATTCGTGCTTGAAGAGGTATTCGTTGCTGGCGGACAGGTTGATGAGCAGCTGAGCGCCGGCCAGGGCGGCCTGAGAACTCGGGGGAATGGGGACCCAGAGGTCCTGGCAGATCTCGATGGCGGCCAGGGTGTCGCCGATGCGGAAGAGCTGCCGGGTCCCGAGCAGGATGTTGTCCTGTCCGGCATAGCGGATGTGCACGCCAGCTTCGGGAAGGACCCGGGCGGAGGCAAACCAGCGCGGCTCGTAGAACTCGTTGTTGCCGGCGAGGTAGGTCTTGGGCACGATGCCGAGGATGCGGCCGCCGCGGATGGCCACGGCGCAGTTGAACAGGCGGCCGGCGTGGCGCAGGGGAGTGCCCAGTACAATCATCGGTTCCATGTCCGCGCTCCGGGCAACGATTCCCTTCACGGCGGCTTCGGCGTCGGCGAGCAGGCGGTTCTGCCCGAACAGGTCGGCGCAGGTGTAGCCTGTGACGCTGAGCTCCGGGAAAACGATCACGGAAGGATGCTGTGCGGCAAGTTCCCGGCACAGATTGAGGATTTCCCGGGCATTCGCCGCCGGGTCGGCCACGTGGACGCGCGGCATGGCAGCCGCAACGCGGATCAGTCCATAATTCTTCATAACGGTCGGGATCCCCGCGATCGGGCGCAGTCCGTCAGGCAGCCCCTTCGGGGAAACGGGACAAATTTAATAAAAAAATCGGCCTGTTCCTGTCCGGAAGATTTTTTCTTTGTCCTGCCGGGGCCGTTCTCCCGTCATGCCCGGCTTCATCATGCGGTATTTTCGTTCATACCCCCGGAGTTCCCGGATGTAGAGAATATCCGGCCTGTCCGTTTCTGTTGTCAGATGCGTCAGATGGTTCAGTTTCAGCTCTCTGCAAGTGCTTGCTCCAGTTTGCGCAGAGCGTCTTTGAGCTGCTCTCCGAATGCCGGGTGCTCCCGCAGATACGAGTTGTCACCTTCGGACAGGCAGGCGTACAATGCGGGGGACATCGCGTTCACATACGCCGCAATCGTCTCTTCGATGTGGTCCTTCTCCGCTTCGGAGGTCGAATGTGCGTACACCCTTTCCTTTTGGTGGAAGAAGGCGTACGCCTGCTCGACTGCGGATTTGTCCGACGGCATCATATCACGCGGTTGTATTGTTCCCGGTAGGCATAGCCCCCGCTGGCGAGGATCCGGTCCATCTCCTCCCGCTCTACGTTGAAGCAGTAGCAGATCTGGTCCAGGTTGTCGAATTCCTCGTCCCGGAGCAGGAAGTTGATGCTCGACACCAGCATCGGTATGTCCGTCAACGGCAGATGGTCCATCCGGCAATCAGTCCAGTTTGACGGCGGTGCCGGAGGCGGTGACCATCAGCATCCCGTTGTCCGTGCCCAGCACCTCATAGTCCAGGTCGATGCCGACGACGGCGTCGGCGCCCAGTTTTGCGGCGCGGGCAGCCATCTCTTCCATGGCCTTCGTCCGGGCGGAGATGAGTTCTTCCTCGTAGGAGCTGCTCCGTCCTCCGATGAAATTGCGGACGCTCGCCGCGATGTCGCGCAGGAAATTCACGCCGGCGATCACTTCGCCGAACACGACGCCTTTGTACTCAACAATGCTGCGTCCCTGGACGCTGGGAGTTGTAGTCAGTATCATATAACTATTGTTTGAATGGTTCCCGGACCCGTGCGCAGGTCCTCAGGCACAAAGATAACCAAAATCTGCGACGGGGAGAAAGGCAGGGCGGGGAAGGCCAAAAAACCGCAAAAGCCCTTGGATTTTCGTTTTTTCTTGCTAAATTGCAGCGAAAATTTGTTGCAAACAAATGGCATACTACTATTATAACCAGCAGCAGGAGCAGCAGTCCCGGGACCAGCAGTCCGGGGTGGTTTCTGCGTGCGTATAACACCAGTCGTATGCGGCACATGAAAGGCAGGAACCAATAAACGATATTTCAGAGGCTGGTCCGGTGGACCAGCCTCTTTTGTGACGAACGGTTAGTTTAACAATATAAAACAGTATGGACAGATTTGATTTGGTGAAGGAATCCTTCGAGAAGAAGGAAGTCCCGGCCGAGATCCCCTCCGGCAAGACCTCCGACTATTTCGGCGAACTCGTGTTCGGCCGGAAGCAAATGGCCAAGTATCTCGACGCCGACTCGCTCCAGGCCCTGCTCGCCTGCATCGAAGGCGGCGAGCACCTTGACCGCAAGACCGCCGACGGCGTGGCCCGCGGCATGAAGGAGTGGGCGATGGAGCACGGAGTCACCCATGTCACCCACTGGTTCCAGCCCCTGACCGACGGTACGGCCGAGAAGCACGATTCGCTGATCGACTACGACGGCAAGGGCGGCGTGATCGAGACCTTCGACGGCAAGATGCTCGCCCAGCAGGAGCCGGACGCCTCTTCCTTCCCCAACGGCGGCATCCGCGCCACCTTCGAGGCCCGCGGCTACACCGCCTGGGACCCGACCTCCCCGGTCTTCATCCTGGACGACACGCTCTGCATCCCCACCATTTTCATTTCCTATACCGGTGAGGCGCTGGACTACAAGACCCCGCTCAAACGGGCCCTCAAGGCCGTCAGCGATGCCGCCATTCCCATCTGCAAACTCTTCGATCCCGCTGTCAAGAAAGTCTATTCCTACCTGGGCTGGGAGCAGGAGTACTTCCTCGTGGACGAGGGGCTCTTCGCTGCCCGCACGGACCTGATGATCACCGGCCGCACCCTGTTCGGACACATTTCCTCCAAGAACCAGCAGCTGGACGACCACTATTTCGGCGCCATCCCGCCGCGCGTGGCCGCTTTCATGCGTGACCTCGAAGTGGCCGGCCACCGCCTGGGCATTCCCCTCAAGACCCGCCACAACGAGGTGGCTCCCAACCAGTTCGAGCTGGCGCCGATCTACGGCGAAGCCAACCTCGCCAACGACCAGAACCAGATCGTGATGAACCTGATGAACCGCATCGCCCGCAAGCACGGCTTCGTGGTGCTCCTGCACGAGAAGCCCTTCGACGGCGTGAACGGCTCCGGCAAACACAACAACTGGTCGCTCGGCACGGACCGCGGCACGCAGCTGCTCGCTCCGGGCAAGGATGCCAAGGGCAACCTCCAGTTCGTCACCTTCTTCGTGAACGTGCTGGCCGCCGTGCAGAAACACAACGCCCTGCTCAAGGCCTCGATCGCCAGCGCCACCAACGCCCACCGCCTGGGCGCCAACGAGGCCCCGCCCGCCATCGTCTCCGCCTTCCTGGGCCGTACGATGACGGAGGTCCTGCACAAGCTCCTGGAGGTCCCCTCCGACACCCCGATCGAGATCGCGGGCAAGAAGGGCAAGAGCCTGGGCCTGGTGGAGATCCCGGAGATCTTCGTGGACAACACCGACCGCAACCGCACCTCGCCTTTCGCCTTCACGGGCAACCGTTTCGAGTTCCGCGCCGTCGGGTCGAGCGCCAACTGCGCCGGGGCGATGACCACGCTCAATGCGGCCGTGGCCGAGCAGCTGATCGATTTCAAGGCGGCCGTGGACGCCGAACTGGCCACGGGCAAAAAGCTCAATGTGGCCGTGATGGACGCCCTCAAGCCCATCATCCGGTCGGTGCTGGACGTGGTCTGCTTCGACGGCAACGGCTACACGGAGGAATGGAAGGCCGAAGCCGCCCGCCGCGGCCTGGACGTGGAGACCAACGTCCCCAAGATGTTCGCCGAATTCACGAAGCCGGAAGCCATCGAAATGTTCACCAAGACGGGGGTCTATACCGAGAAGGAACTCCGCGCCCGCAACGAGGTGAAGTGGGAGACCTACACCAAGAAGGTGCAGATCGAGTCCCGCGTGATGGTACGGATGGCGCTCAACCACATCATCCCGGCCGCCCTCGAGTACAAGTCCAAGCTCCTGCAGGAACTGGCCCTAGCCAAGGAAGTGTGCGGCAATCTCGACGGCTGCGCCACCGAGATGAAGTTCCTCTCCGACATCAACCGCTATGTGGAGGATGTGCGCGTGAAGGCCGAGGCGATGCGGGAAGCCCGCAAGGCCGCCAACGTCATCGCCGATGACTACGAGCGCGCCCTCGCTTACCGGGAGATCGCCGAGAGCTTCCCGGCGCTGCGCCGTCCGATCGACAAGCTCGAAGAGGTGGTGGACAACAAGATGTGGCCGCTGCCGAAGTACCGGGAACTGCTTTTCATCAACTAAGGCATGGCAAATAGCGGAAAGGAAATGGAGACGAAATACATCTTCATTACTGGCGGTGTGGTGTCTTCCCTCGGGAAAGGGATCATCTCCGCCAGTCTCGGAAAGCTCCTGCAGGCGCGGGGTTTCAAGATTACGATCCAGAAATTCGACCCCTACATCAACATCGATCCGGGTACGCTCAACCCCTATGAGCACGGCGAGTGCTATGTGACGGAGGACGGCTTCGAGACGGACCTGGACCTGGGACATTACGAGCGGTTTACGGGCATCCGTACCACGCGGGACAACTCCGTCACCACCGGGCGCATCTACAAGACCGTGATCGATCGTGAACGCCGTGGGGACTATCTGGGCAAGACCATCCAGGTGGTGCCGCATATCACGGACGAGATCAAGCGCCGGATGCTACGCCAGGATGTGGAAGGGGAGAATGTGGACTTCGTGATCACGGAGGTGGGTGGCACCATCGGCGACATCGAGAGCGCGCCCTTCATGGAAGCCATCCGCCAGCTGCGCTGGCAACTGGGCCGCGACGCCGTTTGCGTGCATCTGACCTATGTGCCTTATCTGAAAGCCGCCGAGGAGCTGAAGACCAAGCCCACGCAGCATTCTGTCAAGGAGTTGCAGGGAATGGGGATCCAGCCCGACATCATCGTCCTGCGCACGGAGCGCCATCTGGACGATGCCATGCGGATGAAAGTGGCCTCGTTCTGCAATGTGGATCTCGAATGCGTGGTGCAGAGTGAAGACTTGCCGAGCATCTACGAGGTGCCTGTGAACATGCAGCGCCAGGGGCTTGACGCCGCCATCCTCCGGAAGATCGGCATCCCCGTAGGGGAGACGCCCGCGATGCAGTCCTGGCATGCCTTTTTGGAGAAGCAGCGGAATGCGAGGCGGGAGGTTCATGTGGCCCTGGTGGGTAAATATGACCTGCAGGATGCCTACAAGAGCATCCGCGAGAGCCTGAACCTGGCCGGCATCTACGAAGACGTGAAAGTCAGGATCCATTATGTCGGAAGCCAGGAACTTACGCGGGAGAACGTGGCGGAGAAACTCTCCGGCATGGCCGGCATCGTGATCTGCCCGGGCTTCGGCCAGCGGGGGATCCCCGGCAAGATCCTCGCGGCGGAGTATGCCCGTACGCATGATGTCCCCTGTTTCGGCATCTGCCTGGGCATGCAGATGATGGTGATCGAGTTCGCCCGGAATGTGCTGGGCTATGCCGATGCGGACAGTGCCGAGATGAATCCGGACACTCCCCACAACGTCATCGACCTCATGGAAGAGCAGAAGAACATCACCCAGATGGGCGGCACGATGCGGCTTGGCGCCTATCCCTGTGCAATCCGGCCCGGCAGCCATGCCTGTGCGGCGTATGGCGGACAGACGTCCGTCCGGGAGCGCCACCGCCACCGCTACGAGTTCAACAACCGCTATCGGGATGCGTACGAGCAGGCCGGGATGCAGTGCGTGGGCGTCAATCCCGATGCGGACCTGGTGGAAGTGGTCGAGATCCCGTCGCTGCGCTGGTATATCGGTACGCAGTTCCATCCGGAATACAGTTCGACAGTGCTGCATCCCCATCCGTTGTTTGTAAGTTTCATTCAGGCGTGCATTGCTTATGGAGATGCTGAAGCATGAGTGCGGCGTGGCGATGATCCGCCTGCTCAAGCCGTTGGAATACTACCGGTTGAAATACGGGACGGCCCGCTATGGGCTGGACAAATTGTATCTGCTGATGGAGAAACAGCACAACCGGGGACAGGAAGGGGCCGGTCTGGCTTATGTCGACTTGGATGCACCTGCCGGGAGCGAGTATATGTTCCGCGAGCGGGCGGAGGGCACGGATGCTATCACGGAGATATTCAAGCGCCTGGGCGCCTCTGCCGGCGGGCAGCTGTTGATGGGACATCTCCGTTATTCGACGACGGGCCGGAGCGGGCTGACCTATGTCCACCCTTTCCTGCGCCGCAACAACTGGCGGGCGAAGAACCTCTGCCTGTGCGGCAATTTCAATATGACCAACATCGACGAAGTCTTCCGCTTCCTGACGGAACAGGGGCAGTCCCCCCGGTTGTACGGCGATGCATACATCACGCTTGAATTGATGGGACACCGCCTGGACCGCGAGGTGGAGCGGCTGTTCGGCGAAGCTAGGGAGAGGGGACTGGAGGGATTGGATGTCACCCACTACATTGATGATCATGTGTGCATGGCCAATGTGCTCCGGACGACGATGGAGCATTACGACGGGGGCTATGTGATGTGCGGGGTGACCGGCAGCGGGGAGATGTTCGCCGTACGGGACCCGTGGGGCATCCGTCCGGCGTTTTATTACCGGGATGGGGAGATTGTGGCCGTGGCGAGCGAACGGGCCGTGCTCCAGACCACCTTCAACCTGGAATGTGCGGATGTCTGCGAATTGAAGCCCGGCCAGGCCCTTATCGTGCGGAAGAGCGGCGGGAGCAGCCTGGAGCAGATCCTGCCGGCGCAGCAGTTCAGTGCCTGCTCTTTCGAGCGCATCTACTTCAGCCGGGGATCCGATGCCGACATCTACCGGGAGCGGAAGAGCCTTGGAGAGCAATTGACGATGCCTGTCCTTGAGGCGGTCGGCGGGGATGTGGAGAATACGGTCTTTTCTTATATTCCCAATACCGCGGAAGTGGCTTATTACGGCCTGGTTGGCGGCCTGCGGAATCATCATTACGATGTCCGGGCGGAGAAGGTGGTCTGGAAGGACATCAAGTTGCGCACTTTCATTACGGACAATGCCGGCCGCAATGACCTGGCCGCCCATGTCTATGACATCAGCTACGGCAGCCTGCGGCCCTACGAGGACAACCTGGTCGTCATCGACGACAGCATCGTCCGGGGAACGACCCTGCGGGAGAGTATCTTCAAGATCCTGGACCGGCTGCATCCCAAGAAGATCGTCATGGTGTCCAGCGCTCCGCAGATCCGGTATCCCGATTACTACGGCATCGATATGTCGCACCTGGAGGAACTGTGCGCCTTCCGGGCCGCCATCGCGCTGCTCCGCGACCGCGGCATGCAGCAGCTGATCGCGGACGTCTACCGGAAATGCAAGGAGGACCCGCAGTCGGAGAACCATGTCCGGAAGATCTATGCTCCTTTCAGCGTGGAGGATATCAACGCGAAGATCGTGGAGATGCTCCGGCCTGAAGGCATGCGGGCTCCGATCGAGCTGGTCTTCCAGAGCATCGAGGGGTTGCACCACGCCTGCCCGGACCATCCCGGCGACTGGTATTTTACGGGCTTATATCCGACAAAAGGCGGCATGCGCCTGTGCAATGCCGCCTTTGTGGATTACGTGGAGAAAGTGATGGAATTCCAGCTGCCGCTCTAGCGGCCGTGGGCCGCGCTGACGGCGGCGTGGATGTTGTCCGTGATGTTCAGCGGGGAAGGGACGGAGCAGTCGGCGCCGATCATCAGGTGGCCCTTGGGGCCGTTTGCGATGATCTCGCGGGTCATGGCGGCAATCTTTTCCGGAGACTCCTTGCCGATCTCGGCCTTGCGGTTGAAGCCGCCGAGGACCGGGCGCTTGAACATTTCATACGTCGCGGTCAGGGAGAGGGGCTCGCCGTCCACGGTCAGCGGGACGTTGACGATGGTGCCGGGGTAGTCCAGGAAGCGGGTCAGGTCGTCCATCGGGCCTTCCCAGTCGCAGATGTGCAGGATGGTGAATTTCGTGCCCTTGGCGGCCTCGTTCATCACTTCAAGGTCGTAGGGCCGGATCCAGGTCTCATAGAATCCGCCGGGCACGGCCAGCTCGTAGAACTTTTTCTCGCCGCCCTGCGTGGCGGTGAAGAAGCACTCGACGCCGATCTTCTTGCATTCGCGGATGTACCAGAGGATGGCCTTGGTGTAGGAGTCCAGCATGCGCTTGTAGGCCTCCGGACGCTCCACGGACCAGCCGGGCAGGCGGTCGTCGCCGAAGCCCTGGCGGGCCACCTGGTGGGTGCTGAGGATGGTGGGCATCACATAGACGTCCTTGCCCACGTAGGAGAGGACTTCCTTGATGACCTCCACGGTCGGGGCGTACCAGTCTTCCGGCACGAGCGGGGTGTCCATCGACAGGTCTTCGACGCGGGGCATCGGCTGCTCGGTCTGGATCTTGAGGATGTCCGCGCCGCCCTTGAGGAACAGGCTCAGGTGGGCCTTGACTGCGCCTTCGCCGAGCTTCTGGTCGCCGCCGAAATGGCCGAAGAAGAGGGCGGGGGTATAGGAGGGATCGAGCGTCCCGGCGAGGAAGCGGTCGATGACTTCTTTCTTGTCTGAGGGAATGCTGTCTTGGGTCGTGCTGCCGCCGCAGGCGGTCATGCAGAGCGAGGCCGCCGAAACGGCCAGGGTGAGGAAGAAGTGGGTTAATTTCATGATTGTGTGATTGGTTTTCGACGGCAAGTTAGCTTTTCCGGGAGGAAATACCAAGGGTTTTGCGTAACTTTGAAGTATGAAGAGATGTATTCTGACCATTTTGGCTGCCGTTGGGGCCGTGTTCTGCCTGTCGGCGCAGCCGCTGCCCGCACCGCTGACGGAGCGCACGCTCCGGGTGGATTATGTCTTCTCCGGGACGGACCGGACCTGCACGATCGCGCTGGACGACCTGTCCGCCTTCGACGGCTGGGCGGGGCGCCGGGTCAACCTGGACTGCCCGCCCCTGCGGGGCAACGGCCAGATCCGCATGCACGACGCGCAGACGGGCCGGCTGCTGTATTGCAACTCCTTCTCCACGCTTTTCCAGGAGTGGCAGGCCACCGAGGAGGCGACCCGCGTGCGGAAGAGTTTCGAGAATGTCTTCCTGCTGCCGATGCCCTCCGCGCCCGTTGATGTGACGGTGGTGCTGTATGATTTCCACCGGCAGGTGTCGGCGCGGCTGACGCACCGGGTGGACCCCGCCGACATCCTGATCCGCCGGATCGGGGCCGAGCCGCCCCGCACGCGGGATATCCTGCGCAGCGGTACGCCGCAGGAGTGCATCGACGTGGTGATCCTGCCCGAAGGGTACACCGCCGCGGAGATGGAGACCTTCTACAAGGATGCCGCCATCGCGGTGGAAAGCTTCATGAAGCATCAGGCGTTCAGCGAGTTGCGAGACCGCTTCAACTTTGTGGCGGTGGAGCTGCCGTCGGCCGAGAGCGGCGTCAGCGTGCCCCGGCGGGGCGAATGGAAGGATACGGCGCTGGGCTCGCATTTCGATACCTTCTATTCGGACCGCTACCTGACGACGCTGCACCTGAAGCGGATGCACGACTTGCTCGCGGGGCTGCCGTATGAGCACATCATCATCCTGGCAAATACCGATACCTACGGTGGCGGAGGCATCTACAACTCCTATACGCTGACCACGGCGCATCACAGCGCCTTCCGGCCGGTGGTGGTCCATGAGTTCGGCCACAGTTTCGCCGGGCTCGCGGACGAGTACGCCTACGACGACCAGTATGAGGAACAGTATTTCCCGGGGATCGAGCCCTGGGAGCCGAACATCACGACGCAGGCGGATTTCGGCGCCAAGTGGAAGGGGATGATGGGGCGCGACGGCGTGGGCCTGATCGAGGGCGCCGGCTACCAGTCCAAGGGGGTCTGGCGCGCCACGGAGGACTGCCGGATGCGCACGAACGGATACCCGGATTTCTGCCCGGTCTGCGCGGAGGCCATCCGCGCGATGGTGCGCTTCTATACAGGGGATTAGGATTTCCGGAAATGGTCGAAGCCGGAGAGGCCTTCGAGGCCCCGGAGGCCGCCTTGCTCCGTCATCTCCCCGATGACGAAGTGCGGGACGTCCAGCGCCTGCTCCGCTTCCGGGGTGCAGGTGAAGAGCAGTTCGTAGTCCTCGCCGCCCCCGGCCGCCAGCGCGGCGGCATCCCAGCCGAAACGCGCGCAGACACGGCGCAGCTCCTCCGACAGCGGCAGTTTCGCCGGATCGATCTTTGCACCTAAGGCGGCTGGGTGCTGCTGCCGGGGCATTTCCGCAGCGGAGCGAGGACGTTTTCCTGCCCCGGCAGCAGCAGCCCAGCCGCCGGAAGAGGCGCTCAGGATATGCCCAAGATCCGAGCCGATCCCGTCCGAGATGTCCATCATCGCATGCACGCCCGGGGTGGCGGCGAGCCGCAGGCCTTCCTCCACGCGCGGCAGCGGGAGATAGTGCCGGTCAATGAGTGCCTGCACGTCGGCGTCGCGCTCCACGCCTTCCAGGATGGCTTTCAGCCCGGCGGCGGAATCGCCCAGACAGCCCGTCACGCAGACGAGGTCGCCTTCGCGGGCGGCGCTGCGCAGGCGGGCGCTCCCGGAAGGGCATTCGCCGAGTACGGCCACGTTGATGCAGATGCGGTCGGGGGAGGCGGTGGTGTCGCCGCCGAGCAGGGCGGCGCCGAAGCGCTCCGAGAGCTCGGCATAGCCGCGCAGGAATGCTTCCATCCAGCCGGCTTCCAGCCCGGCGGGCAGGGCGACGGAGAGGAAGGTGGCGGTGGGGGAGCCGCCCATCGCGGCGATGTCGCTGATGTTGACGGCTGCGCTCTTCCAGCCCAGTGCGTACGGGGGAATGTCCGCGCGCAGGAAATGCGTCCCCTCGATGAGCATGTCGGTGCTCACGAGCGTGTCGCTTCCGCTGCGCTGGGGGATCACGGCGCAGTCGTCCCCGATCCCCGTCACCCCCTCCGGGGCGCGGAAGCGCTCGCGGATCCGGCCGATGAGGCCGAATTCGCCGAGATCTGCAAGTCGTGTAGCTGCCATGGGTGCAAATATACGGAAATTGTGTAAATTTGCGTTTATGAAAGCACCCCGGAATCTGGAGAAATACATTCCGAACTACGACGTCGGGAAGTTCTGGAAGAAATTGCGCCGCACGCTCAGGCGGCTGGGCGCCAAGGCCGTCTATTATGCCCTGATCCTCTATTACGCCCTGCAGGATCCCGAAATCTCCAAGAAGGACAAGGGGATCATCCTCGGGGCCCTGGGCTACTTCCTGCTGCCCTTCGACCTGATGCCGGACCTCCTCCCGGGAGTCGGATACACGGACGACATCGCCGCGCTCGGCTTCGCAGTCTATAAAGTCATGCACTGCATCACGCCGCTGGTCAAGAGCCAGGCGGAAGCCAAGGTCTATGAGTGGTTCGGCGACGTGGACCAGAGTGACTTGATCCTGTAAAGATGAAAATTGCCTTGCTCACCCTGGGCTGCAAGCTCAATTTCGCCGAGACGGCCACCTACGAACGCGGCTTCCGCGCCGCGGGACTGGAAGTTGTGCCCTGGAGCGAGCGCGCCGACCTCTACCTGATCAACACCTGCTCCGTCACGGCCACCGCCGACGGCAAATCCCGCAACCGGGTCCGCAAGGTGCACCGCATCAACCCCGAAGCGAAGATCGTCGTGACGGGCTGCAGCGCGGAACTGCGACGCACCGAGATCGAGAAGATCGAGGGCGTCTCGCGCGTGTTCGGCGCCGCCGAGAAAGGGCTGGTCGTTCCGGAAACGCTTTCGCTGCTGGACATCCCGCTTCCGGCGCAGCAGCCTGCGGCTACATCGGTGTTCGCCGCCTATTCGGCCTTGGACAACCGGACACGCGCGTTCCTGAAAGTCCAGGACGGCTGCAACAACTACTGCAAATACTGCACGGTCCCGTATGCCCGCGGCGAAAGCCGCAACATCCCGATCGCCGAGTGCGTCCGCAACGCGCAGAAGATCGCCGCCGAAGGCGTGAAGGAGATCGTGCTCACGGGCGTGAACACGGGCGATTTCGGCCGCACGACCGGCGAGAGTTTCCTGGACCTGCTGAAAGCCCTGGACCGGGTGGAAGGCATTGAGCGCTACCGCATTTCGAGCATCGAGCCGAATCTGCTGACGGAGGAGATCGTGGACTGGATCGCTTCCGGGACCCATTTCCAGCCGCATTTCCACATCCCGCTCCAGACCGGCTCCGACGAGCTGCTCGCCCGGATGGGACGGCACTACGACACGGCCTTTTTCGCGGAGCGGATTGACATGATCCGCCGGAAAATGGAGCACCCCGGCGCACCGAAGGTCTTCTTCGGCATCGACGTGATGGTCGGCCTGCCCGGCGAGACGGATACCCTCTTCAAGGATACCTTCCGCTTCATCGACCGCGTGCATCCCGCCTTCATCCACGTCTTTCCCTATTCGCGGCGGCCCGGCACGCCCGCGGCGGCGATGCCCGGACAGGTGGAGGAGAGCGTCAAAAAACACCGCGTGGCGGTGCTGGAGGAGTTGTGCGCCCGCCTGCATGCGGAGTTCCGCGAAGCCAACCGGGGCGTGCGCGAGCGTGTCCTCTTCGAGTCCACGGAGCACGGCGGACAGATGGAGGGCTACACGGGCAATTACATCCGCATCACGCGGCCCTATGATCCGGCGCTGGTGAACACGCTGGTGGACATAGTAATCGATTGATATGGAGAAGAAAGCGAAACTGACCTTCCTGGGGACGGGCACTTCGTCCGGCGTCCCGATGATTGCCTGCGATTGCGAGGTCTGCCGTTCGGCGGACCCGCGGGACAAGCGCCTGCGCGCCAGCGTGCTGGTGGAATACGGCGGCCTGACCATCCTGGTGGACGCCGGGCCCGATTTCCGGGAGCAGATGCTGCGGGAGGACGTGCATCACCTTGATGCCATCCTGCTGACACACAATCATAAAGATCATACCGGCGGCCTGGACGACATCCGGGCCTTCAACCTCGCGGAGCGGCACCCCGTCAACATCTATTGCGAGGCCTACGTGGAGCAGACCCTGCGCCGCGAGTATGGCTATGCCTTTGCGGAAGAGAAGTATCCCGGCGCCCCGGAGTGGCATGTGCATACCATCGACGGCGCGCACCCGTTCCTGGTCCATTCCAATGCGAATGAAGAGGTCCTCTCCTGGGAGAAGGGCTTCGGCTATCACCACCTGCCGCCGCAGTCCGCTGCCGACGCCACGGCGGAAATCATCCCCATCCAGGGCTGGCACCACCGGGAGAAGAAGCTCTCCGTGCTGGGCTACCGCTTCGGCAACATCGCCTACCTCACGGACATCAAGATGCTGGACAGCGAAGCCGAGTTGGAGAAACTGAAAGGCGTTGAATACGTGACGCTTGGCTGCGTGAAGATCGGCGACCACCACTCCCATCCCTCCCTGCAGGAGACACTGGATTTCTTCGGGAAAGTGGGGGCGAAAGAGTCCTACATCACCCACCTTTCGCACCAGCTGCCCCGGCACGTAGACTTCGCCGCCATGCTCCCCCCGCACGTCCACCCCGCCTGGGACGGACTGGTGCTGGAATAATCAGTCTTCCGACAACTCCCAACCCATCCGCTCGGCAAAAGTGCGG
Source organism: uncultured Bacteroidales bacterium (assembly GCA_946185205.1). Classification (GTDB taxonomy): domain Bacteria; phylum Bacteroidota; class Bacteroidia; order Bacteroidales; family UBA932; genus Cryptobacteroides. Next base: position 16,209 of record CAMHIP010000010.1, on the reverse strand, counting down.
AGGAAATCCCTGTCTGCTTCTGGAATACGGAGCAGGACTTGACGCTGTCCGCCGGGATGGCCCCAGGGATCCATCAGCACGGGTGGTGCAGATGAGGACCGTCCACCATAACCGTCTACCAGATCGGAATAACGCCGCTGCCGGCGGGTCTTGTCCGTCTGGAATCTTGCCTGCATTTTCAGCCAGAACCCGGCAGGTATTTCCGGCAATCCGGATGCTACCTTTGCGGCAATCTCCGAAGTGAAACTCCGGTGCCCGTGAATCAAGGCGCTCAAATGAGGAGCGTGCATCCCGATCAAAGCGGCAAAATCTTTTTGCCGATGAATCCTGATATCAGTGGCTAAGAGGAACACTATTATTTTCCGGTTTTACCGCCCGGGACAACGGCGATATGGGACAGACTCCGAACGCCGGGCATCGGAGGCAGGACGGCGCGGATGCGCTTGTCGCGGGTCACGAGCAGGGCGTGGGGTTGGGTAATCCCGCGCTGATGGCCCAGCCAGTTGGTCAGATACAGGCCCTGGCCTTCAATGTATTGGAAGCCAGAGCAGAAACGCAGGGGCGCTCCCGGGAGGTCTTCGTTCGAAAGGGTCCAGACGATGTCCCAGTCTTCGTCCAATTCGACGATCCTGGGGTTACGGTCCTTGTCGGCCAGTGACACGAGGACGTGCCCGTCCGGCAGCTCCTGCACGGAATGCGGCCCGCCGGGCAGCCCGACGCTGCGTACAACGCGGCCGCGGGCATCATATTCGGTCAGTTTCTGGTCTCCGTAGTGTGTCACGAGATAGTGGCCCCCGCTGAGTTTGCGCGCATTGCGCATGAAGGCCATCCCGCCGTCCTTGACGCCGCGGGGGAGGAGCTGAATCTGCTTGACGGTCCGACCGTTGGCGTCCAGTTCCAGCAGGCGACCGGTCTCGCATTCCCCGACAAGGGTCCGCTTGCCGGGCAGGCGCTGGCAGGCAAAAACGTGGCAGGGCGCGTCGTAGCGGAGCACTTCGCGGCCGTCCGCATCCAGTTCCAGTATGCCGGTGCCGGTGGAAAAGAGCAGGTGGCCGTCTTCCAGCAACTGGATGTCATTGCTTAAAGGAGCGTCGTGCTCCCAGACGATGCGTCCGTCGCGGAAGCGGAACACTTTCCCGCCGGAATAGTCTGTCGCATAGAAATCCGGCACCGCACGGCCGAAGGCATGTTCGACGATGCCCGTGCCGAGCAGGAAGGAGCCGTAGGCGGCGAAGGTGCTGATCTCGCGCGGCTGGGCGATGTAGTCTTCGTAGCTCCGCTTGACGCCGATGCTGCTGCAGTCCGTGAGGTTGACGAATCCGTCCGTGTTGACGACGGCCTTGGTAAGCAGGCCGGCGTAGGCGCGGTCCACGACCCCGGCGTATTCGTCTGCCGGGATATATCCTTTTTGTATAGCGCTCTGTATCAGGTAAAGAAACATTCCGGTTCCGGAGGTTTCGTTCCAGTTGCCGGCTTCCAGCGGCTTATCCACGACCTGGCACCACATGCCCGTCCGGGGGTCCTGGGAGCCCTTGAGGCCGCGGCACATCAGGCGCAGCCGCTCCAGCAGGCCGTCACGGCCGGGCTGGTCTTCGGGCAGGTAGTCGAAGACGTCCGCCCACAGCACGGCGAGCCAGCCCATCCCTTCGCTCCAGACCTCCGGGTAGGCGCCGTGGGTCTCGTCCCAGGCGTGGACGAAATGACCGTCCGGCTTGCCGCAGAGCTCTATGATGCCCTGCATCTGCCGGACCACCTCGGCGAAGTCTTCCGGATGTCCCATCGTCCGGGCATACCGGGCCAGGAAAATCTGTCCCATGAACACGCCGTCCACCCAGACCTGGCGGATGCGGGCGGAGTGCCAGAACATCCCGTTGTCAAAACGGGGATAGGTATCGAACCCGCGCCGGATGGTTTCGGCCGCCTTGGCATAACGCGCCTCGCCGGTCAGCTCGTACAGGAGCAGGCAGGCGTATCCGGGCACGAAATTGTCCAGCGCGTCGGGCTTGAACTGACGCAGGTTCCCTTCGGCATCGACGTTCTGGTCCACATACTTGCGGATATAATCCAGATAGACCGGATCGCCGGTCCAGCGCCAGAGGTGCTCCATCGCGAACATGACGTAACCGGCCTGCCAGGTAAAGGAATTGTCCTGCGTGCCCCAGCGGATCTCGTCGGGGTCGGCGTAGCGGTGGATGAACTGGGTCGCCGTGGTTTCGGACCAGTTCCGCCCGCGCGGCTGGGCCGAAAGCGTGCAGGCGGCAAGCAGCAGGAGTGCAGTCAGGATTCTTTTCATCATGGTCTTGTCAGGATGCCAGCAGGATAAACACACAGGGCCGCTTGCCGATGGTGACCGGCTCCCGGCGCCAGGCGGCGACCGGTTTCGTCCGGATGAACTGCGTCGGCAGCGTCAGGTCGGCGGCCACGCAGAGGCGCGTGGCGGGGGAGAGCAGCTGCAGCATGTCCGCGAACAAGGCGTCGTTGCGGTAGGGCGTCTCGATGAGGATCTGGCTCTGGGCGAGCGCGCGCGACTGCTTCTCCAGCTCCCGGAGCGCGGTGCGGCGCTCTTCCGTCTTGGCGGGGACGTAGCCCCGGAAGGCGAACGACTGGCCGTTGAGTCCGGAGGCCATCAGGGCGAGCATCAGCGAGGAAGGGCCGACGAGCGGCACCACTTCGATGCCGTGGCGGTGGCACAGGGCGACGAGGGCCGCGCCCGGGTCGGCCACGGCGGGCAGCCCGGCCTCGGACATGAGCCCGACGTCCTGCCCCTCGAAGAGCGGCAGCATCGCTTCCACCTGGGCGGGCGGGGTGTGTTCGTTGAGTTCGTGCAGGTCCAGCCCGTCGATCCGGCCGCGCAGGCCGTAGGCGGAGAGGAACCTCCGGGCGGTCCGGAGCTCCTCCACGACGAAGCAGTGCAGCCGGCAGACCGTGTCAAGGACGGGCTGCGGCAGCGTTTCCGAAGGAGCGGTCTCCCCGAGCGGGGCCGGAATCAGGTAGAGTTTCCCTGTTGTCATGGTTGATGGGGATGATGACTTGTCTGAGTTGTTTCTCCGACTCCAGGATGTCGTACGGCTGCCGTTTCTTGGGCGGCATGGTCAGGTGGCGCAGGAATTCCTGGAAGGAGCGGTACTCCTTCTGGTAGCTGACGCCGATGCCGTTGCGCTGCGAGAAGTCCAGGTAGCTGGTGAACTCGTCGGCGGCATGGGAGAAGACGTTGAAACGGAATTTCCCTTCCGGGTCGAGTTTGACCTGGAGGTCGAGGTTGCCGGTGAAGTCGCCGCCCGCGCTACCGGTGGAGTAGCGCCGGTTGCCGAAGTTGCCGCTCAGCAGGACCCGGTTCTCGAAGAGCTGCGTGGACAGGGAGATGTCGAAGAGGTTCTGCCCGCTCGTGAGTTCCTGATAGCCGAAACCCACGTCCACGGGGATCTCCAGGCGCTGGAGGACGTTGTTGATCTGTCCGGACATCATCTCCGTGAGGTTGGAGAGCAGGAGGTTGCCCTGGGAGAGCATCACGCCCGCCGACTCGTCGGGCAGGAAGGAGCCGAGGAGCAGCAGCGAGACGAACTGTTTCTGGACCTTCTCATCCGAATTGAAGGCGGATTCGACCTCGGTGCGCGAGGCCGGATCCAGGTCGGGCACCTCGATGTCGAGGTCCACCTGCGGGGCGCGCAGGCGGTCGGAGATGTTGATGAGGCAGTTGACCTGGCGGCGGGAATTGCTGCCGGACGAGAGGATCGGGTCGAGCGAGGTGCGCAGGCCGTAGGTGGCCGTGACGTCCAGCTCCGTGTTCATGATGTCGCCGCCGAATTTGACGGAGCTGCCCCGCTCCACGGTAAAGGTCTTGGACAGCACGCCCGGGAGGACGAACTGGTAGTTGCCTTCGTTGATGTTGTAGTCGCCGTTGAGGTCGAAAACGGCCTTCGAGGGGCGCAGGTTGATGTTGACGTTGCCCAGGCCGCTGACCGCGGCGATGTTGCCGGCGGACTTGTCGATCTCGATGAAAGCGCGCACGGAGGGCTGCACCGTGACGTGTCCGCGGATGCTGATGTCGGCCTTGGAGACGGACTTGCCGCTCTCTTTGGCGATCATCTGCTCGTAGGGGTCGAGTACGCGGGCCGGCTTCGTGAAGGTGAGCAGGCTGCTGGTCGAGGCGCCGGACAGGGACCCCGACAGGGGAATGTGGACCTGTCCGTCACCGGAGGTGCTGACGTCGGCCGTGACGGCCAGACTGGAGAACGGCCCCTTGGCGGAAGCCGTGCCCGTGGCGCGCAGCAGGCCATAGACCGGCAAATCCGGGTTCTCCGGCGTGTCGAGCAGCTTGAAGTCGTTGAAGTCGATGCGCCCGTCCAGGGTGAAATTCTTGAACTGCCGGAAATGGAGGGCGGCATTGACGGAGCAGAGCCCTTCGTCTTCGTCGCGGATCATCAGACCGTCCAGGAAGGCGCCTTCGCCGTTGATGCGCAGGGGACCGGCGATGGAGTAGGGGACGCCGGTCGCCGCCACGCGCACCCGGGCATCGCCGATCCTGAGGTCCTCGCTGTACGGGGTCAGGTCGTTCATCGGTCCGGACAGGCGCAGGTGCCCGTCGAGCGTGCCGTCCAGCTCTGAAAGCATGTCGGAGAGGAAGGAAGACGCGACCTTGAGCGGGAATGCGTTCAGCGTCGCGCTGGCGTCCAGGCGTTTCTCCTTGATAAAATAACTGCCTTGCGCGAGGAGGGCGTCGCGGCCGTCGAGCCGGTCGTCGAGGCGGAGGCGGAGCTCCTTTCCTTCGTCGTGCAACTGGCTGTTGATCACGATATTGCCGGCATCTATCCCGCCCAGGCGGAGGGTGTCGAGACGCAGGTCCACCAGCATGCCGGACAGCAGGTCCGTCCCGGAAGTCACGGTGGCGGATCCGTTCATCTTGCCTTCGATGCCGATGCGTTCGGGCAGGAATTCATCGACCAGCGCCAGGTCGAAGCGGTCCATCAGCACCGACAGCGTGTCGCTGCGGCTCTTGGACAGGCCGCCGTTCACGAACAGCCGCTGCGGGCCGTTGCTGATCTGCAGGCGCTCCAGGTGCAGGTCGCTGCCGTGCAGGATGATGTCGGAGCCGTCGATGGACCAGGTGTTGTCGGCCGCCATGAGGTAGGAGTCCGTGGGATGCGCCCGGAGCTCCAGGACGCCTTCTTCGTCGCGGGAAATGCCGCCCTCCAGCCGGATGGCGGCTTCGCCCGCCTTGCTGCCGAAACTGTCGTAGTGGACGCCGGCCGACAGGGCGTTGTCGTCGGCATGCAGGGCGATGGCGGGGTGCAGCATGGCCAGCGTGCCCGCCCGGAGTTCAGAACTGGAGAGGTGGGCGGAGAGGGCGTCCAGGCGGTTGTCCAGCTGGAGCTTGACGTTCCGCAGGTAATTGGTCCCGAATGCGAGCCGCTCGGAAGTGATGTCGGCGTTGAGGATATTGCGGCGCACGCGCAGGTCGATGGCCGTCCCGTCGGCGACATAGAGCCCGGGGAGGATGAACTGCAGGAAGTCCCGGGTGTCGTGGAATCCCATTTTGAGTTCATAGTCGCCGGCGTCGCCGGCTTCCTTGCTGTCCCGGTAGAGGGCGGAGAGGTCCCGCCGCAGGGTGATGGCCTGCAGCTCGTCCGCAAAGCGGGTGACGGGGCGGTTGCCCCGGAAACTGGCGTCCAGGAAGGGTGCTTTCAGGGTGATCAGCTGCTCGTCTTCGCCCTGCGTGGCGGCGTCCAGCCGGATGTCGCCGACTTCGTGCGTCCCGCTGGCGTTGACCAGCTGCAGCCCCGCCAGGGCCGCCTGTCCGTCGAAGCGTTCGTTCTTGCGCACCATGTTGACGCGGATGCCGGAAGCGATGCGGGAGACCGGGGCGTTCTGAATGCCGAGGGCGGCCAGGTCCAGGTTGTCGATCTGTCCGCTGACGCGGTACTCGGCCCCCGTCTCGCGGGCTTGCAGGTCGGCCAGCCCCCACAGGTCGAGCCGGAGGTCGGGGTCGCGGCTCTGGATGTGGCCGGCCGCCGTGCCGTTCTGCAGGGATCCGGTCGCGCTGATGTCCCGGAATTCCCGGCCGAGGGCGTGGATTTTCTCGATGTGCAGGGAGTCCAGTCCGGCATCGGGCAGTCCGTTGCCGCCGAGCCGGGCGTGGGCGCGGGTCTGGAGGGTGACGGGGCCGAGGGCGCTCACGCCGAGGATGTGGGCGAGGTCGAGCTCCCGGGCACCCAGGTTGAGTGCCGCTTCGAGGGGGCGTCCGGCCTGCAGGAGATTGTTCAGGCGCCCGTTGAAGGTGACGTCTCCGCTGTGGCTCTGCATTTCGCCTTCCACCGCCAGGTCGGCGACCGGTCCGCTGGCTTTCAGCTGCAGGGTGAGGGGGACGCCCGGGGCGTAGTGGCTCAGGTCGGGAGCCCCCTTGGGCAGGACGGCGGCGAGCAGCCGGCTGAAGGCGGCCGTCGTGCCGGTCAGGTCGCGGATCTGGGCATCGACCGTCATGCCGGGAATGTCTGGAATGCCGGCCAGGCGTCCTTCGACGGTGGCCCCCACGCCGGAACTCAGTTCGTTGAAGACGAGCCGCTCGACGCGGAAATCGCTGACGGGTCCGTTCAGCCGGCCGCGCCGGATGTCCGCCACGGCCGTGCTTCCGTTGAACGCCCCGCCGCTGAACCAGGCCAGGGACTGCAGGCCCAGCTGGGAGCGGAGCAGTTCGCCTTCGAGGCGCACCTCTTCGAGGAAATTGCCGAACGCGGAATCGCCCGCATAGTGCATCGCGAGCGTCCGGAGATTGACGTTGGACCAGGGATCCTCCAGGTGCAGGTCCTCGATCAGGGCCTGGCCCTGCCCGACGGTGGCGCTTCCGGAGAGCTGTTTGATGCTGTAGCCGGACTTCTCGCGGGCGGAGAGCTTGTCGCACACGCCGCTCATCCGGGCGTCGGCGAGCTTGAGGTTGTGGCCGCTGATGTCGGCCGTGACGTCCAGGTCTTCGAAGTTGACCCCGAAACCCTTGTAGCTGCCCCTGTCGGGCTGGTAGCTGTTGAGCCGGAAGCGGAAATTCTTGATGCGGAACTTCTTGACGTCGAAGATGTTGTCATGCGTCATCGGCTGGCCGGTCGGCTTGAGCCGGAAGATGCGGGAGAGGTTGTTGGAGTATTCGCCCGGCTCGCTGGTCAGGTGGAAGTAGCCGTCTTCGACCGTGACGCGCCCCAGGTGCAGGCCTTCCTTGCGGAACAGGCCTTCCAGCGAGAAGGTGGCCGTGATGCTCTTGGCCCGGAACACCGTGTCGGCGGGGGCCCAGCCGCGGCCGTTGATGTCTTCGGTGTAGGGGGCGCTGTCCACCAGCTTGAGGTTGCGGATGACGAGCACGCCGGAGGTCATCACCTTGAGTTCGTCGTACTGCACGCGGCCTTCCATGATGGCCGCCAGCTGGTTCAGGGCGAGTTTGGACAGGCGGGTCTGTACGAAGGGGGTCTGGATCGCCACCAGGAAAGCCATCAGCAGCACCGCCAGCAGACCGGCGACGCGTCCCACGATATATCCTCCTTTCCTGTACATATTGGTTATAGCTTACAAATATAAGAATTTGTTTGCGCGAATTATTGTTATCTTTGCAGGAATTTTGTTTTTTCAGATGGCAGACATCATTCTCGGCATAGAATCTTCCTGCGACGACACCTCGGCGGCCGTCATCCGTGACGGCTGGCTTCTGTCCAATGTCATCGCCAGCCAGGACGTGCACCGCGCATTCGGCGGCGTGGTCCCGGAGCTGGCGTCCCGCGCCCACGAACTCAACATCGTCCCCGTGGTGAGCGAAGCCCTCGCCCGGGCGGGCGTCCGGGCTTCCGACCTGACGGCGATCGCCTTCACCCGCGGCCCCGGCCTGCTGGGATCGCTCCTGGTGGGCACGTCGTTCGCCAAGGCCATGGGACTGGCGCTGGACATCCCGATCGTGATGGTCAACCACCTGCAGGGCCATCTGCTGGCGGATTTCATCCGGCAGAGCGACAAGCCCGTGCGCGAGCCCGCCTTCCCGTACCTGTGCCTGCTGGTCAGCGGCGGCAATTCCCAGATCGTCCGGGTGGATGATCCGCTGCATTTCGAGATCCTCGGCCAGACCATCGACGATGCGGTGGGGGAGGCCTTCGACAAGTGCTCCAAGATGCTGGGGCTGGGCTATCCCGGCGGACCCGTCATCGACCGGCTCGCCAAGCAGGGCGACCCGGAGCGCTTCAAATTCACCAAGCCGCACATCGAGGGGCTGGACTACAGTTTCAGCGGCGTCAAGACTTCGCTTCTGTATTTCGTGCGGGACGAGATGGCCCGGGATCCGGAATTCCTGGACAAGAACAAGGAGGACCTGTGCGCCTCTTTCCAGAAGACGCTGATCGACATCCTGCTGGACAAACTGATCAAAGCGGCGAAGCAGACGGGCATCCGGGAGGTCACCATCGGCGGCGGCGTCTCGGCCAACAGCGGCCTGCGGGCCCGGATCGAGGCCGAAGGGCGCAAGCGCGGCTGGAATACGTATCTGCCCGAGTTCAAGTTTACGACCGACAACGCCGCCATGATCGCGATTGCCGGTTATTATCATTATCTGGCCGGGGAGCGGACGCCGCTGGATGTGGCGCCGGTCTCCCGGATGGCTGATTTCTAGGAAGATGAAGGAGTTCGAGATTGTCTGTCCGCTGACGCGCGAGCCGCGCCTCAAGGAGATCGAGGCCAAGGCCGGCGGATGGAAATGGGTGCTCAAGAAGCGTTCCGTCGATGCGCGCAAGGAGCCGGTCTGGCGCTATCAGTATGAGGCATACGGTCCGGATGAGGCCTACGTCCCCTATGAGCTGCCGGCGTATCAGGACGTGCACGACGCGGAGCCGGTCATCGTGGTCGGCGCCGGTCCCGCCGGGATGTTCGCCGCGCTCAAGCTGCTCACGCTCGGGCTGAAGCCCGTGATCCTGGAGCGGGGCAAGAATGTCCATGAGCGCAAGTTCGACATGGCGAAGCTGTCGCGCGACGGGGTCGTGGATCCGGATTCGAATTATTGTTATGGCGAGGGCGGTGCCGGCGCGTTTTCGGACGGCAAGCTCTATACGCGTTCGTCCAAGCGGGGCGACCTGCGGGAAGTGTTGTACCAGCTTGTCAAGTTCGGTGCTTCCAAGGATATCCTCATCGACGCGCATCCGCACATCGGTTCCGACAAGCTGCCGTTGGTCGTCGAGAATATCCGCAATTTCATCGTCGGGCACGGCGGAGAATATCACTTCGGTTCAAAAGTGGTTTCCATCGCCCCTCCGCTCCGCGGCAGCCAGCCTCGCCAGACGTCCGGCTGCGCCGGACCCCTCCCACTGTCTGTCGAAACGTCTGACAAGCAAGCTTGTCCGCCGTCCCGACAGCCAGCGGGCCCCTCCCTCTTACGGAGCCGAGGGTGGCTACGGTCTGGCGAGGCTGCTGCCGATTCCGCTGCGGCGGCGATGGACGATGCCTGTGTGATTGTAAAAACCGCAGATGGCAAGGAGTATAGAGCCCGGAGGGTGATCCTGGCGACGGGCCATTCGGCGCGGGACGTATATGAGATGCTGCAGGCGGCGGGCGGTGCGCTGGAGGCGAAGGGGTTCGCGATGGGCGTGCGCGTGGAGCACCCGCAGGAGAAGATCAACTGGTGCCAGTACCACGGACAGTGGAAGCCGGGCGTGCCGGCGGCGGAGTATTCCTTCGTCGAGCAGGTTGACGGCCGGGGCGTTTTCTCCTTCTGCATGTGCCCCGGAGGCATCCTGGTGCCTTCTTCGACCGAAGAACGGACGGTCGTGCTCAACGGCATGTCCAATTCTGGGCGCAGCGGCAAATTCGCCAACGCCGGCGTCGTGGTCCAGATCGAGCCGGAGGACGTCCCGGGCGAGGGGCCCTTCAAACTGATGGATTTCCAGCATGCCGTGGAGCGGCGGATGTACGACTACGCCCAGTCGCAGGGAGCCGCGAACCCGATGACGGCTCCGGCGCAGCGCATGGAAGACTTCTGCCTGGGCAAGCTCTCCAAGAGCATGCCCCCGACCAGCTACCATCCGGGCGTGGTGAGCGCTCCGCTGCATGAACTGCTCCCGCCGATCGTGGCGCAGCGGCTCCAGAAGGCTTTCCCGCGCGTGAAGATGCGCAATTACTACACCAATGCCGCCCTGCTGCTCGGCGTGGAGTCCCGCACTTCCTCGCCGGTCCGTGTCCCGCGCGACCAGCAGACGCTGGAATACGTCTCCCTGCCGGGCCTGTATCCCTGCGGCGAAGGGGCGGGCTATGCCGGCGGAATCGTCTCCAGCGCCCTGGACGGCATCAACGTCGCCGCGGCCGTGGCGCGCTCGATGCAGGAAATGACGGAATAATTTTGGCCGGAATCGCCGTCCGCTCTTTCAAAATCCGCGAAAGAACGTTATTTTTGTATCCCGCAAAAAATACCGTTCTATGCTGATTGTCTTGAAACTCCTCGGCTCGATAGCCCTGTTGATATATGGTATGAAGGTCATGAGCGAGGCCCTGCAGAAGATGGCAGGTCCGCAGCTCCGCCACCTGTTGGGCGCGATGACCACCAACCGCTTCTCCGGCGTGCTCACGGGTGCCCTGGTCACGGTGGCCGTCCAGTCTTCCGCCGCTACGACGGTGATGACCGTCTCCTTCGTGAATGCGGCGCTGCTGACGCTCACACAGGCCATCTCCGTCATCATGGGCGCCAACATCGGCACCACGATGAGCGCCTGGATCATGTCGGCCGGTTTTTCCTTCAACGTCACGATGCTCGTCTGGCCGGCCTTCCTGGTCGGCATCATCCTGATCCAGCTCGGCAAGCACCGGTATATCGGCGACTTCCTCTTCGGCCTGTCCTTCCTGCTTTTCGCCCTGGGCATGCTCCGCGAGACCGGCATCGAACTGGACCTGGCCGGCAAACCGGCCGTCGTGGCCTTCTTCGACAGTTTCCCGACCAATTACGGGACGATCCTGCTGTTCCTGCTCATCGGCACCATCCTCACGGCGCTCGTACAGAGTTCGGCGGCGCTGATGGCCATCACGATGGTGCTCTGCTCCACGGGCGCGATCACCATTTACCAGGGCATCGCCCTGGTCATGGGCGAGAACATCGGCACCACGCTGACGGCCAACCTGGCGGCGCTGAGCGCCAATGTTCAGGCCCGCCGCACCGCCCTGGCGCACCTGGTCTTCAACGTCTTCGGCGTGATCTGGGTGCTGATCCTCTTCTTTCCCTTCGTACGGCTGGTCTGCCGCATCGTCGGCATCGACCCGGACGCGGACAGCATCGACAGCACCCGCCTGACCTTCGCCCTGGCGGCCTTCCATACGGGCTTCAACGTCATCAATACGGCCGTGCTGATCGGCTTCATCCCCCAGATCGAGCAGCTGGTCTGCAAGCTCATCAAGCCCCGCAAGAGCGAGGTGGACGACGAGTTCCGCCTGCAGTACATCCGGGGCGGTCTGATGAAGACGCCGGAAATCTCCATCCTGCAGGCACAGAAGGAGATCGCCATCTTCGGCGAACGGATGCAACGGATGTTCGGCATGGTCAAGGAGATTTATTTCGTCAAGGAAGACGACGAGTTCGAGAAGATCTACGAACGCATCAAGAAATATGAGGACATCAGCGACCGTATGGAAAACGAGATCGGCCGCTACATCGGCCAGGTGGGCGACGCCCATCTGTCGGATGAGTCCAAGGAGAAGATCCGCTCGATGCTGCGCGAGATCGGCGAGCTGGAGTCCATCGGAGACAGCTGCTACAACCTGGCCCGGATCCTGCGCCGCAAGCGTGACAACCAGATCGTCTTCACCGAGCAGCAGGAAGCCGGCATCGCCGAGCTGTACGCGTCGGTGGACGCCGCCCTGTCCCGCATGAACGAGCTGCTGGCCGGGCACCGCGAGGAGTTCGACATCTCCCGTTCCGAAGAGCTGGAGTCCCAGATCAACAACTGCCGCAACCGGCTCAAGCAGCAGAATATCGAAGCCCTGGACGAGCGGGCTTACGGCTACGACAACGGGACCGTCTATATGGATCTCGTGAACGAATTCGAGAAGACGGGTGACTACGTCATCAACGTGGCCGAGGCCCGGCTGGGCGCCGCCCGCCACGGGATCCGCTTCCGGGGCATCCAGATCGACATGGACGCCCGGACCGTGTCCGTGGATTCGGTGCAGGTGAACTTCACCCGGACGGAATATGAGCTGCTGAAACTCTTGCTGGAGAATCCCGGCCTGGTCTATTCCCACGAGGAACTGATGGCCGAGATCTGGCCGGACGAGAATGGCGTCAACGACAGGACCGTGGATGCCTGCGTCTCGCGTGTCCGCAAGAAGATCGGTCCCTACGCGCAGTATCTGGCCAGCCGTCCCGGCATGGGCTACTGCTTCGAAGAATAATCTCCCGGCAGGACGGGCAGGAGCGGTGCCGCCTCCGTCACGAACGGTTCCGTGCGTGCGGTGGAGATGGCGCCGATCATGCCGATGCCGCCCCGGATGTTGGACCAGGTGAAATTGGCCGGGGTCAGACCCATATTGGAAAGAAAGTCGAAATTGCTCTGGTACTGCGCCTTGGCGTAGTAGTAGAACTCCGTGGACAGGCGGTGCAGGATCAGCTGGCAGGTGGTCTGCTGCGCGACCGGAACGCGCCGGGGCGTGTCTTCTTCCTTGTTTCCCTCCGGGCGCTCCTGCCAGGCATCGGGGTTCCAGCCGTCTTCGCCGGGCAGGGCCCGGCCCGCGAAATCATAGATCCACGCCAGGTCGGCGGAGTTGAGGTAGAAGGAATAATCCGTGCCCTGGAACTGGTCGGCCGTCAGGATGGCCAGCGGCGCCTTCCGGGCCATGCCGCTCACCAGCCCGTCCGCGAAATCCACCTGGATGTAGTCCGTCAGGTCGATCTGGGCCAGTTCCTGCTGCGTAAATGCCTGTCCCGGAGCGGAGTACCCTTCGCGGCTCTCAAAGGAGGGCTGTCCGTCTTCCAGATAGACCAGGTCCGTGCGGGTCCAGATCTGCAGTCCATAATACTCGTTCTCTTCGGGCGCGTGGTCGAGACTCAGGGTGACGCGCGTGGCTTGCAGGGTGTCGGACTGGACTTCTTCGCAGGTATAGGATGCGATGACCGGCCGGGGCGGGATGATGCTGCTGCCCGAAGCGTCGGGCATGTCCTCCGCCCGGACTTCCACGCTCACTTCGTCCCCCGGCAGGAGCGTGGCGGCGCAGTGCAGCAGGCCGTCCCGCTCTTCGTCCGCGCGGAGCTCCTGCGGCTCGCCGTTGACGCGCAGGACCACGGAGGACGGGTGGAAGTCCGTGACGGTCTTCGCGTTGCCGTAGGCCGGCGCCGCATACTGCACCAGCAGGCTGGTCCCGCCGTCTGCGGGCACGCAGTGCACGAACAGCTTGGGCGAGGACGTGTCTTTCAGCGAGAAGGGAATCTCGCAGGCGGAAAGGCTCATGAGCAGCAGGGCGGGGAGCAGCAGGCGGGAAATGCGGCGGGTCATCAGAATCGGTAGCTGAAAGAAAGGGTGGGGATGATGGGGACAAGCCCGTAGGCCAGTCCGCTGTAATTGCCTTCGCTGTCGGTAGTCAGGAAGGCCAGGGAGGCGTTCTTGCGGTTGTAGGCGTTATAGACGCTCAGGTTGACGCCGAGGTTCCGGCCGCGTTTGGTCCGGAAATTCCCGTCCAGACTGAGGTCCAGCCGGTGGTAGTCGGGAAGCTGCGTGTTATAGGGCGCGTCATAGACATAGCGGCCGCCGGCCACGCCGTTCTCCTTGACGATGTGCGAGGGGAAGGTGATGCGGTTGCCGGAATGCCAGTTCCAGTTGAGGCGGAGGGTCAACCAGGGGACGATCTGCCAGTTCAGTACGAGGTTGACCTTGTGGCGGTTGTCGTTGCGGTCGGGGTACCAGCCGGTGTAGAAGGCATCGAAATAGCGCTGCGTCCAGGAGAGGGTGTAGTAGGCGGTCACGTCCAGTTTTTCGCCGGCCCAGCCGGCTTCCGCCTCGAAGCCCCAGGAGCGGCCGGAACCTTCGGTGAAGGACTTCTCCCATTCGGTCAGCGGCGGGAGGAAGGAATTGCTCCCGTTATAGACCAGCAGGTGTTCCATCGTCTTGTACCAGCCCTCGAGGTTGAGCGTGACGCCCGGGAAGGGCGTCATGTACAGGCCGCCGGCCACCTGGCCGGAACGCATCGGCCGGGCCTGCGCCGTGGAGGGCATCCAGTTGTTGGACGGAAGGTCCATGTACATGGCCGCCACCAGGTGCGCGAACTGGCTCATCCGCGTGTAGGACAACTTGAAGGCGTAGTCGCGGTTGAGCATCCATTTCATGGAAAGCCGCGGCTCGAGCGAATGCCAGGTCTTGCCTTTCGTCGCAAAGAGGGCGTAGCGCAGGCCGGCGTTGAGCGTGAAATTGTAGCTCAGGAAAATCTCGTCCTCCGCGTACAGGGCCGGCTCGAAGGAGCTGTAGGCGCCCGATTCGTTGTCGGCGTCCCGGTCGGCCGCCGCCCCTTCGCGGAAGGACTCGTAGGTGAATTCGCGGCCGGAGCCGTACCAGTGCCGCTGGAGTGACAGGCCGTAGCGGACGTGGTTGAACGAGTCAGGATACCAGTCCCAGTCCGACTTCAGCCCGGCTTCCCGGACATAGGAACGGTTGCGGTCGTTCATCGACGTGGTCTGTGCGCCGTCCTGCCAGTTCCAGAAGCTGAAGTCGTAGCCGGTGTCGGAGTGGCTGCGCGAGTAGTAGAGGCGCGTGACGGATTTCAGTTGGGGTGCGAACGTGTGGCGCAGGGCGGCGGCGCCGGTCAGGCTGCCCCAGCGGACCCGCAGCCGCATTTCATTTTCTCCGTCGTGGGTCCGTCCGTCGGCGTCCGTGACGGTCTGGCGTTTCTGCTGGCCGGCGCGCAGGTTGTCCAGGCCGGAGTAGAAACTGAGGTCCAGCACAGTCCTGGGGGAGAAATGGTGCGTCAGCCGGGCGTTGACGTCACTCATGGCATAGCCCCCGCTGACGGTCTGGTCTTCGCCGTTGCGCCGGTTGGCGTAGGCGATGGCCGGGATGGTGATGACGTCCATCCAGGAGCGGCGCAGGGCGAGGTTGACGGAAGTCCTGCCGGGGATGACGGGCCCTTCCAGCTGGAGCCGGCCGTCGATCAGGCCGAGCGAGACGCTGCCGTGCCAGGCCTGCAGGTCGCCTTCGCGCGTCTCCACGTCCACGACCGACGACATCCGGCCGCCGTACCGGGCTGGGAAGCCGCTCTTGTAGAAATCCAGACTCTCGATGACGTCCGTGTTGAAACTGGAAAACAGGCCGCCGAAGTGGCTGACGTTGTAGAGGGGGACGCCGTCGAGCAGGAAGAGGTTGTCGTTGCCGTCGCCGCCGTGGACATACAGTCCGGACATCAGTTCGTTGCCTGCGGCCACGCCGGGCAGCGTCTGCAGCTGCTTGATAACGTCCGGCGTACCGAAGGCGACGGCGCCGGAGCGGAGCCGGTCCGCATCGAGGCGCATCAGTCCCGTCTGGGTGGTGTTGCGCATCTTCTCTCGGATGGCCGTGACGGTGGCGCTCCGGAGCGTGTCCACATGCATCTGCTGCGCTGCGGCAGGGGCCGGCAGCGCAGCAGACATCAGGAAGAGCGGGATCAGCAGAAACAGGCCTTTATGCATGCTTCGGTCTCCGTGGGCGGGTTATTGTCCGGCCTGGACAAACGGTTTGAGGTCTTGGGCGGCTTCCTGGGCGGTGATGCGCTTGCCGCCGTTGTCGAGGTCGATCAGGACATACTTGTCGTTGCCCATGCCCATCTCCTTCATGTAGGAGAGCTGGCGCAGGCCGTGGCGCGTCTCGATGCGCTCGAGCATGTCGTGGTGCTCTTCTTCGGTCATCGCGTAGATGATGTCGATGCAGGCCTGGTCGATGGCCAGGATGTCGGTGGAGGAGAGAATGCCCACGTCCGGGGTGACGACCGGCTCGGCGGCGACGCCCTCGCAGTCGCAGGAGACGGACATGTTGCGCATCACGTTGACGTAGGTCACGTGCTTGCCGAAATGGCTGATCGTGGCTTTGGTGGATTCGGTCATGCGCTCCATGAACTCCTCTTCGGCGATGTTCCACTGGTCATCGGATCCCGGGGTGGTGTGGATCCAGCCCTTGCCGATGCGTCCGTCGGCGCAGCCGATGCCGATGTTCTTGTTGGAGCCGCCGAAGCCGCCCTGGGTGTGGCCCTTGAAGTGGG
>CAMHIP010000009.1 GCA_946185205.1 uncultured Bacteroidales bacterium | reverse complement strand
AAGAAATCAACGCTCTCGATTCTTAGTTTCTCGGTACTTGCTTGTACTTGTTCTTGTCAGTCTTTTCAATGATCTTTTCAAGTTTGGCGCTAAAAAAACCAGCCTTTCGGCTGATGGCCAGACCCTCTCTTGCGATTGGGATTGCAAAGGTAATCACTTTTTTTGAATCTGCAAATTTTATTTGAAAAATTTGAAATCCGAAGTTGTAAAAGAACTTTTCAACCCCCCCGTTTCCGAAAGGGGTTGCAAAGGTAGTCACTTTTCCGGAATCTGCAAATTTTTCTGTAAAAAAATTTGAAATCCGATGTTGTAAAAGAGCTTTTCAACCCCCCCGTTTCCGAAAGGGGCTGCAAAGGTAGTCACATTTTGGGAACTTGCAAATTTTTTTGATGCTTTTTTGCATACTTTTTTGCCAGTTTTTGTGCAGAAAACAATAACCCTCTGATCTACACCAAGAAAGCAAAAACAGCCTTCTCCGCCGACACCCTATCGCGCGCGTGCGCGAAATTCAATAAAGAAACCGTCCACAAACGGAAACCCCGGCCGTCCCGACACCGGTCGATCCGGTGCCCAGGACAGTCGGGGTTGTCCCGCATTCCCGAAGGACAATGCTACATCATGCCGCCTGCCGGCATAGCGGGAGCTGCGGGAGCGGGTTCGGGAATGTCCACGATGCCGCACTCGGTGGTCAGGAACATGCCGGCCACGGAAGCTGCGTTCTCCAGGGCCACGCGGGCGACCTTGGTCGGGTCGATCACGCCAGCCTCGTACATCTTGACATACTCTCCGGTGCGGGCGTTGTAGCCGAAGTCGCCCTTGCCTTCCTTGATCTTCTGGATGATGACGGATCCGTCAACACCGGCGTTGAGCGCGATCTGGCGCAGCGGCTCCTCGATGGCCTTGGCCACAATGTGGATACCGGTGGTCTCGTCCTCGTTCGCACCCTTCAGGCCCTCGAGGGACTTCGCAGCGCGGATGTAGGACACGCCGCCGCCCGGGAGGTAACCCTCCTCAACGGCCGCACGGGTAGCGTTGAGAGCGTCCTCGACGCGGTCCTTCTTCTCCTTCATCTCCACCTCGGTGGTCGCACCGACATAGAGGACGGCCACGCCGCCGCCGAGCTTGCCGAGACGCTCGTGGAGCTTCTCCTTGTCATAGTCGGAGGTGCTGACCTCGATCTGCTTGCGGATGCTCTCCACACGCTCGGCGATGGCGTCCTTGGAGCCGGCGCCGCCGACGATGGTCGTGTTCTCCTTGGTAATCGTGACCTTCTCGGCATGGCCGAGCATGTCCGGAGTGGTGTTCTCCAGCGTGAAGCCGCGCTCCTCGGACACCACGATGGCACCCGTCAGGGTGGCGATGTCCTGCAGCATCTCCTTGCGGCGGTCGCCGAAGCCCGGGGCCTTGACGGCGGCGATCTTGAGCGCGCCGCGCAGCTTGTTGACCACGAGGGTGGTCAGGGCCTCGCCGTCCACGTCCTCGGCGATGATGAGCAACTCACGGCCTTCGCGGGCCATCGGCTCGAGAATCGGGAGGAGATCCTTCATCGCGGAGATCTTCTTGTCGGTGATGAGGATGGCCGGATTGGTCAGCTCGGCCTCCATCTTGTCGCCGTTGGTCATGAAGTACGGGCTGATGTAGCCGCGGTCGAACTGCATGCCTTCGACCACCTTCACCTCGGTGTCGGTGCCCTTGGCCTCCTCGACGGTGATCACGCCGTCCTTGCCGACCTTGGACATCGCGTCGGCGATGAGCTTGCCGATGTAGCCGTCGTTGTTGGCGGACACGGTGCCGACCTGCTCGACCTTGGAGTAGTCGCTGCCCACCTTCTGGCTCTGCTTCTTGAGGTCCTCGACCACGGTGGCGACGGCCTTGTCGATACCGCGCTTGAGGTCCATCGGGTTGGCGCCGGCGGTCACGTTCTTGATGCCGACGTTGATGATCGCCTGGGCGAGCACGGTGGCGGTGGTGGTGCCGTCGCCGGCCTGCTCGTTGGTCTTGGAAGCGACCTCCTTGACCATCTGGGCGCCCATATTCTCAAAACGGTCCTCCAGCTCGACCTCCTTGGCGACGGTCACGCCGTCCTTGGTCACCTGGGGAGCACCGAATTTCTTCTCTATCACAACATTGCGGCCCTTGGGTCCCAGGGTCACCTTGACTGCGTTCGCCAACTGGTCCGCACCCGCCTTCATCTTGGAGCGGACATCCACGTCGAATTTGATTTCCTTTGCCATAATTACAGAATTGCTAAAATGTCAGACTGCTTCACGATAAGATACTTTTTGTCCTCGACCGTCACCTCGGTGCCGGCGTACTTGCCATAGAGGACCTGGTCGCCGACCTTGACCTCCATCGGCTCGTCCTTCTTGCCGGGACCGGCCGCGAGGACCGTGCCCTGCTGGGGCTTCTCTTTTGCCGTATCGGGAATGTAGATACCGGATGCTGTCTTGGTCTCGGCCTCCTTGGGCTCGATCAGGACTCTGTCTGCTAAAGGTTTGATCATGATACTATGTTTTTTTGATGTTGTCTGTGATGCCGCCGCCTTCCGGCCGCGGACGACAGGATAAAATCAAGGTCCGTGCCATTGACAAATTGTCATATCCCGGATTATTTTCCTATATTTGTCAGACAATACACAACCAATAACCGTTATTCACATCTTACCCGCCATGAAGAAAATGATCATGTTGCTTGCGGCGCTGGCCTGGGCGGCCGGCCTGCATGCAGAAAGCGTCGATCTGCACTGGATCGACAAGACCCCGGGTTACAACGTCGGGCAGAGCTGGGGTGTGCCCTTCGCCAAGGGCACGATGAATGAGCAGGGCAGCTTCACCCTGACCGACGCCTCCGGCCGCGTCATCCCCGACCAGCACTGGGTCCTCTCCCGCTGGAGCGACGGTTCCGTCAAATGGATGGGATTCTACGCCACCCTCGGCCCCGGACAGGCCGGGACGCTGAGGCTCGACGCCGTCAAGGCCGACAAGAAGGCCCTCCGCGCCGCTGCCCGCAAGAAAGCCGCTGCGGAGCCGACCCTGGTCGTCCAGGACGACCTGACCGGCATCGTCATTGACAACGGCTGCTACGAGATCGCCTTCCCGCGCACCGGCGCCCGCATCATCGAGCGCATCACGATGGACGGCCGTGAAATCGTCTCCGGCGGCCGCCTGGTCGCCCGGACGGAAGACCGTTCCCGTGAGGACGTCCTCAGCTACAGTCATTTCGAGAGCCGCGTCACCTCCGCGGAAGTGGAGCGCAGCGGCCCCGTCGCCGCCGTCGTCAAGGTGCGCGGCGTGCACCGGGCCCTCAGGGACGGCCGCGAATGGCTCCCGTTCACGCTCCGCTTCTACATCTTCAAGGATGCCGTCCCCATCCGGATGGTCCACTCCTTCATCTATGACGGCGAGCAGCACGAAGACTACATCAAGGGGCTCGGCGTGGAGTTCGACATCCCCCTGCGCGAGCAGCTGCAGAACCGCCATGTCGCCTTCGCAGGCGACGGGGACGGCCTCTGGGACGAAGCCGTGGAGCCCTTCATCAACCAGCGCAAGGTCACGGCCCCGACCCCCGCGGGCCAGCGCCCGGCCAATTATGAGCAGATCCAGTTCCGCGGCGAGCGCGTTCCGGACGTCGAGGACTATGACGAGCGTTCGCAGGTCCTCGTCGCGGAATACGCCAAGTACGACGACTACAAGCTCGTGCAGTCCACCTCCGACGGCTTCACCATCCAGAAGCGCACCGGCAGCCACAGCACCTGGTTCGGCACGGCCGGCGGCCACCGCGCCCGCGGCCTCATCCTGGCCGGCGACGTGACCGGCGGACTCGCCGTCTCGCTCAAGAACTTCTGGCAGTCCTTCCCTGCCGAACTCGACGCTTCCGGGATGCGCGGAGACACCGGCAGCATCACCGTGTGGCTGTGGAGCCCCGACGCCCCGGCCATGGACATGCGCCACTACGACATCGAAGGCCACGGCCTCAACT
Source organism: uncultured Bacteroidales bacterium (assembly GCA_946185205.1). Classification (GTDB taxonomy): domain Bacteria; phylum Bacteroidota; class Bacteroidia; order Bacteroidales; family UBA932; genus Cryptobacteroides. The sequence goes on along the minus strand of CAMHIP010000009.1, from coordinate 30,737 downwards.
CCTCCTACGAGGACTGGGTCGAGGGCTACGACACCCCCTACGGCATCGCCCGCACCAGCGAGCTGACGCTCTTCCCGTACAGCGACATGCCCACGCGCGAGGAGATCTCCCGCCTGGGCGACGCCGGCCAGGACATCGTCCAGCTCCTCCCCACCCCGCAGTACCTGCACGACGCGGGCGCCTTCGGCGTATGGTCCCTGCCCGACCCCGACGGCAACGACACGCAGCGCTACCTGGAAAAGCAGATCGACACCTACCTCAAGTTCTACGAGTCCAGCGTGGAATCGCAGCGCTGGTACGGCTTCTGGAACTACGGCGACGTGATGCACTCCTACGATCCCAACCGCCACTGCTGGAACTACGACGCCGGCGGCAAGGCCTGGGACAACACCGAGCTGGAGACCGACCTCTGGCTGTGGTACGGATTCATCCGCTCGGGCCGCCCGGACTTCTGGCGGATGGCCACGGCCATGACGCGCCACACCTCCGAGGTCGATGCCTACCACATCGGTCCCATGAAGGGACTCGGCACCCGCCACAACGTCGTGCACTGGGGCTGCGGCGCCAAGGAGGCGCGCGTGGGCCAGGCCTGGTGGAAGCGTTACTATTACTATCTGACCACGGACGACCGGCTCGGCGACCTGATGCACGAGTCACTCGACGCCAACGAGGCCTTCCTCGATTTCGACCCGCTCGTGCGCGCACAGCCGCGTTCGCAGTTCCCGACCGCGCAGCCCACGCGTCTGCGCTGGGGACCGGACTGGACGTCGCTCGTGGGCAACTGGTTCACCGAATGGGAGCGCACCGGCGACAAGAAGTACCTGGATCTCATCCACGCCGGCATGAAGTCCCTCTCGAACCTGCCCAACGGCCTCTTCACCGGCCAGGGCCCCTACGGCTACGACCCGGCCACGGGCGTGCTCACCTATGAGGGCGACCCGGACTGGATCACCAACCGCAACCACCTCGCCAACCTGCAGAGCAGCGTGGAGATCTTCCTGGAGATCCTCGACGAAGTCGGCACGCCCGACTTCATCAAGACCTACCTCGAATATGCTTCCTGGTATGAGGTGCCGCAGAACGACCCGATCCGCGACCTCCCGGAGAATGCCCGCTACAAGAACTGGTGGGGGCACTGGAACATCCCGCGCCTGCTCGCGTTTGCGGCCAGCCGCAGCGGCGACCAGTACCGCGCTGACCTCGCCTGGCGGCGTTTCCTCGACCGCGTGGTGGGCCCGGACGGCAAGCCGGCGGACCTGGTCAACATGAACTGGATCGGCGGAGCCGACGCGCTCAACCCCACGGTCGAAGACCCGCGGGTGAGCACCAACGGCGTGGCCCAGTGGAACCTGGAAGCCATCATCATGCAGGAACTCCTGCCGGACAACATCCCTTCGCTGAAGGACATCAAGCCGGCATCAGGCCCCCGGAGATAGGATCTGCCAGAGCACGATCCCCACGGAGACGCTCACATTGAGCGAATGCTTGGTCCCGAACTGCGGGATCTCCACACACAGGTCGGCGGCGTCCACGACATCCTGTCGGACGCCGTCGACTTCGTTTCCGAACACGACCGCATAGCGCCTGCCCGGCTCGCGCCGGAAATCCTGCAGCGGCACGGCGTGCTCCGTCTGCTCGGCGCAGACGACCGTCCAGCCTTCCGCGCGGAGGCGCTTCACCAGCGCCAGCGTGTCATCGACATGCTCCCAGGGCATGCTCAGTTCGGCGCCCAGGGCCACTTTGTGGATTTCCGCCGAGGGCGGCACGGCGCAGATGCCGCAGAGCCAGACCTTGTCCGCCTTGAAGGCGTCGCCGGTCCGGAAAGCGCTGCCCACGTTGTGGGCGCTGCGGATATTGTCCAGGACCAGGACCACGCCCGAGGGGGGAAGTTCGCGGTAGCGGTCGGACTTGACCCGGCCCAGTTCGATATTTAGCAATTTCCTGTCACTCATAAGGGGCAAAGATACGGAAAAGTTGTATATTTGTGGATACATTATTCACGCAGTATGAAACAGGACATCCAAATCATCGATCTGATCAAGAAAGAGCACGAGCGGCAGAAATCCGGCCTCGAGCTCATCGCTTCGGAAAATTATGTCACAGACGAGGTGCTCAAGGCCATGGGCTCCATCTGCACCAACAAATACGCCGAAGGCTATCCTGGCAAGCGCTACTACGGTGGCTGCGAGGTGGTGGACCAGATCGAGCAGCTGGCCATCGACCGCCTCAAGGCCATCTACGGAGCCGAATGGGCCAACGTGCAGCCGCACTCCGGCGCCCAGGCCAACATGGCCGTGACCATGGCTGTCCTCCATCCCGGCGACACGTTCATGGGCCTGGACCTGAGCCAGGGCGGCCACCTCACGCACGGCTCCCCCGTCAATGCGTCCGGTCTCCTCTACCACGCAGTGGCCTACGGTCTCGACCCGCAGACAGGCCGCGTGGATTACGACAAGATGGAAGCGCTGGCCCGCGAGCACAAGCCCAAGCTCATCATCGGCGGCGCCTCGGCCTATTCCCGCGAATGGGACTACGCCCGGATGCGCCGGATCGCCGACGAAGTCGGAGCCATCCTCTGGATCGACATGGCGCACACCGCCGGCCTGATTGCCGCCGGCCTGCTGGAGAATCCGGTCAAATACGCCCACATCGTCACTTCCACGACGCACAAGACCCTGCGCGGACCGCGCGGCGGCGTGATCCTGATTGGCAAGGACTTCGACGACCCGCAGGGCCGCACCACGCCCAAGGGCGTCGTCAAGAAGATGAGCCAGGTGCTCGACTCCTATGTCTTCCCCGGCGTGCAGGGAGGTCCGCTCGAGCACGTGATCGCCGCCAAGGCCGTGGCCTTCTTCGAGGCCCAGCAGCCGGAGTTCGTGCAGTACCAGAAGCAGGTCGTCGCCAACGCCCAGGCCATGTGCGCCGAGTTCCTGCGCCGCGGCTACAAGGTCGTCAGCGGCGGCACGGACAACCACCTGATGCTCATCGACCTGCGCGGCAAGTTCGACGAAGTCACCGGACGCATCGCCGAGCAGCAGCTCGAGCGCGCGGCCATCACCCTCAACAAGAACATGGTCCCCTTCGACACCCGCAGCCCCTTCCAGACTTCGGGTTTCCGCATCGGCACCCCGGCGGTGACCTCCCGCGGATTCGTTGAGAAGGACATGGTGGACATCGTGGCGCTGATCGACGAGGTCCTTACCTCCTGCGCCAAACACATCGACGCCCTGTCACTGAAGAAGGGCGAAGAGCCGACGCCGGCGCAGCAGGCCTCCCTCGACGAGCACAAGGCCCTGCTCGATGACGTCAAGCGCCGCGTCCACCAGATGACGGCCGGCGTCCCGCTGAACAAATATTAGCAGCGTGAGAAACATCACGATCCTCCTTCTGCTCTGCACGCTGGCCTTTCCGGCGGCGGGGCAGCGCCGTGACGGCCAGCGTCAGGGCGGCCGCGGATTCCTGGAAGAATTGAGCGGCCGCAACCGCTTCAGCTGGGAGTACGACGCCGATTTCCACTATATTTTCGACAACCGCGAATTCGCCTATTCCGACGACGCCTGGATTCCCTCCGGGACGATGCACACCATCGTGTTCGCGCCGACCGTGGGATTCAGCATCCAGCAGTCCCGGCGGGTCCACCACCGGCTGACGGCCGGCGTGGAATTCGCCCACGACATGGGCTCGCACACCTGGGCCGACCTCGCACGGGAGCCGCTGATCTTCTATGACGTGCACGTGCAGGCACGCCGCGGCGTGTTTGAAGCCCTGGCGGGCATTTTCCCGCGCCGCTACATGGAAGGCAGCTATTCCGAGGCCTTCTTCACCGGGATGTTCCGCAACAGCGACCGCAACCTCGAAGGCGTGCTGCTCAAGTGGCGCGCGCAGCGGTTCTACACCGAACTGGGGCTCGACTGGATGGGGCAATACGGCCCGCAGACCCGCGAGCGTTTCCAGATCGTGTCGGCCGGACAGTGGCAGGCGGCCTGGTGGCTCTCGCTGGGCTGGACGGGGAGTTTCTACCACTATGCCTGCTCCGGGCAGGCGCAGAACGTTGTGGACAACCACCTGCTGGAGCCCTGGCTGAAGATGGATTTCTCCCGCCGGACGCAATGGCAGGAGCTCTCGGCGCAGCTGGGCGGCTATGTCGGCTATCAGCGCAACCGGACCCTGGAGGCGCAGCCGCGCTTTCCCTTCGGCGGGGAGCTGAAACTGACCGCGCGCCGCTGGGGCGTGATGCTGCAGAACACGACCTATTTCGGCGGCAACCTGATGCCGTATTTCCGGGACACGGACCCGGCCGGCCTCCCCTACGCCACGAATCTCTACTTCGGTTCGCCCTTCTACGAAGGTTTCCATGACCTCGCGGAGCTGGCCTGGACGCCGCAGCTTACGCACTACCTGTCGCTGCGGCTCGCAGCCCGGGCCTATTTCGGTGCCGAAGGCTTCCGCGGATGGCAGCAGATCTGCTCCCTGCGCTTCAGTCTCGATGCGCTCCGCCACCGCGACACCGCCCTCGGCCGCTGCCTATGAAATACTGGGATTTCCGCGAATGCGGCAAACCGCAATACGACTACTATGCCTACACCGACGGCAGTTATCTGCTGCCGAAAAACTACGGTGCGGCCGCCTGTCTCGTCCTGGCGGGCGAAGACGAAAAGCCGCTCTACCAGTGGAGCGAGGTGAGCCGCTACTCGACCAGCCACCGGCAGGAACTGGCGGCGATTGTCCACGCCCTGCTGCATGTCCCGGAGGGAAGCAGCGTGCTGGTGCGCAGCGACAGCGAGAACGGGATCGCCCTGCTGACCGGCCAGGTGCGGAGCAAGAAAGACACCGACCTAGTGCAGCTCTACCGGCAGGTGAAGAAGGAGCGCGCGCTGCGCGTCACGCTGGAATGGGTGCGCAGCCACAGCGGCGACCGCTGGAACGACTACGTGGATTACCTCTGCATCGAGGCGCTCGACCTCTTCGAGGCCAATGGGACGCGGGTGCGCGAAGGGGTTGACCCGGAGGCGCTTTTTGCCTATATTTGCAAGCATTAAATCTTTCTGGGAATGAATATCGCAATCATCGGCGCCGGCAACATGGGCGGCGCCACGGCCCTCGGGCTGGCAGGCGCCCTGCCTGAAGCCCGCATCACCGTCACGGCGAAGCACGCCGCCACGCTGGAGAAATATGCCGCCCGCGGCCTTCAGACCTCGCTGGACAATGCGGCGGCCGTCCGCGGAGCAGACGTGGTCATCCTGGGCGTCAAGCCCTGGCTGGTCCAGGGCGTACTGCAGGAGCTGCTGCCGGAACTCGGCGGCAAGGTGTTCGTTTCTTTCGCCGCCGGGATCCCGGCGTCCGATCTCGCCGCCTGGCTGGCGGGAAGCGGCGCCGCCGGCATCTACACGGTGATTCCGAACCTGGCGATTGAAGTCGGGCAGAGCATGAGCTTCATCCATGAAGTCGCCGGCACCCCCGGGACGCTTTCCTGCGTGCAGTCGCTCTTCGACGCCGTCGGGCAGACCGCCGTCGTGGACGAGCGCCGCCTGCATGCCGGCATGATGCTCGCATCCTGCGGCACCGCCTTTGCGCTGCGCTATGTCCGCGCATCCGCCGAAGGCGGCGTGGAACTGGGCCTCTACCCGCAAGAAGCCATCGCCGCCGCGCTCCAGACGGTCAAAGGCGCCGCCGCCCTGCTTGAGGCGCGCGGCACGCATCCCGAGCAGGAGATCGACCGTGTGACCACGCCCGGCGGCATCACCATCCGCGGGCTCAACGCGATGGAAGAAGCCGGCTTCACCGCCGCCGTCATCGCAGGGCTGAAAGGCGGCCGGAAAGCATAGTTACGCTCAGGCGTAACTATGCATCCCTCCCAGGATGAGGTTCACCCCGAAATACGTGATCAGCACCGCGACAAAAGCCAGGATACTGTAGAGATGGAAGAAGCGGGGATGGCGGAAGGGCCGCAACGCACCGCCATGCAGCATCATCGCGTAGATCAGCATCGTGATCAGCGCCCAGGTCTCTTTGGGATCCCAGGCCCAGTAACTGCCCCAGGAGATATTGGCCCAGACGGCCCCGAGGAAGGTCCCGAAAGTCAGCAGGAAAACGGCAGGATAGAGCACCACCAGACTCACGTCCCGCAGGCGCTCCGCCGGAGAAAGCCCGTCGGAAGCACCGGCATCAGATCCGGACGGACGGGACGGGACGCACAATCCCATCACGCCGTTGAAGGCCACCAGCCCGAAGAGCGTATAGGACATCATCATGCTCAGGACGTGGATGCTCAGCAGCGGCGACTGCAGCACCGGCATCAGCGGCATGATCTGCGGACTCACGCTTTCGCGGCTCGCCAGCAGCATCGTGAAGCCGGCCAGCAGGAAGCCCAGCGGCTCGATAAACGGGAACTTGCGGAAGAGAAGCACGACGGCGAGCATGGCGAACCACGCCATCAGCATCATCACGCTGTAACGCCCCACCCAGGGGCCCGTGCCGGACACGGCCCAGCGCAGCCCGATGCACACCGTCAGATATACCCAGATCAGCAGGGCGATAACGGCGCCCGCTACCGGGATCCAACCCGGCAATTTCCGGCCCCGAGACATCCGGACGACCGTCAGTACGAACAGGGCCAGGCCGAGCGCAAGGCACAGCATGAACTGCACCCGCGGCCGGGCGATCCGGATGTAGGCCCGCTCGGCCCGCACCTTCGCCGGAGACGGCAGGACGGAGGCCGCCGTCTTTTCCTGATAGGCCTTGACGCCTGCCAGAATCTGCAGGGCACCGGCCACATCGTCCGCTTCCAGACTCTCCCGGATCAGGTCCGGAGACTTGGTGACGAAGGTCCAGAGGGCCTCGTCTTCCAGAACCTGCTCCGGCAGTTTGTCCGAAGCGGCATACCAGGTCACGGTCCCGGCCGGGTCCTGCACCGGAAAGAGCTTCATCCGGTCCAGCGCCCCGAGCGTCTCATCCAAGCCCTTCTCCTGCAGGTAAGTATCGAAAGGACACACCCGGTGGCCGTAATAGACGGACAGGTCGCCGAGCGCCTGCCCGACCTGGCGCATGTCCGGGTCGGTGCCGGGACGATCACCCGCAAAACTCCGCTGCTGCGGCAGGAGCAGCAGGAGCAGCACGGCGGCCCCCCAGGACACGATGCGCCGCAGCGAAGCGCGGAACGGCGTATCCTTCTGGAAGAAGAAACCGATCATCGAGACGAGCAGCAGCAAATAGCCGGCATACGTGATACCCACGCCCCAGGGGTCGTGGCTCACGGCCAGGATACTGCCCGCGCCGTCTTCGTCGTAATCCGCCTGGTAGAAACGGTAGCCGCGGTACTTGGCGATATGGTTCATGGAAATGACGACGGAATACGGCTCCGCATCCAGGAAAGTGATCTCCGAACGGTAGTCGGAAGGCATCATCGAGCCGGTGTGGTAGTCGATGTCGAACGCATCCAGCCGGATGCTGAACGGCAACGCGGCGTCACCGCCGTCCTCCCGCTCAAAGGAGCCCAGCGTCTCCCCCTCCCGCAGGTGGACCATGCCGTCCTCCCCGAAAAGATGCGTCGTGAGCGCTCCCGCGAGAATCACCACGAACGAAGCGTGCAGCAGCAGCGTGAACGGGTGTTTCACCACCCCGCCTTTGAACAGGTACACCATGCCGGCCACGGCCGCCACCGCCCATAGGGCGATGAACAGCGGAGAATGATAGATGGCCTGCATCGCCGCGTCCGTGCCGCGAAGCTTCTCCAATACCGTCGCAGCCATCATCATGACGATGACGGCTGCGGCAGAGCCATAGCTCAGATATTTGTAGATTCTAGATTGCATTGATGAATTCTACTACGGCGTTGCGGTCCTCCTTGGAGAGGTGGTAGAACTTCTCCGTGGACTCGTATGCGTCGCTCTTTTTGCTGTAAGCATGCCACATGATCGCCTCGATCACGTTGCGGGCACGGTCGTCATGCAGACGGTCCTCGGCGCCGGTGTTGGCCTTGGACAGGCCGCGGCCCCACAGCGGGGTGGTGCGGCACCAGCTGCCGTGGATGCCGTTCTTCATGTAGAGGCGGTGCTGGATCATGTCGGTATAAGGATAGATCGTCTGGTCCTGGTAGCGCGGGAGCGGCTTGCCGTCCACGATGGCCGGGGCCCAGTAGTTGTCGGTCTTGGTGTTCCAGGACGGACGGTGGCAGGAGGCGCAGCCCATCTCGGTGAAGAGCTTTTTGCCGCGCTGCACCTCTTCGCGGTTCAGGTCGCGGGCGCGCGGGATCGAGAGGCCCCGGTGCCAGACCAGGAAATTGTAGTACTGGTCGTCGCCCATCTCGGGCTCAAAGTTGTGCCAGGCGTTGTCGAACTGGTTGGTGGAAGGATCCAGCAGGTTCAGCACGGCCTCGGCGATCCCCTCCTTCGTGCCGTCGGCATAGTAGGGCGAAGACGGGTCCTTCTGGATCGCGGCGATCACGTCGGCATTCTCCGACATCGCCTTGGCCCAGGCCTTGGTGGTGTAAAGATAGGGGCGGTCGGCGCGGCTGACGTTGGTGATGTTCCAGATGGCGTTGGCGCCGGCGCCGTCCTGCAGGGAGGCGCGCGTCATGGCATAGGTGAAGCGCTTGAGCTTCTTGGTGCCGGCCGGGGCGGACGTGCCGTCGGCGAACTGTCCTTCAGCCAGGGTGTACCACGCCGTGGGAGCGAAGTCGTTGGCATCCTTGTCCCAGAAAGCCGGGTTCAGCTCCGTGTAGGGAGCCTCGGCCTGGTACTGTGCCTTGATGTCCTCCTCGGGGATGGCGTCCAGCAGGCCCGTGCCGATGATGCCGATCGTGGACTCCAGGCGGAAGGCCACGGCCTTGTTGCCGGTCTGGTAGGGCGTAGGATCGGTGTTGAAGGCCGATTCGGGAATGCTCAGCTCGGGATAGATCAGCTCATACGGCTCCCCGTCAGGGAACGTCAGCGGCAGACCGCTTTCCATCTGGTCCACCTTGTGCCAGTTGAGCACGATCTGGTCCTCGTCGATGGGCGGGAGGAAGGGGTGGACCGCCTTGGTCTGCGGCATGCCCGTCACCTCGGCCACATACGGGCCGTCATCGCTGTTGGCGCCGTCTGCCGGATGATATACTACGAGCAGGTAGCCGTTGCCGAAACCGGCCTTATAGTAGTCCTGACGCTTGCCGTGGCCATAGCCGGGATGGCAGTCCAGGCATGAGGTGCGCAGGTAGGCGGGGCCGAGGCCCTTGAACGGGGCCGTATTGATCGTGTAATTGCGCTCGAAAGCGGCCTCGCCGAGGTTGAACGCCCGGTCGAGCCCCATCTCGGTCACGGCCGGCGTCTCATCCTCGTAGCAGCCTTCGGTCACGTTGAGCGTCGTGCCCAGCCGGCCTGCCGGATACCACTCGTCCGCCGTGAAATTGCCCACAGCCTGCCCGACGTACTTGGCGTCGGATTCGCGCTTGTCGTTGTCAAAACGGGTCTTGTAGCTATCAGGCGTACAGCCCAGCGCCAGAAGCGCCAGGCTGCAAACCACCCAGAAAAATGTTTTTCTCATCATGATGGTATGGAATTATTGACGGAGGATCCAGTCCGCCGCCTTGTTGATTTCGTCATCGAGTGCACTGATTTCATCCATGGCTTTCTGCACGGAAGCGTCGGTGTAGATGTCCACGAAGGCGCCCTTGGCCTGGCAGGCCTTCAAGGCGGCGAGCGAAGCGTCCAGCGCGGACTGCAGGGAAGCAGCGCCGCTGTAGTTCTGGCTCTTGAAGAAGCTCATCAGCGAATGGGCCTGGGCGGAGGTGGCCCCGGCTGCGCCGTAGAGACTGTACTGGATGCTCAGGATGTTGTCGATGAAATCCTGGAAGGACTTCTTGCTGTAAGGAGACTCGATGTAGTTGACGTCCTCGCCGGAGTGGGCGTTGCCCATTTTGACATCGGCCACCTCGGCGCAGATGTTGGAGCAGCCCGCAATCAGGATGGAAGCCATGGCGCTCTGCCAGGTCTTGTAGGAACTGCCGGCAGCGGCGGCGCCCAGCAGGTTCTCGCCGTAGGTGAGGTCGGAGCCGGTCACGGTCGTGGCGACCTCCAGCTCTTCGCAGCGGTCGGCATACTCCTTCGGAGCATTCGGGTTCCAGGATACGAGCAGACGATAGCAGTTGTCGCGCAGGTCGCCGGCCACGGCGGCGGCGTAGATGAGTTCCTGCTCGCCGGTCACGGTCTTGCCGGCGAAGGCCTCATGGTCCTCATTGGCCTGCAGGGCCGCCACGGTGCGGTTCTTGCCGTCGCGGAAGAGGATGAACTCGATGCCGTGGAAGCCGAGCAGCTCCTGTCCGAGCTTGGCGGCGGCATAGGCGATGCCGTCCTCGCCCCGGAGGGCGGCCACCTTCTCGGCGTTGGAAAGCTCCGTCGCCAGACCGTCCGGATCGAGCGGCCAGGTGTCGATATGCGGGTCGATGCCGAAATCGGTGGCGGCACCGAACAGGAAGGCCTCGGACTCCTCCCAGCTCTGGCGGGCCTGGAGGAACTTGGCGCAGATCGCATCGATCTGGGCCTGCGTCAGGGCGTCCACGCCCCCGTCGGCAGCCGCCGCAAGCAAGTCATACAGTTCTCCGGTCTCCTTGGCGAGGTCGCCGTAGGTGGAATAGATCACGTTCGGAACATACTGTTCCGCAATGCTTTTCATCTCTTTTTCGCTCTCGGTCAGACCGCCGAGCGTCTGCGTCTCGCCACAGGAGACAGCAGACAGGCACAGGACGGCGGATGCCGCTGCGAGAGCCCATGTTTGAATTGCTTTTTTCATATTCATTTGGTTTTTTTGGATTATCGGGTAAAGAATCCCATATAGGCGATCCCCAGCGAGACGGAGGGCTCGTTGTTGTACTGGCTCGGCAGGAAACGGTGCGAGTATTCCGCCTTGACGGCAATCTGCGGAACCGGAAGCCAGTTCAGGCCCACCGCGATGCGGTGCCGGTCGGTGAAGGGGTAGTCCGGCTGGTCCGCAGCCGGCATATAGGAATCGTAGTATTCGTAACGGCCGAACAGGTAGAATTTCTGCTCTTTGTCCTTCAGGCCGCGGAAGAGATGCAGGATATCGTAACCCGCCTCGATGCCGGCCGCGCAGGCGGCCCGGCCCACCGGCGTCTTCCGGTAAGGCGCATTGTTGGAACTGAGGTTGCGCTTGACCGTGCTGATGGTGGCGGCATCGCTCACATGGCCGTAGTCGGCGTTGCCCCGGACGGTCAGGTAGCGGCCCGTGTAGGCAAAGTCGAAACTGCCGATCAGCGTGTGGCCCTTGATATCCGCATAACGGGTATTCCACATGTCGTGAGGATAGGAATTGTGCATCGCCTGCCCGTAGAAGCCGCTCAGGCTGAGGCGCAGGTCCTTGACGGAATAATTGTCGATGCGGGCGGCGAAGCCCAGGTTGTTGGCCACCTTGTATTCATAGGGGGAACCGGCGCCGTATTTGACAAAATTGTCGCGGTCGAACATGAACGCATCCAGTCCGGCGATCACCAGCGCCTCGTAGCGCCAGTCACCGGCGCGTCCCCAGAGGCTGATGCCCGTGTCGTGCCAGGTCGAGGGCAGGATGGTGTATTCCCCCTCCGGGCGATAGACCGTAAAGAAATTAAGCGGCTCGTGGGCGTTGTTGAGTCCGCCGACGGGCACCACGAGATGTCCCGCGCGGACATTGAACTGCGGAGCGAAGCTCTTCTGGATCCAGAACTGCTCCAGCTCCACCTCACCGCCTTTCTCGATTTCGGTCTCCCACTCTCCCGCCTCGGTGTACTCCTTCTCCACGGCGCTGCCGGTACCCGTGTGCTCGAATTCGATCTCGGTCTGCATGCTCCAGCCCTTGCCGAAATCGTAGCCCAGGTAGATCACCGCATGCGGAATGTCGAAGCGGCCGTGGCTGGGATCATTTTTATAATCAGAGGGATGGGAATAACGATAGACGTTGTCGCTGTAGAAATTGCGGGTCAGCGCGACCTCGCCGTAGCCGCCGACCGTCAGGCGGCCGCCCTGTGCAGGTCGCACCTGGGCAGACAGGGTACATGATACCAGGACTCCCAGGAGGATGGTTGTTAAGCTTCTTCTATTCATCGCACATATTCGGGAAAATAGACCTCCCGATTCAAAAACGGACGCAAAGTTAGGTTCACGGCACATTTTTGTCAATCCCAAAATTCGGGGATGGCGGCCGGGACGGGCATCCTCATTTATGATGAGGAGTGCCGCGCAAGATGTTGATTTTCAACGAAAAACAAATCTTCGGGCAGCTCAATTGCACACCCGAAGATTTGTAAAATACTGAAAATCAGCCGAATCAGCGCCACGCACAAGCAGAATCAGAAAATTTATGGTACTTTGTATTGCAAGGTATTAGAAAATTTTTATATCTTTGCATCGTCAAAGAACTATAAAAATGAAAAAAGTACTGAACATCAGCCTCGGAAACAGAAGTTTCGCCATCGAAGAAGACGCCTACAAGCGTCTGAGTGCCTATCTGGACCATTTCCGCACGCGCCTCGCCCAGCAGGCCGGCGGTTCCTACACCCAGAATGCCGAAGTCATGGAGGACCTCGAGTCCCGCATCGCCGAACTTTTCCTGCAAGGGGTCGGCACGGACGGGCGCGTGGTGGGCATCGAGCTCGTGGAGCGGGTCACCCGCCAACTGGGCATGCCCGACGGCGCACCGGAGCATCCTTCCGGCGAAGCCGCCCCGGCCGGAGAAGGGACGGAAGAGCACGTCGGCAAGAAAATCTACCGCGACGAGGACAACAAACGCATCGCGGGCGTGTGTGCCGGCCTGGCGGTGTATCTCGATATCGACGTGGTCCTCACCCGCGTCCTGATGCTCGTGGCCCTGGTGGCCGGCAGCGCCGGTTTCTGGATCTACGTCATCTGCTGGATCGCCATCCCCAAGGCGGAGACCGCCACGCAGAAATGCGAAATGCACGGCCTGCCCGTGACGGCGGAGAATCTCGCCCGGTTCGCCAAAACCCAAAAGCAGTAGCGCCATGGAGAATACGCTTGACAACATCCGCGCCCAGATGCGCAAGGGACTGCTCGAATACTGCATCCTGTCCATCCTCAGCAAGCGGGAGGCCTATGCCTCCTCGCTCATCGAAGAACTCAAGGCCGTCGGCATGATCGTCGTCGAAGGCACCCTCTATCCCCTGCTGATCCGGCAGAAGAACCAGGGGCTGCTCGCCTACCGCTGGGAAGAATCCACCCAGGGCCCGCCCCGCAAGTATTATGTCCTCACGGACAAAGGCCGCGAACAGCTCGCCCAGATGGACACGGCCTGGGATGAACTCGTCTCCTCAATCCAAACACTCAAGCAGGCATGAAAGAAGTAGAAAGAGTCAGCATCGGCGGTTTCGCCTTTACCCTCGAAGACGATGCCGCCCGCCTGGCCGGCGAATATCTCGACCAGTTGGAAGCGCATTACAGCACCCGCGAGGGCGGCTCCGAGATCCTGGAAGGGATCGAGGAACGCATGGCCGAACTGCTGCGGGAACGGAGCGGACGCGAAGGCGTCGTTTCCCGCCAGGACATCGAAGCCATCATCGCCATCCTCGGGCGGCCGGAACAGATTGAGGAGGAAGGAGGAGATTCGCCGGTCGAGCCGGTGAATGACGGGGAAAAGGGGGCGGATGACGGGAAGAAGGCGACTCACAAGCGCAAGCTCTACCGCAGTCTTTCCGACAAAGTCGTCGCCGGCGTCTGCAGCGGCCTCGGCGCCTATTTCAATGTGGATACGGCCCTGTTCCGGATCGGATTCGCCGCCGGGACCCTGGCCCTGGCCCTCCCGGACTGGCATCACGCCAACCTCACCGTCCGCCTGCTGTTCCCCGTCCTGTACCTGATCCTCTGGATCAGCATGCCGCCCGCCAGGACCGTCCGCCAGCGCTGGGAACAGCGCGGCGAGGACGGCAGCATCCACGGCATCCAGCAGACCATCGAGAACGGCGCCCGGGAGATCGGGGACGCCGCCCGTTCCGTCGGGCAGTCTCCCGTCTGGGGGCGGCTCGGCAAGGCGCTGGAGAAACTGATCGGCCTGATCCTGCTGATCGTGGGATTCAGCGGACTGTTCGCCGGAGGGGTCTGGACGCTCGGAAGCGGCCGCTTCGGCGTGCATTCGGACACCCGCGGCCTGTTCGGCCTGGGCCGGCTCTACGACCAGGGGCTCGGGGAGCTCTACCGGACCGTACCCGACATCGCGAACGTCCTGCTCCAGCCGGGCACCCAGATCCTGCTTCTGCTCGTGTGCTTTCTCCCCTTCCTCGGCCTGCTCTACGGCGGACTGCAGCTGCTGATCGGATTCAAATCCCCGAAATGGCACCCCGGCCTGGTCATCTTCATCCTCTGGCTGCTCTCCATCATCGCCGCCGGGATCCTCGTGGCCACGGGGGCGATCAGCTCGGAGCTGTTGACGGTATAGCCGCCGGCCTCCGGGACACCGCACGCCTGCCTGCCCTTCTACGGCAGGCAGGCGGTGTTTTTTTCCGAATCAAAAAAAATTATGCGTCAAAATCGGACTTTCAACCGGACTTGAAAGTGTTATTTCCGAATCGGCACTCTATTTTTTTTCAAAAACGCTGGGGTTTTAATTCGAAAAAAATATATTTGTACCTTGAACTAATTTTATTATAATAGAAGAACGCGCATGCGCAACGTGTTATACATAGTTCTCGCCCTGCTGGCGTCGGTCTTTTGCCGGCAGACGGGCGGGGCCGCCGAAACTTCCAGGACCTTTGTCCGCCTGGTCGTAAACGGCAGCGAGCATGCCGCGTTCACACTTCCGGCACAGGAGGAGCCTGCAGGCGAAGCGGTCGCGGACCTGCTGTCCCGGCCGGAGTTGCACCTGCACAGCGTCAGCGTCCGGAGCGGCGCCTCGCCGGACGGCAGGAGCACGGACAACCGGGACCGTTCGGACCGCCGCGCGGAAGAAGCCGTAGCGCTCATCAACCACTGGGCGCCCGCCTCCGCCCGGCTCGACATCCAGTCCGTGGGCGAAGATTACGAAAAGCTGCGCACCCTGCTGGAGGACAGCGACATCCCGGGCGCGGAAGAGGCCCTGCGCATCATCGACGAATTCCCCGTCTGGGTCATCAGCGACGGTGCCGTCGTCAATTCCCGGAAAAAGGAGCTGATGGACTTGCGGGGCGGACAGACCTGGCACCGGATGCGCGAAGAATTGTTCCCGCTGCTGCAGGAGACAGACATCACCTTCCATTTCCAGGATGAGGACAGCTCCGGAGACGCCGCTTCCTCCGACGAGGAAATCTCTTCCGATCCCCCCATCCGCATCTGCTTCCCCTTCGACAGCGCGCACATCCTGCCCGGCTACCGGACCAACGCCCGGTCGCTCGCCCGGCTCGACTCACTGCTCGGATCCAGCGCACCTATGCCCGGCGACACCCTCGTCATCGTGGGCCAGGCCTCGATGGACGGCCCCGCGTCCTACAACAAAGCCCTCTCCGCGCGCCGCGCGGAAGCCATCCGGAGCTATATCGCCGGCCATTATCCCCACTACGCCGGCGTCCTGTCCATCCGCGCGGAGGGAGAGCCCTGGAGCGAACTGCGGGATGCCGTCGCCGCCTCCGGAGTTCCCGGCCAGCAGGACCGCATACTCGGCATCATCGACGCCGACACCCCCGCCGACCGCAAGGAAGCGCAGCTGAAAAGCGTCCCCGGCTGGAGCGCGCTCGCCCGCAGGGTGTATCCGGAATTCCGGGCATCCACCATCACCCGGACCCGCCGCTGGACGCTCCCCCGCGTGGAGGACGAGCCCGCCCTCACAGCCCTGGACCTCCCCGCCGGCCCTTCCGTCCGCCTGCGTCCCGACCGCCTGGAAGTCCCCGCCCTCACCCGGGAACGCACGCTCCGCCCCGTGCTCGGCGTCAGCACCAACCTGCTTTACGACATCGCGTACATCCCGGACTACGGCCTGACCTCCATCCCGAGCGTCTCGCTCGAATACTATCCGGTCCGCAGCCGCCATTTCACCTTCGGAGCCGACGTGGAATGGCCGATGTGGAAGCATTGGGACCGGCAGGCATTCTTCCAGATCCAGAACATCACCCTCTGGACGCGCCGCTATTTCCGCAACTGCGAAGACCGTTTCCGCGGCCTCTACCTGCTGGGCAACGTCAACGGCGCCCGCTTCGGCGTGGGCACCGACGGCACCGGCTGGGAGGGCGAAGGCCTCGGCGCCTCGGTCGGCGTCGGGTACAAGTGGATCCTCGGACGGAGCCGCTTCTTCATCGACCTCGGCATCGCCGCCGGCGCCTTCTACGCCCGCTACGACCCCTACGTCTATGGCAACGACGCCACGGACCGCTACTACTACGACTACGTCGGCGACCCGGCCGCATTCGTCCCGCGCAACCACCGCTGGTTCTGGGCAGGACCGACCCGCGCGTATCTCTCCATCGGCATCGACCTCTTCAACCGCAACCGCAGATGAAAGCACGCAAGCTCATAGCCCTCGGCACGCTGCTGCTCCTCGTGTGCGGCTGCCGGATCGACCCGCCCCTGCACCTGCGGCAGGCCCTTGACCTGGAGGTCGGCCTCGAACTGGACCTCGACGTCGAGACGATCTGGCAGGTGGACTGGGAGACACGCTGGCAGTACCAGTGGAATGCCGACCTGCTCGGCCCCCTCGGCTACGAGGAGCCGTCCAGCATCCGCATGCACTCCTACGCCCAGGGCCCCGACGGGAAGGATGTCTCGCACCAGACGTACAACTTCACCGGCCACAGCGGCCACCTCAAGGCCGTCGCCGGGACCTACGACTTCCTCTTCCACAACAACGACTCCGAAGCCGTCCTCTTCACGGAAGACGAGGAGCGCTATGAGATCTACGCCTATACGCACGCCATCTCCTCCGGCCTGAAGGACTCCTCTCCGGTCAAGACCCGCAGCCAGAAAGCGACCGGCACCAAAGCCCTGCCGGACGAGCTGCCCAGCGCGGACGACCCCGTCGTGCTGGCGCCGGAGAGCCTGTTCTCGCTCTACAGACCCGGCGTGGTCATCTCCGAGGACCCGGCCGCCTACGAATACATCGACGGACGCTACGTCATCCGCATCGGCGGCGTCATGCGCCCTGCCGACTTCATCTGGCTCTTCCAGATCCGCCTGCACAACAACAACGGCCGCGTGGTCGGCAGTGCCGGCGGATGCGCGCTCACGGGTATGGCGGAGGGCGTGAGCCTGCGTTCCGGGGTCAGCTCCACCACGACCGTGAGCGTGCCCACCGACGTGCGGGTCAACCGCGCCGTGGACCCCGACCTGCTGGGCGCACGCCTGGTCAGCTTCGGCATCCCGGGCTGCAACGCCTACGACCCCGCCAGCGTGGCCGCGGCTCCGGCCGGAGAACACTTCTTCGTGCTGAGCGTCGCCTACAACGACGGCGGCTACAAAAACATCCACATCGACGTGACCGACCAGCTCCGCGCCCTGCCCACCGGCGGCGTGATCACGCTCGACCTCGACGTCAACGACTTCCCGCCCGACCAGGGCCAGCACGACGGCGACGGCGGCGGTTTCGACGCCCTGCTGACAGACTGGCAGGAGGAGAGGGGCGGTGTCACGATTATCCAATAAGGAATGAAAATTGATAGTTTAACAACCAACAACACGCAATGCGTATGAAAAAAGTTTTAATCCTCGCAGCCGTCGCCGCCATCGCGGCCACCGCCTGCAACAAGACCTACGAGGTAAACCCGACCCCAGAGGTCCCCATCGGTTTCGGCTCCTGGGCAGAGACTCTGACAAAGGCCATCTCAGATCCCCGTACGGCTGGCACAAACACCTTCGGCGTGGGCGACAGCTTTGCCGTGTATGGTTACAAAGCCATGTCTGACGACAGTGATCCTCACACTGTTTTTGATGATGACGCTGTTGAAATGACCGTAGCTGGCACTCCCGGAACTTGGGTATATTCTCCTCTCCGTTTCTGGGATAAGAATTACGACAAGTATGTTTTCTATGCCATCTCTCCCTCTTCGGTGGGAACAGCAGCAACCGTAAATCCTCAGACTGGAGATATCACAAGCACCAGCATCAGCTTCACCGGCAGAAATGTTCAAAGTGACGTTCTTGTGGCCGATAAAAAGACTGTTCTTAAGGCCAACTATGGCAGTGTGGTTCAGCTTGATTTTAACCATGTGGCCTCACTTGTTGATTTCAAGGTCAGCAAGGCTCCCAATCTTAAAGACGCAACTGTAAAGGTAACGGCATTCTCGATTGACAACATTGAAAATGCCGGTACGCTCAGTGTAAACGACGTATATAATGGAAGTGTTTACGGCTCATCTCCCACTGGACTCAATCCTATTGCAACCTGGTCAACCGGAAACGCGACTGGTTCTTACGGTCCTGGTGATGGTGCTACCTCGGTCACGCTTGGAACCGGGCTCGAGATTGCAGAGAATGATGCGTTCACCCATTTTAATGGCACTGACAATGGCGAGCCGACTGCAGCAAAAGCCACCTATCTCATCAACAACCTGATAGTGAAACCCCAGCCTCTTACCGCTCCTACTAATGCAACAGACTTTACCGAGACAAAACCTCAGCTGTCTATCACTTACACAATCACTACCGGTTCCGGCACAAGCGAAAGCACTACTGAGTATACCAGCAAGCTCTGGCTCTCCGACTTCGACATTCTGAATGACAATGCTCAGAATGACACCAAGGTCGGCAGTTGGGCTACAGGAAAGCACTATGTGTTCTACCTTACACTTGACGCTAAACCTATCGTCTTTGGTGCTTCTATCTCCGAATGGACCGTTGGCACCGGTTACCACTACCTCGTGAACTAATAGTGCTTAAAATCAACATCATACGCATTGCAGCAGCCTTGACGGGCACCCTGCTTCTTGTAGCAGGGTGCGCCGCCAGGCTTGACCCGGCGGGAGACGAAATTTCCATCCGCTTCACCGCCGGGTCGCTGCTGCTTCGCGATGATACGAAAACAAAGGCTACGACAGATAGATTTGTCTCCAACGACGACACATTTTCCGTCTTCGGGGAAAAAGTATCTGCCGCAGGCACACACACAGAGGTCTTTGACGGGACCACGGTTAATCACACATACCAGGAAGAAGGTGGCATTGTTACAAAAGACTCATGGAGTTACTCTCCGACTAAGTCTTGGGACTGGACCAGCATGTCCGATTACTATGACTTTGTTGCCGTATCCCCCGCCGGTATAGGAACAGCCAAAGAGGTTGCAATAGGAAACCTTTCGGTGACCACTCACTATGATTATGACAACCCTACCGGGACTGCACCTGCCGGAGGAGACAAGTATGACATCCTTGCCACCACCTACAGACGCAGTGGTTCTGACTGGGGACATCGGCATGATAGAGTTGACCTAGCTTTCTCACATATGGGAAGCGCCGTATCCATAAAGATTATCAACAACTCCACCAGTGCCAGCGTTACTCTAAACCACTTGCAATTCAAGAACCTGGTTGTGAGTGCCGATGCTAAAGTTAGCCTTGACAACTCCGGGAGCACGCTTTTGAGATGGGCAAACCATATGCCCAGTGCAAAACAAGTCAGACGTTTGTCTCCTGAAGAGACTATCGCCCACGGGGAAGACTGGACCAGTGAGTTCCAGATAATGATTCCCCAGAACTTGACTTATTACGAGCCCAAGTTATTGCTAAACTATACGGTAGGTGAAACGACTATTGCTCCTGACATAGAGATCCCTCTTAACGGGATTGAACGCGCCGATGGTACCCCTATCAATTCCTGGGAAATAGGCGTCAAGTACATCTACACCATCTATATGCGCCTGGACGGCGGCCTGTTGGTGACGGTCTATACTACGCCATGGGATACCCTTGAAGGAGAAACGCCCGGTATACTGATCTGATGCGAAGAAAATTGTTCATATGGTTCCTCCTTTTCTGGTGCGCAGTGTCCTGTGCCCCGGAGGGTATTCCGCGTAGCAACCTTCGTATTGTATTCGAGACCGGAGCGCTTCAAACCAAGGCAGATGAGCCGGACGGCGTCGTAGCCGACGGCGGCGGCATTTCCATCAGTGAGAATATTCCCGATCTTGTCATCCTGATCGCCAATAGTAGCGAAGAGATTGTGGCTACTTATCCCAGCAGCGAGGGTGGGGTCGTTATAACCGGCAGTGTAGAAGGCACCCCTGAGCCTACGCGGGTATCCGTTTCTTTCACCGGCCTTCCAGGGAATGCTGCTTATACTGTTTATGCCTTTGCCAATACTCAAGGACTCTGGGCCATGCGTTCCGGAGGCGCGACAGTAAGTAGTCTCACCGGACTCACTTCCGTAACCCAGGTGGAAGGCTTGCAGTTTGAGCCTGCCGCGGAAGATCTGGACTCTGATTCCTGCCCAAAGGTAAAGAAATCCCGTCTTCCCCTTTCGGCAAAAGGGACTGTTACCCTTCAGAGTTCCGGAAATGGCGAGATTTCTCTGGCGCTGTTACGCTGTGTCGCAAAGGTAACCTCAGTTTTCGAGAATCAATACGGGGACGCGCTCACGTTGTATGATTTCAGCAACACCTTATTCCACATTCGGCCGGAGACAGGATATGTCGTTCCACACAGCAACGATTTTGCCGTTGCCTATGCCAGTGAAGGGGACCTGACGGCTACTGAGACCATGACTATCAGCAAAGACGCCACCGTATCCAAGTCATGGTATGTTTTCCCCAGCATCGGCCCATATACCTGTAACATCAGTTTTTATTTGGATTCGGAAAGAACGGATTACCATAGCTATACCGACCTGCCGGTCCATGACGACCATGCCCGGAACATTCCCCAATTAGCCCGGAACCAGCATTTGACCATTACTACCCGTATCAGTAAGGGCAAGAGCGTTTCCTTCAACTTTGAAGTGGCGGACTGGGACGGCAAAACCGAAACGGTTCATTTTAATTAACGTGAAAAGATCTCCTTTCATATCGGCCTTGACTGCAGCGGCGCTCGCGTTGCTGGTGCCATCATGCGTCCGCACCCTGGAAGAGGAAATTCCTCTCAGGGAAGTTCTGCCTGAAGGAACACCCATTACCATGTGCATCAACTTTGGGACCGATAATCTTGTAAATCTGGATGTTTCCACCAAGGCTGAGGCCGCTCCGGCCGACGAAGAACGCATCCACGATCTATACGTGATGATTTTCTGCGACGGCGAAGGAGAGGGACACGTAACTCGCGGACAGAAGATCTATGGCCGATACTTTTCTTATGAACACCTGCTGCCCAGCCTGAGTGCTCTGGATAGCAGTCCCAACGAAGGCTGGTGGGTAGAGAACCGGTCTATCGACAATACCGTGACAAAGACGCGCGGTGCAGTGAAAATATCCACCAAGGTCTGCTCCAGCGCCAAATTGGTGGTAATTGCCAATGTGGATAACGGTATATGCAAACTGGGAGATCAGGATGATGTTCTTGATTATTTGAACGGCATCCGCACATATGATCAGCTACGGCAAACGCAGGTGAAACTGACCCAGGATATAGTTAATCGCAAAGACTTGTTCCTGATGCTGGGAGTCCCGGAAGACGGGGCCGGAAATCCCAAGAATGTCAACACCGGTGAAATGGTGTGGGGGACTACTTCGCCCTCCACGGAATACAACCTTGATTACAGAGTGTATCTGAGGCCGGTAGATGCCAAGGTCAAGTTCAAGATTCGGGTCAATGAAACCAATATCAGCGCAGCGAAGGCAGTATATTGGGAGGCCTGCAATGTCCCCAACCGCTGCTACCTGTTCTCTGATTATGATGAAGGACGAGCTCCGGAAGGAACGGTTTATTTTGGGGCCGAACAGGCTTACTTTGAAGGAACCGTCGAGGAAGGAGGTTACACTTGGTATGTCTTCTCTTTCTATATGCTGGAAAGCCGTTTTGCGGCAAAAGCTCACGCAGACGAGTACTATAAGCGTGAAAAGCAGGCCAAAACCGATATAGACAAAACCGGCTACGGGGGAGATCCCAGCGAGCATTATGTAGAAAACGGAGAATGGGTTTACGCCCTTCCCAATGCTCCTTTCGTGAAGTTTGACATGATTCTCACCCTCACCCCGGATGGCATTACCGCCTTGGGGGGAAGTTCTAATCATGCGCTTACGTCTGATACCATTTACACGGTGCACCTGGGGGATTTCTCCAACTCCGACTATGACGATTACAACACCCTACGAGGCACCAGCTATACCTATGAGATTACAATCGTCAACTCCCGCAGCATCTATGCAGAGGTAAAGAGTGACAGTGAACTCCAGCCCGGTCAGGAAGGTTACCTTCTGCTCACAGATGATGAGATTGTAAATGCAGACTGCCACTACGAATATCACTCCATAACCTTCACCTATGATCCCGAGACCTCGCCCGAGAAGTTCTCCTGGTATGTGAAGACTCCTTTTACTTCTTCCGTTGGCGGCGGGCCGCAGAAGAGTTATAAAACTGTGGGGGGAATTGACTACCCCATCTACGATCCTCACGATACAGACGGCACGCTGTTGGATTACAGGTGGGTGAAGTTTGGCATTAATAAATTAGTAGGAGACGAATACACAACAAACCGTTTAGCTTATCCGGGGAATTCGGCTTATGATAAAGACTGGGGCATGGGAGAACACGGGCCTTGGGACAACACTCCACACCCTGAACTGATGGATATCAGCCAACTGATTCAGTATATATTTGAAGAGACTAAAAAAGAAACGGCTTCTGCTGGTAGCAGTGATTTCAAGACAGATCCCAATACTGGAGAGAAGGTTATCCGGGCCACTATCTTCATTGATGAATACTATTATGAATCGGATCCACGTATTGAGACTGACAGCCCCAAGGCCGACCCTAACCTTTGGCGCCAGTTTGTAAACGCGCATCCTCGCGAAATGCATATCCTTTCAAAGACTGTGCAGAGCCGTGACCGTAAGAGTGATGTCATCGAGTCCAGCCATTCGATAATCCAACAGTCCATCCAGACCATCTACAATATTTATGAACCCACACTGCGTTCCATTTGGGGGTGCGAACACCTGGATGAGATTAAACAGAAAGAGCCTGCTGGATCCGGAGACTGGTTATATTGGCCAGAGGGTTGTATTGAATCGGAAAAGGCCGGAGCCAACTCGGATATCGGTAAAGAGAACGGGCGATTGAATTCGGCTTTTATTTGGGGACTATACAATAGACAAGACAATAGTGGCTCCATGACATCACCCCGCGAGTGGGATAATTTTCTGAATTACGAGGTCGACAACAAAGTACCTGAATTGCGGGATGATGATACCGACGGAAGCCATCACTACCATGGTATGGCATGGTCCTGCCTTACCCGAAACCGAGATAATAACGGCAATGGCACAATTGACCCGGAAGAAATCCGCTGGTATATGGCCGCATCCCAGCAGTTGGTTGGCATGTGGGTTGGCACAGAATCCCTCTCCACAAGTGCCCGCCTTTACCAGCCTGCTCCGGGACAGTGGCGTGCCCATGTTGTATCCAGTACCGCCAAAAAAGTTGCCTGGTCTGAAGAAGGTGCGGGTGCAACGGACCTTGTTCATGACTGGGCTGGCTCCAGTAGCTCCTATCACACGTGGAATAGCCCGGAAGAGGCATCGGCGGGTGAAAGTGTCCGTTGCATTAGAAATGTCGGCACTTATGATGATGGCGACGGTACGAAAGATATTTCATACGCACCTGTTACTGTTGTTCCTGACAGATACTTTACTCTGGAGTCTCAAGATGATTATTACACCTTCTACTTTGATCGTCTGGATACTAAATCCATCCGAGAATACTCGCCAATGGAGCTTCCATACCACGACCAAATGTCTCTGAACAACCGCGTGTACGTGAAGCTTGTTACTCAGCCATATAG
Source organism: uncultured Bacteroidales bacterium (assembly GCA_946185205.1). Classification (GTDB taxonomy): domain Bacteria; phylum Bacteroidota; class Bacteroidia; order Bacteroidales; family UBA932; genus Cryptobacteroides. The sequence goes on along the minus strand of CAMHIP010000009.1, from coordinate 6,876 downwards.
TACAATTGTAGATGAATTTAGTGAGACTCTCCTTGGAATTAATGAGAAGGTAACCCAAAAGGGCGTAAATGATTATTGCCCTTCAGGTTATCGCTTCCCTAACCATACAGAATTCCTGCTGATGGAGTTGTATCTTCCGAATTCCTATCTGAAGGGAGAAAAGGCGGGTTATTATCCAACCCGTACATATTATAACAGGGGGTCTTTGGGCTCACTCCGTGATGATCGCTGGAGTTCAGAATACTCCAAGCTTGGATGGCGGTTTACCGACAAGCTACACTGCATAGAGCCCACCGGTCCCATTACCCGTACCCGTTGTGTAAAAGACGAAGATCAGACGGGTGCTATCTCTGGCCAGATAGCCGTTGAAGGCAATACCATTTATCCTGGCGAAGTGACATCCGTCGACTTCAAGTTCTCTTCCACAGCTTCAACATTTAATAGTGCCACACTAACGCTCTGGTACACCAAGAACGGATTCCGCACGCCTTATGACCTCACGTCCCAGTTGAGGACTCCTACGGGATTGCAGTATAAAGGAGTTCAGTCTATCAGGATACCCTCACTCACCGATTTAGGACTTCCCACGACTGGATTCTCCTCGGCCGATATGTCCATCGAGGCCTCATTTACCAATCTGAGCGGTCTCTCCGGGAGTCATGAATTGGCTGTTACAATGAAGAATCCGATCAGTGGTACCTTAAGTGCAGACGAATTCTTCTATCCGGATGATATTCAGGGGGGGAGCTTTACATATAGCTTCTCTACCGTGTCCCGTACAGTAGATTTGGCCAGCGCTTCATTCAAACTGTGCTACACAGACCAGACCGGTAATCCTCGGGAACAGGCTATTTCAACCATTCCCCTTTCTGGAAAAACGTCTTCAGGAGGATCTGAAATCTCTGTACCTGCACTCTCCACACTGGGTCTTGATACATTTGGAGCCAAACTGAATCACCCTATGACCATTGAGGCCACAATCACGGCAGCGAATGGATTGACCTATACCAAGACATCCAACAATGTAAGTCTAGTCTCTCACCTGACCGGATCTTCGATGCAGTTCCCCACCGACTATGACAATGACAATGGTATTCCTGTCAATGTGACGGTGGAGAGTGTAAATGACCGTGCCTCCGCTACTTCAGCCACCTTCTACTGGAAGCGGGAAGGAGATGCATCATACAATACCGGATCCCCTCTCTCCGGAACGCTCAGCACCTATGTGAAGGATATTATCGGCTCTGACTTGTCGGAATCGAACAAGGGAAAATTCTACTTCTATTTCACCGCTGACTGCAGTGATGGAACAAGCATCACTTCCGATGTATGGTCAATGGATATCCTGTACTATGGAAAGAACTGGAACCCCGGGCCGTGGACGTGGGTCAATAAAAATAATAAAGGCAATCTTAATCATACGTGGCCCGTACAATCTGTCACAAGTCTTAATTTCGTGGCGGGAGATTTCATTGATGCTTATATGGATGTCACAGAGTGCTATTATATAAAAAAAGATGGCACTTCTGACAATGACATTGGGATGGATCATCTCATTTCTTTTGGTGATCAGAATCATAATTTGCAATGGAGTGCTGGAAGCATACACTTCTATTATCCTGCCCATAGTCCCAGAGAAGCACCTGATCAGGATCGTTTACAAATAGGCATTTTGCATTTTGGTAAAAAAACTATCGCACGTCTGAGGCCATATTCTCTTGACAGGACCCTTACTGTACGTCTACAAAAGGACTTGCTGCTTGTAAACGGAGCAGAACCTGACTGGTCGGTGGATTACACACAGGCAGATGAAAAGCCTCAAGAGCAGATTGCAGGTGATAATACCGTCTCTCGTACTCTCGCTACGATAAGCCATATTACAGACGGAGATACTGTAAAGATTGGATCCGTAGAGGGACAACACCGATCCCGCGCGACTTACAAATATGTCCGTGTCGTCAGAAATGAGGGATCGTTAACTCCTTAACAGACCGTAAGCATTCCGCACCGCCCCCCTGCCTTCAATGTCCCTGAAAACCGGACATTGACAGCAAAAACGCCCCTTTTCGTCATCAACGTCCGTCCAGCGGGGACATTGACAGCACGCCGGGGCAGCACCTCAGGGTCCCCCCTACACCCCCACCAGCCCCAGCCCCGGGGCATCGGGCAGGATGAGCCGGCCGCCCCGGACCGTCACGCCGCGGAAGCGGTCGTTGCTGATCAGCAGGTTGCCGTCGAGGGCTGTATCTACAATGCCCGGACCTGCTCTTCGGAGAGACCGGAGTATTTCACGATCTTCTCCAAGGGCTCATGGTCAGCCAGCATCAGCCGGGCGGTCTTGATGCTGTCTTCCAGCTGCGTTTTCTTCCGGGTCCGCTCTATTGCCTTTGCCTCAGCCTTTGCCGCCGCCTGTTTCTCCGCGAAGCGGATCTGGTTGCGTATGTCCCGTTCGGTGGTCATGTCGAATTCGTATTTGACTTTGTCTTCGGGGGTAAAGGTAGCAATTTCCGCCGTCTCAAACAAGAGCTCGAAGATCTCCTGCCGGAGTTCCGCCGGGCGTTCCTCCAAGAACTGCATATTGTGCAATGAAAAGCAGAAGTTGTCCAGGATGGTTGCCTGAGGCGACAGCGCCCGGCCGCAGTTCGGCAGTTCCAGGAACAGGTAGTGAAGGTTGTCCGTCATCAGCTCCTTGTCCACATCCTCGAAGATGGAGTAGCGGTACAGCACCCTGTCAGGGTCCCTGTGCAGCGGAAAATCCACCAGCCCGATGAAATACACTGCCGGGAAATCATATTCGTCTTCGCCCTTCTCCATCTGCCGGATGACGCAGTGGGAGGCGTTGAAGACAGCCCGTTCGTAGAAAAAATCCTGGGGCTCGCGCTGCATCTCGACCAGAAAGCGGGTGCCGTCGGCGTCGGTAGCCTCGACATCGACGCGGATCCCGTGCTTGTCCGGATTGGGATTGGTGTGCTCCTGGGGCGCGTACCGGATATCGACGATCCGACGCTCCGGAATGAGTTCCTGCAGGAGCAGGGTGAGCAGGCGCTTGCTGCCTGGGAGTTCTTCGAAGGTCCGTTTGAACCAGTCGTCCAGCAGTATGTTGGCGTAGACGCCTTTGGCTTGGCGGGAGATGTACTTGATGCGGGGCTCTTCCAGGCAGGAAACCTCTTGGCCGAGGAAAATGTACGGGTCAGTCATAGTGTGCGTTTTTCCGACAAAGATGAGATAAAAACCGACACCGGTCAGTAAGATTCGTATTTTTTACGCAACCGACCCCCGAAATAAATACGATTCTTTCCGTTTCTACAGTGCAAGAATAGCTGTAACAATGAAAAACAGGGCTCCCCCCTACACCGTCTCCAGCCCCAGCCCCGGGGCATCGGGCAGGATGAGCCGGCCACCCTGGACCGTCACCCCGCGGAAGCGGTCGTTGCTGATCAGCAGGTTGCCGTCGAGGTCGGCGAAATCGGCCAGGGGCGAGAGATGCGCCGCGGCCGTGACCGCGCAGGAGGTCTCCGTCATGCAGCCGACCATCACGCGCATCCCCACGGCGCGGGCGTAGGCGGCCATTTTCCAGGCCTCCCGCATCCCGGTGCATTTCATCAGTTTGATATTGATCCCCGTGTAGGCCCCGGCCAGCGCGGGGATATCCGTCAGGCGCTGCACGGCTTCGTCGGCAAAGACGGGCAGCGGGCTGCGCTCGGTGATCCAGGCATTGTCGTCGAGCCGTTCTTTGGGCATCGGCTGCTCGACCATCACGACACCGTGCTCCTGCAGCCAGAAGATCTCGTCCAGCGCCTGCTGGCGGTCTTTCCAACCCTGGTTGGCGTCCACGGCCAGCGGCAGGTCCGTGACCTCGCGGATGGTGCGGATCATCTCGTAGTCGTTGTCCAGGCCGACCTTGACTTTCAGGATGTTGAAGCGATCCGCGCACTCGCGCGTCTTCTCGCGGACCACGTCCGGCGTGTCGATGCCGATGGTGTAGGTCGTATTCGGCGCCTTGGCCGCATCCAGGCCCCACAGACGCCACCAGGGCTGCCCGAGCAGCTGCCCCACCAGGTCGTGCAGGGCGATATCGACCGCCGCCTTGGCCGCCGTGTCGCCGGGTGACAGGCTGTCCACGTAGGCAAGGATGTCCTCCAGCTGGAAGGGATCGGAGAACTGTCCCAGGTCCACCTTCTGCAGGAAGGCGCAGACGCTCTCCACGGTCTGCCCCAGGTAGGGCGGCATCGACGCCTCCCCGTGGCCGGTGAAGCCGTCGTAACGGATCTCCACCTGCACGTCAGGGGTGGTGGTCCGGGAATAGGAGGCCACGGTGAAGGTGTGCCGGAGCTGCAGTTCATAGGGCTCCCAGCTGAGCTCCATCCGGGCCTTTCCGCCCACGATATAGGGCACAGGGGCCACGCTGCGCGGGGTGCAGGCCCCGACAGCGCCCAGCCAGGCGGCACCCGCTCCGGCCGCCGCCGTGGTCTTGAGGAATTCGCGTCGTTTCATATTCAAGCCAAAAATAGCTAATTTTGCATAAAAAATAACCGAACATGGCAAATACCGTCCGCAAGAATTATCCCGTCACGGGCATGGGCTGCGCCGCCTGCGTGGCCCGCGTGCAGAAGGCGCTCCAGCAGAGCGCCGGCGTCCAGCAGGCAGAGGTCAGCCTCGCCTCCAACTCCGCCCGCATCGACTACGACCCCTCCGTCACCTCTCCCGCCGCCCTGCGCCAGTGCGTGCAGGACGCCGGCTACGACCTGCTCGTCCCGGAAGAGGACGGGGAGGACGCCGACTCGGACCTAAGCGAAGAGGAAGAACTGGCGGCGCGGGCTGAAGAGGCGCACGAACGCGCCTGGAAGGCCTTGCGCCGCGATGCGCTGCTCGCCATCGTCCTCGCCGTCCTGGTGATGATCCTGGGCATGGCGGTGCCGGATTTCCCCGGCAAGGGGTGGGTGCTCGCCGCGCTCGCCGCCGTGAGCGTGGGCTGGTGCGGACGCCGCTTCTTCGTGACCGCCTGGAAACAGGCGCGCCACGGGCACGCCGGCATGGACACGCTCGTGGCCCTGTCCGTGGGCATTTCCTTCCTGCTGAGTCTCTTCAACCTCCTGTTCCCGCAGGTGTGGACCTCCCGGGGACTGGAAGCGGAGCTGTATTTCGAATCTTCGGCGATGATCGTCGCCTTCATCCTGCTGGGACGCCTGCTGGAGGAGAACGCCAAGCACCGCACGACCCAGGCCGTCCGCGCGTTGACCGGCCTGCAGCCCAAGCGGCGCGGCATCCGGCGCGGCGAACTCGTGGAAGTGCTCCCCGGCGAGCGGATTCCCGCAGACGGGACGGTCGAGGGCGGCACCTCCTATGTCGATGAGAGCATGCTGACCGGCGAACCGGTGGCCGTGTTCAAGCAGGCGGGCTCCCCGCTCTATGCCGGCACGCTCAACGGACAGGGCGCCCTGCAGCTGCGCGCCGAGCGGACAGGCCGCGACACGATGCTCTCCTCCATCATCCGGATGGTGCAGGACGCGCAGGGCAGCAAGGCCCGCATCCAGCACACGGTGGACAAGGTCTGCGCCTGGTTCGTCCCCGCGGTCATCCTCGTGGCGCTGCTCTCGCTGCTGGGCTGGACCCTGCTGACGCCCGACGGCTTCATGCGCGGGCTGCTCGCCTGCGTGACGGTGCTCGTGGTCGCCTGTCCCTGCTCGCTGGGACTCGCCACCCCCACGGCGCTCACCGCCGGGATCGGGCGCGGCGCGGCGCAGGGCATCCTCATCAAAGACGCTGACAGCCTGCAGCTTGCGGCCCACATCGACACGGTCGTCCTGGACAAGACGGGCACCCTCACGACCGGCCGGCCGGAAGTCGTCGAGCTGCGCTGGCTGACCGACGATCCGGCACTCCCCGCGCTGCTGAGCGAAATGGAGGCCCGCTCCGGGCATCCGCTCGGCGAGGCGATTGCCGGGTTCGTGTCGGGCGCCTTGCCAGGGGCGGAGAAAGGCCCTGGCGCCCCTGGCACGGCGAAAATAAAGTTACCAGGGGCGGAGGGCGCCGGTTTCGCCCCCGGCGAGCTGACGGACGTTACGGCGCTGCTCGGCGAAGGCGTGCAGGGCAGCTGGCGCGGCAAGGTATATTATGTCGGGAAGAATACCCCCGAGCGCTTCGAGGTCGCGGAACGCTGGCGCGAAGCGGGCCACACCGTCGTCTATTTCCACGACGGGAAACGGCTGCTCGCCGCCATCGCCATCGCAGACACGCTCAAACCCGGCTCTGCCGAAGCCGTCCGGGCGCTCAGCGCACAGGGCATCCGTGTCCACCTGCTCACCGGCGACCACGCCGCATCGGCCGCCGCCGTGGCGCGGCTGGGAGGCATCTCCGACGTGCGCGCCGACGCCTTGCCCGCCGACAAAGTCGATTATATCAAGGAGTTGCAGGCGGCAGGGCACCGCGTCGCCATGGTCGGAGACGGGATCAACGACAGCGCCGCCCTCGCGCAGGCCGACCTGAGCATCGCCATGGGCCAGGGCAGCGACATCGCCATCCACACGGCCATGGCCACCATCGTCTCCTCCGACCTCGGCAAGATCCCGGAACTGATCGCGCTCTCGCGCCGCACGCTCCGCATCATCCGCGAGAACCTCGGCTGGGCCTTCCTGTATAACGCCCTGGCCGTTCCCGTGGCCACAGGCCTGCTGTCCGGCGTGCTGGGCTTCGTGCTGAATCCGATGGTCGCCGCCGCCGCGATGGCCTGCAGCTCCGTGCTCGTGGTCTCGAACAGCCTGCGGCTGCTCTCGCCCGGAAAGAAAGGAAAAACCGCCAGCGCTGATCGCTGACGGCTGCCGGTAGGGACGATCGGGGTCGAACCGATGACCTCTTGAATGTGACTCAAGCGCTCTG
>CAMHIP010000008.1 GCA_946185205.1 uncultured Bacteroidales bacterium | reverse complement strand
GAAGTTTCATCTCAGCGGAGAAAGTATATCCCTATTGGCTTCGTTTCTCCGGATGTCATCGCAAGCAACATGCTCTATCTGGTCCCGGAAGCCACATTATTCATGTTTGGCACATTAGTATCATCGTTGCATATGGCTTGGATGAGAGTTGTAGGTGGCCGTTTAAAGTCAGATTACAGATACACTCCGGCCGTGTACAACAATTTCCCTTGGCCAAATAAGGCTTCAGACGCCCAGAAGAGTAAGATTGAGCAGACCGCCCAAGCGATTCTTGATGCCCGCGCACTCTATCCGGATAGCAGTCTCGCAGATCTCTACGATAGTTTGACGATGCCTCCTGAACTCCGCAAAGCCCACCACGCCAACGACGCCGCCGTGATGGAAGCCTATGGATTCCGCAAAGACATGACCGAGCCGGAGATTGTAGCTGAACTCTTCAAGATGTACCAGAAACTAACAAAAGCATAGTAAATACAATAACGCACAGCTGCTGTATGACTTTCACTTGGATACCATTCTACAAGGAGTTAGCCCAGAAACTCCTGCCGTGCAGAGACAATAGGAAGCCTCTCATTAATTGGATATACGACAACCTTCAGGGTTACATTGGCCACCTAAAAGACGATTCCGATGGCCGTCGTGTCTCTGACGTAGATCCGTTCTCCGTGTTCTCCATCTTTAACAGGGGTATTACGGACAAGAACCGGGGCATCATCTGCACCAAACTCAAGGAAGGTTTCGGCATCACGGCTCCGATTCCTGAGGACTATAACGGTATCCCCATCGTCAATGCGCTGCAGTCCAACTTCATGGCATTTGAGAAAGACCGCAAGGAAGGCGACATCGAGCGGCTGTGGAACGTCTTCGTGGCCGCAGTGAAGGATGAGCCCGTCAAGGATGCATACGATGCACTCAAGGACCAGTTCCTCATTAAGTACAACTTGACGATCGGCCTGTTCTGGGTAAGGCCGGACAAGTATCTCCCGCTGGATGGCAATTGCAGGGAATATCTCAAGGACCTGGGCATCGCCGTGCCGAAGCACCAGTTCGTGGTTTACGACGAGTACACTAACGTGATGAAAGAGCTGGATACCCTCATCGCCACCGGCAAATATGATTTCTCCAATTTCGCCGAATTCTCCTATATCGCCTTCATCAATAAAGTGGAGAATCGAGAAGGAAAGAAGGTGAAGCCTGCAGACGATTCTACCGCTCCCGTGAGATACTGGGTCTTCTCTCCTGGAGCAAACGCCAGCAACTGGGAACGTTGCAAGAAGGATGGCATAGCCTGCATCGGCTGGGAAGAGATTGGTGACCTGTCCAAGTTTGAAACGCTGGATGCTATACGGGAGGCCATGAAAACCAAGTATGGCGATGCTTCCTCGAATTACAAGAATGATGGCCTTGCCACATGGGAATTCTGCCGTGAGATGAAGGTAGGTGATATCATCTACGCCAAGCAGGGCAGGAACAAGATTCTGGGCCGCGGTGTTGTTGAGTCAGACTACACATACGATACTTCCTATCCTGATAACCAGAATGTCCGCAAGGTCCGCTGGGAGAAAGTCGGTAACTGGACATCTCCTGAGACGTTGGCTATGAAAACGCTTACTGAGCTGACCCGCTATCCGGAGTTGATAAAGAAGTTGGACGAAATGATGGCCGACACACCCGCTCCTGAAACCGGCATCGCGTATTATTGGCTCAACGCCAACCCCAAGATTTGGTCCATCGACAATATTAAAGTTGGAGAATCGCAGAACTATACTGCCTACAACGAGAACGGCAACAAGAGGCAGAAGTACAAATACTTTGAGACCATAAAACCGGGCGATCTGATTATCGGTTACGAAACCACCCCGGTCAAGAAGGTGAAGGGCCTCTTTGAAGTGACGAAACGCTCCAAAGACGAATTTGTATTCAAGGTTCTTGAGAAGTTTACCCACCAGGTTTCTTGGGCCGAACTCCTCGAAGATGACCTCCTGAAACAGAGTGAGGTATTCATCAACAACCAGGGCTCCCTCTTCAAGCTGACCCAGGCCGAATTTAACCGGCTGCTCGAATATGTCAAGAAGGATTCCCCTGACCCCATCCTGTTCAGCCCGGAAAGCGAGGACAATCCTGCCTATTCCTTCGAGAAAGACCCCGAAAAGCCTTTCATCAACCCGAAGGCCTTCCACCACATCGAGAGCATCCTGAAGCGCAAAAAGAACATCATTCTGCAAGGTCCTCCGGGTGTCGGCAAGACCTTCCTCGCCAAGAAGATTGCATACTCCATCCTCGGCGAAGAGAACGACTCCTGCATCGAGATGGTCCAGTTCCATCAGTCCTACGGCTACGAGGACTTTATCCAGGGCATCCGCCCGTCAAAGGATGGCTTTGTGGTACGCAACGGCATCTTCTATGACTTCTGCCAGCGGGCCAAGAACGACAACCGCCCGTATTTCTTCATCATCGACGAAATCAACCGTGGCAACCTCAGTAAGATACTGGGTGAGCTGATGATGCTCATAGAGTATGACAAGCGCGGTCCGAAGCACATGGTGCGTCTGACCTATTCAAACGCTTCCGACGAACCCTTCTACGTGCCGGAGAACGTTTACCTCATCGGCTGTATGAACACGGCAGACCGATCCCTGGCCATCGTAGACTACGCCCTCCGCCGCCGCTTCTCCTTCATTACCCTGACTCCGGAATTCGGTGATACCTTCAAGAACTTCCTGAAGGCCAAGATGGACAAATCCTTCGTGGACACCATCACCGCTAAGATTGTGGCTGTCAACCAAGTCATCCAGGACACCGAAATGCTCCGTGGAATGGAAATCGGTCACAGTTACTTCTGCAACTTCGAAGGATTCAAGAAGGGAGAGGAAGCCTCTTGGTGGGAAGACATCTGCGAATATGAACTCTTTCCGTATCTGGACGAAGTCTACTACGACGATAGCGACCGCCTCGATGCCCTGAAGAAGATGCTCAAGCTGTAACGGTGGCGGCCCAGATTCCCATACAAAACCTCTATTACCTCCTGTGCTATGCATGGGGGCTTCCGGAGCAGCGCGATTGGGTAAAGGTCGATGCCGATTCTTGCCCAGCCGTACTGGATCTCCTGTCGCGCCTCCTGACCAAAGGTGCCGATATTCTCTTGAAGCGAGGCATTGCAAAAGAATACCGCACCCACGAGGAAGAGATAGCCGGCATCAAAGGGAAACTGGAACTCGCCAAGACCATCAAAGCCAACCGACACCGTGAAGGTAAGACCATCTGCACCCTTGATGACCTCACCGGCGACATCCTGCTCAACCAGATTGTCTACACCACGATGTACCGACTCCTCGGGAACAAGGACCTTGACAAGAACGTCAAGAAAGACCTCCTCCGCACCTTCCGCCGCTTCCCGAAGGTCACCATCATCGACATCAACCGCGGCACATTCAAGGGTGTTCGGCTCAACCGCAACAACCGCTTCTACCGCCTCATCATGAGCGTCTGCGAAATGCTGCACGCCAATATGCTGCCGGACAAACAGCGCCCGGGCGAATACCGCTTCATCGACTTCACCCGTGACGAAGACGTGATGAACAGCATCTTCGAAGCCTTCCTGCGCAACTTCTACCACCAGGAATGCCGCGAAGATTATCCGATTGTACGTCGCACCAGGATTGCCTTCCACTTCGACGCCATCAACGCAGAAGATGTGGAGTTGCTGCCGATAATGGAGACCGATGTCACCCTGGACAACCCGAAAGAAGGCAAACGCATCATCCTCGACGCCAAGTACTACCAAGAGATGTTTGTCTCCCGCTTCGGCGCGGGCAAGAACCTTCGCACCGACCACATCCGTCAGATCGAGAGTTACGTCAAGAATCAGGAAGACCCTGCCATCCCTTACACACTGCAGACAAAGGGCATCATGGTCTATCCAAAAACCGACATCGATGTCACCAACAAAGATTACTCCTTAGGTGACCACATTCTCCGCTTCTGCGCCATCGACCTCGGCCAAGACTGGCGTCAAATCGACCAGCGCTTGCGTCAGATTATTCAATTCTGAGAAGTATCGAATCACAGCCTACAAATAAGGAATTGGATAAGACGAAGTCATATAAAGGTGTTATTTACAAGTATACATTTCCAAATGGGAAGGTGTATATTGGACAGACTATAAATCCTCGTTCCAGAAAGAGCCAGCATTTATGCAAAAGTACGGGGGCACGTCATATTTCATTTTAGTGATAGCGACGGAATCGATGCCTCACCCATAGCGCAATGAAATGTGCCATTTCGGAGCATCGCCACCCGGCAGAAACAAGGACAAGGCCATCCCAGTAAAGGGAGAACCCTTGTCCTTTTTGCATATATTATGAGCGTGAGTGATAGTTCTTTGTCTTTTTTCGTATTTTTGTAAACAACCACAATACCATCAGCACAATGAAGAAGATTCTTATTCTCATCGGCGTAGTGTTGGCTTTATGCCTTACTTCAGTCCTCGTTTCTGCTCACTCTAATTGTTCTGAGGAGCATTCCCATGCAAAACTAAAGTGCGAGCTTTGTAATGGAACATCCTGTCCGAAAGCCACATCCAGTGGAGTATGCAATTGCACTGTTTTTTACAGGTGCCCTACTGAGAGCTGCTCCTTGACTGTTTGCAATGCCTGCTATTACAAATATGTCCTCCCGAATTTGAATAAGGGATGCCCGCACTGTAAGGGTCACAAGCAGTTCAAGCAGGTCCATTAATCAAGCACAGCCAAGAGAGCAGTCTACTGATATATAATAAAAAAACCCGCCGTAAGTATACGCCGAGTCTGTTATTATGACATTATTCCTTGGTGCAGAGTAGCGGGAGCGGGTCACGATCCCCCAGTTTTTTGTACCTTTGTACCAATTCTATCACGAGCTGAAATGGAAAAGACCCTTCCCCTTCTGTTCAGCTGCCTGGCAGTGCTGGCAGCTTTGACAGGATGCCGCGGCCGACAAAGCCGGCAAGCGGACAACCAGACCCAGCAGCAAACCGCCCAGACCAACCCGGAAGAAAGCTTCACGCCAGTGGAGATTCCCGCTGACTGCCAAGGCGTTGCGTTCCGGGCCTACGAAGCCGACTGCGCAGCCCAAGGCACGCCCGTCAAGGGCACCTGCCCCGAAGACTGCACCCTCACGTACACCTACACCTTCAACGAAGAGGAAGGATACGAAGAGGTGACGACCTACACCTGCTTTCCGCTGCGCGAGGACGGCTACCTGGTTCTGTCCGCATTCATCGGAGCGGCGGAAAGCTCACCGGGATACTACCACCATGAGACCTTCACCTTCCAAGACGACAAACTCACGAAAGTAACCGGCATGCTTCCGTTGCCGGAAGAGGTGGATGGCTTCCTCTCCAAAGAAGCCTGCGAAGGGAAAGACGCCGAAGTCGAACAGCTGCGCGCCCTCTACCGTTCCCGTCCGTCGGACTTCGTCGTCTATTACGCCGACGCCGGGAAACAGACCCTCTCGCTTGAGCTCCGCCCCCGTGACCTCGAAGAGGAAGAAGGCGTCTGGTCCAGTGCCTTCTGGGACCTGCGCAGCGACGATATGATCGTCTACCGCTGGAACGGAGAAAAGTTCGTCCTCTAGCCATCCTCCGGAATACGGGCTTCACCTACACATTCTTCGTATTTTTATTGTTTGCTGGCAGATTCGAGCTGTATCCAACGAAAAACATGTACACCTTCCTTCTTCTGGATTCATTAACTGGAACGGTTTACCAGGTACAATGGTCCACGGAAAGCAAGAATAGAGGGCTTGTTGATGTAATATACTGACGAAGAAAACCGACAGACACACCATATAAAACGAAATAATAAAAGCGGAGACATCCCCGTAATGAGGACATCTCCGCTTATTTGTTCTCAAATTGTACGACGATTGCAAGTTGTTGGTGGCATGAGCAAGCCATACTCCCAAAAACAAAAAATAGAAAGGACGGGGACTCCTCTAAAGGGATTGTCCTCGCCCTGTTTTATCTGGTTGTGATGGAGTTCCGCCCCGGCCACGCCCTTCCAGTCAAGTATCTTTCTCTCGCCTTTCCCTCATTGTTTCTAGCGAGCCAACGACTATCACGAGCAAGAGTGCGGCGAAGGGGATTTCCGCCCACTCCCTATCATAACAAATGAAGGCAACGCCGAAAAAGACAGCCGCAAGAGCAACGCAGTAGTGAATGATTATTGCTGGCTTCGACTTCATAAACACAAATATAGTGATTTCCCAAAAGTTGATGTACGACTTCCGTTGAAAGAGTCACTTTTTAGATGAAGGGAAACCAGTATTATCCCGCCGTGGATTCACCTCCGCTTTATTTGCCTTTATAGGTACCATCCACCGGATCTTAATGATCATCATAAAAACTGATAGCGACGGAATTGATGTGCCACCCACAGCGCAATGAAATGTGCCATTTCGGAGCAACGCCACCCAGAGAAACAAGGACAAGGCCATCCCAGTAAAGGAAGTGAACTTGTCCTGTTTTCGAATTATCATTACATTTGTAGCATTGTAGGTTAGAAACACACAGAGTCCCAAAGATTTCGTTTAATAATTCAACTTTTTTCCAACCTTTTGCTGCAGACCTTCGTCTAACAGATGAAACCGCCCCGGGAGTTGCTTATCCGGCGATGATATAACGGAAAAAATGTTGAACTTATAAATTGATACAGCTATGTTGAATGACATTTTGGTAAATTTTGGTGTACCCTTCTTTATCTGCGTTGTACTGCCCATCATGATTGTCTGGCTCGTTGCCCGCACCCGTCAGCACGAGACCGACAGAAAGGCCGACATCATGCTCAAGGCCATCGAGGCCGGCGTTCCCGTGGACATGACCCAGTTTGAATCCGCCAAGAAGAAAGCTCCCAAGTCCATCAAGCAGGAACTCCTGGATAAACTCAATGGCGCCTGCGTCACCAGCCTTATGGGCGCCGGCTTCCTCACCCTGGGCATCCTTCGCACCCTCAACTGGGAGTTCGGACGCAACATGTTCGTGAACAAATTCTGGCTTCCCGCCGGTTGTGTGCTCCTGGCCGTAGGTATCGGCCTGTTCATCTCCTACTTTGTGGGTAAGAAGATGCTGGCCAAAGAGATAGAGGCCGAAGAGAACGCCCTTGACCAGCCCAGGGAACAGTAAAGCATGACCCAGGAGCGGTTCATCAGCGAAGTGCGGCAGCAGCAGGAGCCCCTGAGGCGGTTCCTGCTTGCGCTATGTGCCGGGGACGGTGCCCTGGCCGATGACATCGCCCAAGACGCCCTGGTGCGGGCCTATGTGGCCTCCGGCTCCTTCCTGGGTCTCTCCAAATTCAGCACCTGGCTTTTCCGCATAGCGTACAATTGTTACATAGACCACTGCCGGAAGGCGCGTCCGGAGAAGGCTCCCGTGGAAGAGGCCCGGAACCTCCCGGGAGGGGACAGCTCCGACAAATCCTTCCGTTACCAACAGCTGTATCTGGCCCTCGACCGCCTTCCGGAGAAGGAAAAGGCCGCCATCGCCCTGTTTTATTTCGAAGACCGAAGCATCAAGGAGATATCCTCCATCCTGGATATGCCGCAGGGCACTGTTAAATATCAGCTTTCCATGGGAAGGCAACACCTTAAGCAGTACATTCAGTTATGAGCAGCATAGAAGACTTTCTGCGGGAGAACAAGCCGCAGGTGAAAGAAGATCCCACCTTCATCCTGGAAGCGCAGCGCCGGATGGTGCAGGTAGAGGGCATCAAGGCAGAGGTGGACCGCCAACGCAGCCGGGGCAGGGTGGCGCTCATCATTGCGCTGTGCGGCGGCCTGGCTATAGGGGTTTTCGCTACCGCCATCACTTTCCTATATCCCATAGACGCCCAGTCCTCCGCCGAAGGCCTTCTCAGGGCCGCGCGGCTCTTCCTGCAGGACTATCGGCAGTATCTGCCCATGCCGGTGGCGCTCCTGGCCATTACCCTGGCCGTAGTGCTTTTCAAGCGTCCCGCAAGGATTTAAGACAGAGCCCGGTTTCGCTCGCCGCGTCTCGTCCTCGCGCAGGGAAAACTTGTGGATGAACCGCCCCGGATCCGTGACCTCCCCCTGCCGAAACGGCCCCTTCGGACAGAAACTCCCGCCGATTCCTGTCCAACCCCCGCCCAAAACCACCCTTCGGACAGAAAATGCCCGGAATCCTGTCCGACCCCCGGGCCCTTCAAATCGACTGTTTTTCACAACCGGCTGGTTTACAATGTTTTCCAAAATTAACTGGAGGGGATGCTAATATGCCCGGCAAACACCCAGCCATAACCCACCTGCTTTCTGCGACGCAATGAAATGTGCCATTTCGTAGCATCACCACCCAGAGAAACAAGGACAAGGCCCTCCCCGTAAAGGGAGAAACCTTGTCCTGTTTTCGAATTATCATTACATTTGTAGCATGATAGGAAAAACCCGGTATTGAATGGATCCTGCAGAAGAAAAAGCGATTCTCGACAGAGCGACGGAGAAGCTCGACCTTTACCTGCCGCTTCTGCTCGAACACCATTATGTTGACGAAGCGAAAGCGTTCGCCCAGCCGGGCGGGGAGTACGTCAGATTCACGGTCAAGGAGTTCATGAAAGAGCTGATCTTCGAGCTCATCAAGCCGGTCGGCGAATGGACGAAGGATCCGTACTACATAGACATGGAGCCGATCTTCCAGACGGTAAAAAGCGAACTCGCCGATCATTTTGAAGTCCGTCACGGGCTGGAAGAATATATTTTCTCCGAATACGTCAACGTGAAGATAAACGATATCCTGTCCTTCGATCTTTTGAGGGGACACCACGCGTTCTCTACCGTCGGGATACGCGTCAACGGCTTTTGGGACGACGACGACAGCGACTGGATGGGATACGTTGCCGAGCAGACGGACGACGAGCTGCTCGCGTGTCAGGCGAGCGGCGACTGCGAGCGATGCTCGGCGTACTTCTTCCCCGATCAGACGGTGGAGTTCTGCCGCATGGCGGAGTATATTTACGACCATATCGGCCGCTTCACGGAAATGGCGGAAGAAAAGGTGCGGGAAGAAAGAAAAAAGTATGACCTGTGAATCAAAAAGATCCGACCCGACCACGGTCCTTAAGGCCGTAAGGAAATGTCCCTCCGCCATCGCTTACGCGTCGGAAGAGCTGCAGAACGACCGCAAATTTATCAAGCAGGCGGTGAACCAGAACGC
This sequence comes from uncultured Bacteroidales bacterium, assembly GCA_946185205.1. Classification (GTDB taxonomy): domain Bacteria; phylum Bacteroidota; class Bacteroidia; order Bacteroidales; family UBA932; genus Cryptobacteroides. Next base: position 27,590 of record CAMHIP010000008.1, on the reverse strand, counting down.
CGGAGTGATAAAATACGTAAGCGAAAGGTTCAGAAACGACAAAGCACTCGCCCTCCTCGCCGTCAGAAAAGACCGGGAAATATTCTCCTCTCTCACGGAGGAAATGCAGAGCGACGCTGACATGGCAGAAGCCTATCTCGGCGGAAAACCGTTCGAGTTGAAGAACGCGCCGGAAATAGTACGGGACAACAAGGAGTTTGCAATCAAAACGCTCTCGACGTACGGCGGCGTGCTCAAAGACGTGAGCGAACGCCTCCGTGCGGACAAGGACGTCGTGACGGCTGCCGTCGGCTCGGCATGGAACGCGCTCGGATATGCCGCCGAAGAATTGCGGGCCGACCGCGACGTGGTCCTGGCCGCCGTGAAGCATGACGGATACGCGCTTCAGTTCGCCTCCGACGAATGGAAGGACGACAAAGAGATCGTCCTCACGGCGATAGAGACCTACGAAGGCGACGTGCTCGAATACGCGTCAGAGCGGCTTAAGGACGATAGGGAGACGGTCCTTGCCGCTGTAAGTAGATGTGAGAATTCGATCGGCTTCGCATCTGAGCGGTTAAGACACGACGACGAAGTGATCCGCGCGGTCCTTGACGCTCATCCCGGTCAGTTTGAAAATCTGCCGGAGGACGTACAGGAGGATCTTGACTATATTCTTTTCGGCCTTGAGTGTGTCGTAAAACACCTTCCCGATCCGGAGGACTACAGCTTTTTCGACGACTCGACAAGCGAATACTACGCGGATTTCGATGAGGCGGAAGAGACTTTTCTCGACATATTCGAGTCGATACCGCCCGAAGCGCTGCAGGACGACCCGGACCTGAACGACAGGGTCAGCCGGCTTGCCGTCGAGCTGAACGGCGCCTATTACCAAGAAGGCAATTCTCCGTCCGATGACGTTCACGACGAAGTCGTCCGCCGCGTGGAAGCGCTCTGCGAGGAACACGATATCCCCGTAAGCCCGGTCCTGAAAGAAGCGATCAACGTGCTTCGCAAAGAAAGCGACAAGAAGAAAGACGACAAATACAAAGATCTCAGTCTGGAGGAGAGATTGTTTTACGAAAACCTGGACAGGTATGAGGCGATCGTCGGCAAATCCGCGTTGAAATTCGGCGCGGAAAATGAAAGAGCGTATCTGGGCCCGGACGGCGGATTTGTGAAAAACTGCATGCTGTCATTCGTCAAGGCTCTCGTTTATGTACAAAACGGGCTTTACCACGACAGCGCGCTCTGGGAGGACGGCGGAGACGAAGTCGATCTGGACAAGGCGTACGAAGAGATCCACGCTCATCTCTCCCCGCAGGTCACGGTCACGAGAAGGGCACCCGAAGGCTGCTATTCGGAAAACGTCACCGTCGAGGTGAGCGGCGACATCCGCCTGATCCTTGTCAGGGAGGCACCGCTTAAGATCATGAGTATCTGGGTGAACAAGGTCGATTCCGGGCGCGAACGCGGCAAGTGGCTCGCCCCGGACAGGCTCAGCGAATTCTGCGACATGGTCGGGCATATCTGCAGCATTTACGGCAAGTACAGGACGATCGCCGGGCATCGCGCCGCAGAACTCAGAGAGAGACTCGGACTTTCGCCATCCGGCAGAAAAACTCTCTCGGCGTGACGACGACCTACGCTTTCAAGAAGGTCCAGACCCAATAGCGGCCGCCTGATAAAACGGACCTGTGCTACCACCGGTCCGAGACGCGGGTGACCCGGGTGAGTGTGAGGTCGAGGCAGAAAACCTTTTCACAGAGTTCCGTGACGCCGTCCGGATTCTGCACCTTGAAGCGGTGGCGCGTCATCCAGCCGTCGTGCTTCAGTTCGCTGGGATCCCGGGGCGGGGTCAGGAGCACTTCTTCTTCCCCGGATGCATCCCGCTCGCTGGGGATATAATCCGGGTTGCTGTACGTCTGGGAGATCTCGTCGAATGACACGGGCTCATAGCCGGGAAATTCGTCCGGCCGGTCCATGCAATACCGGATGATCGTGTCCTGCGCTTTCTGCTGCCTGCAGGAGGAGACGACCCCTGCGACCAGGATGAGGGCAAGCAGCAATAGGATTCTTTTCATCTTTAGTTCTTGTCCGACCAGTAGGTGATGATGCGGCGCTCGCGGTAGCGGGTTTCGCTGGTTTCCACTTCGCTGTCTTCATCTTCCAGGTCCCATTCCTTGGTGGTGGACAGGATCGTCCGCTCCGTCCAGTTGCCCTTTTTGTCGAAGGCGGTGTATTCGTATTCGAGCGTGCCGTCTTCCGTGAAGGTCTCGTACTGGGTGTTGTAGTATTCTATGGAAGGGTAGGGCTGGTCGTCTTTGTAGATATACTTGGTCTGGCTGATGGACTCCGGGCCTTCGAAATCCAGCAGGTCCATGCGGCCCTGGGCGTCGTACGCGATTTCGATTTTGATGAAGTGATCGAAGTCCGATTCTTCGTAATTGCCGTCTTCGGGGAGGATCGTATTGTCGTAGAGGATCACGCGCCCCTGCGCATCGCGCTGCATGACGGTCCTCTTACCGGAACCCCGCACGAAATTGCCTTCCGCATCGTACTCATAGACATTGTTGTAGCTGTCCTGGGTCACGCGGCCCTGCTCATCGAAGGAGAGCTCCAGGTCATACTCCGGCTCATAGCCGGGCTCTTCGGACAATTCGACATCTTCGAGGGTGTAGGAGACGGTCTTGACGTCGCCCTTCATGCCGAAGGTGCGGACATCCGGGGAGGTGGCGGCCTCCGGGCTCTGGCAGGCCGCCAGGACGGCAGCGGCCAGCGCGGGGACAAAGAATGCTTTTTTCATGGGGTTCCTGTTTTTCAGGATACAAAGATATAAAATTTGCCGCGCAATTTGATCTCGGGTCTGCTTGATTTACAGCCATTTTGTTGTATATCCCGAAAAATGGATTATCTTTGCACAAAGCTACCACCATTTTATGCGAAGCAAACGAATCCTGTATCTTCTGATACTGCTATTGGGTCCGTTGTCGGCGGCGGCCCAGACTCCCGATCCGGTCAGGGAGATTTTGGTTATTTGCTCGCATTCGGAGTCCAGCGGCTGGGCTCAGGACATGCTTCGTCCCGTCGTGGATCTCTGCAACGAACGGGCGGACCTGCGCGCCCATCTCAACTATCTGCGCATGACTTCCATCGACAGCGTGCAGGACCTGGCGGCCCGGACCTCCGAAATCATCGACTCCTGCTCCTTCCAGCCTTCCCTGGTCGTGATCGTGGGCGGCAGCGGCTACCAGCTGGCCTACCATGTGGACCGGCGCTGGCCCGGCATCCCGCAGATCCTCTCGGGCGAGATCCCCTACTACTGCGACGACAGCTATACCCTCTACGGGAAAGCCGACCCGGACGCCGCCCGCTACCCCGTCCAGGATATGCGCGACAAGGGGCTGAACGTCACGTTGATCCACGCTCCCGCCATGGTCGAACAGACCGTCGGCCTGATGTTCACCCTCCAGCCGGAGATCCGGCGTTTCCTGTTCATCGCGGGCGAGAATTTCCAGAGCAAGGACCCGCAGCTGCGCCTGGAACGCTTCCTGGCGGAGCGGCATCCGGACGTCGAATACCGCCCCGTATTCTCTTCGGAACTCACCACGGACGAACTGATCGCCCTGCTCGGCGAGGAACAGTTCCCGGGCACCGGCGTCCTCTTTGCCTCCTGGCTGACCCACCAGGACTACCTGGAGACGATCAATTCCCGCAACAACATCACCCAGGTGCTCGAATCCATCGCTCCGATCTATACCATCTTCCAGTGCGACCTCTCCCGCGACCAGAATGTCGTGGGTTATTTTTCCTACGACCACGGCCAGTACTACAAGCTCTTCCGGCAGCGCCTTGCGGAAGTGCTCGACGAGCACCTGCGTCCCGCCATCATCCCGATCACCAACCTGGAGGTTGGATGCCCGAGCGTCAACTGGCACGCCATGGAGATGTTCGGGCTGGACACGGAGCGCATCCCGGAGGACGCCATCCTTTTCGAGGCGCCGCAAACGCTCTGGGAGGCGCACAAACCGACGATCATGTGGGCGGCGTTCTTCCTGCTGGTAGGACTGGGGCTGTTTGTCTATTACGTCATGCGCCAGAGCGTCAATTCCCTGAAGAAAGCCAACGAGATCGCCGAGAAGGGCAACCAGATGCGCACGGCTTTCGTCCAGAACATCAGCCACGAGATCCGCACGCCGCTCAATGCCGTGATCGGTTTCTCCCAGCTGCTCTGCCTGCCGGACGACTATACGTCGGAGGACGAGAAGCTGGAGTACATGGAGTATGTGACCAACAACGCGTCGCTGCTCACCGTCATCATCAACGACTTGCTCAGCCTCTCGGATATGGAGAACGGCCGGTTCGGCGTCAACATCGCGCCCTGCAACCTCAACGCGGTGGTGCGCCTGGCCATCAAGTCCATCGAGTACCGGATTCCGTTCGGCGTGGAGCTGGTCCGCCGTCCCGGCATTCCGGAAGACCTTCGCCTGGAAGCGGACGGCATGCGTGTCCAGCAGGTGCTGATCAACCTGCTGACCAATGCGTGCAAATACACGGAGGAGGGCACCATCACCATTGCCTCTTCGCTGGAGGAGAATCCCGGCTATGTCACCTTCTCCGTGGCCGATACCGGTCCCGGCGTGCCGAAGGAAAAGGCCGAAGAGATCTTCGAGCGTTTCGCCAAACTGGACAACAACAAGCAGGGCGCCGGGATCGGGCTGACCATCTGCAAGCTCATCGCCACGAACCTCAACGGGGAGATCTGGCTCGACACCGACTACACCGGCGGAGCCCGCTTCGTTTTCATGATTCCCTACGTGGAGAGTGCGGATCAGCGCTGATCCCGCCGGATCGGCAGGTACTGGCCGTAGGTCAGCATCCGCCAGACCCACTCCACGGGCCCGAAACGGAAATGCCCGATCCACAGGCGGCTCAGCAGCATGCCGAGCAGATAGACCCCCAGGGCGATGAGCAGGGCGTAAGACAGGCTCAGCCGCGCGCCCAGCCCCAGCCCGATACCGTAGAAGAGCAGCATCCCGCTGACCGTCTGGAACAGATAATGGGACAGCGCCATGCGCCCGGGCGCGGCGAAGGCGCGCCAGATGCGGGCCGTATTGTGCCGCTGATACAGCAGGCAGAGCCCCGCCATATAGGCGAAGCCCATCGGGAATACGCTGAAGGTATAGAGCGCCGAGTGGGCGGTGAGTCCCCAGGGATGCCCGTTCACCCCGCTCCAGGCGTAGGCGAGGGACAGGGGCAGGCCGAGGGCAAATCCCCGCAGGGCGATGCGCCGCAGCCGGGGGCGCCACGCCTCCAGATCGGCAAAGAAGCGCTGCCGTCCGGCCCAATAGCCGAGCAGGAAGAGCCCCATCACCCGGAAATAGCGGTTGCCGTCGATGAACTCCGTCATCCGTTCGAAGCCGCCCTGCATCAGGAACTGGAAGACCCCCCGGTAGTCGTGGCTGTCGCGAAGCCAATAGGCGAAGTTCTCTTCCGTGATCCCGAAGCGCGCACAGAGCGCCCACTGCCTGTCGTAGAACCAGCCGGCGGGCCTCAGGTGCGCCAGTTCCACGACGGTGTCCACCGCGACAGGCAGCAGCAGGAAGGCGGCCGCCCAGCGCAGCAGGGCCTTGTCGGAGCAGTGGTGCCACAGGGGCAGCAACATCCCCAGGACCGCGTAGAGCGTGAGGATGTCCCCGCTCCATAGCAGCCAGAGATGGATCAGGCCGATGACCAGCAGCACCAGCATCCGGCGGTAGAAGACCTTCAGACCCTTGCCGCCCTCGGACAGGGCGTGCTCTAGGATGATGGAAAAGCCGATGCCGAACAGGACGGAGAAAATCGTATAGAACTTGCCGTCAACGAAGAAATACAGCAGGTAGCGGAGCACCCGGTCCAGTCCCGGGGTCTGCAGCGAGGCGGCGTCTTCCGCGGAGAGGAAAGAGTAGAGGGAGAACTCCGGGTAATTGGCCAGGCAGATGCCCAGCAGCGCGAAGCCGCGCAGGGCATCCAGGATGATGAATCGTTTCTTGACCGGTTGCACGCGGAAAGACTAAAGCGGCTGCTCTTTTACAGCGTTCGCCAGCTGGCTTCTCGAGACGAAGACGAAATCCTCCAGCTCGCAGAGCGATTGGCCGGGCGTCTTGGATTCAAACACGAAGAACAGTGCGTGCTTGTCCCACAGGCCGTTGACTTTGCGCAGGCGGGCGAGCTTCTCCACGCTCTCCTGCGGCTCCCGGCCGCTGAGCCGGATGACGCCCAGGCGGATGCCTCCCTGCCCGGCGGAAGGTGCGTCGGCCATGATGACGATGCGGCCGCGGACGCCCTGCGGGACCAGGCGCACGAGCAGCCTGTCCGCCATCAGGCGCGGGCGCAGGGATTTCGCCAGCTGAGGACGCAGAAGGTTGAAATTGAAGTACTTGTAGCCGACGACGGAACCGGCGGTGTTGTTCACGACCGGGTTGTGGTTGATGCGCAGGTCGTAGGGATCGGAGCTGCCGTCCCAGGCCGGACGGTACGGCTGGACGTAGGAGCCGGAATACTTGTTGCCCAGGCCGTCCTTCTCGGCCGGGCGGGGTCCCGTGAACCAGCAGGCGATGCCGGCGCTGTGCCGCTCCCGCGGGTTGAGGCCGCGCAGCTCGAACCCCTCGGAGGTGTATTCCGCCTCGGAGATCTCCACTTTGCCGTCCGGGCCTTCCGTGACCTTCACCTCCACCGGCGCCACCATCGCCTGGCGGTCGAAGCCGCCCAGGCCGGTCTGGCGGTGGTAGAAGATGTACCACTGCCCGCCGATCTCGCAGAGGCCGCCGTGCGTGTTGCCGCCCGGGGCGGCGGTCACGATGGTGTTGCCTTCAGCATCCCTGACGCGGGCGCGGGCGTCGATGAGGGTGCCTCCGTAGGTCCAGGGGCCGAGGGGATGGTTGCTCCAGGCCCAGGCCAGGTTGCCGTTGGCGGCCGGCAGGCCGAATTCGCCTTCGGCGGTCACGCGGCTGTAGACGAAGATGTATTTGTCTTTGACTTTTCGGATCGAGGAGGCCTCGAAGAAGCGGAACACGCCGTCCTGCTTGCAGCTGGACACCATGTCCTTGACGGGCTGGGTGCCTTTCTTCACCGTACACATCGTCTCCGGGTCCAGCTCCGCGCCCCAGGACTCCTGGAAGCCCCAGTAGCCATAGACGCGCCCGTCGTCGTCGATAAAGGCCGCGGGGTCGAAGCCCATCGGTCCCACGGTGCGGGTGGGGTCTTTGGGATCCCAGTTGCACACGGTGAAGGGGCCGTCGGGCCGGTCTGCCCGGGCGATCATGCTGCGGCGGCCGTCCGCCTGGGTGTTGGGATACAGGTAGTAGGTCTTCTTGCCGTCCGGGCCCACCTTCTCCGTGACGTCGGGGGCATAGAGGATGTCCGCCCGGCCGTCGGCGTTGAGGGGGCGGCCGAGCGCGTCGAGGCGGGACTCGAAGATGACCCCGTCATAGCGCCAGCGGCTCAGGTCATCGACCGGCGCGGACCAGACCACCTGGTTGCGGCCGCAATAGGCGCTGATCTCGATGTCGTGCGAGCCGTAGATATAGACGCGGAACTGCCCGGGCCGGTCGGGGTCCTCGAACACGTAGGGCTCCCCGTCGGGAATGTATTCCCAGAGCGGGAGGTAGGGGTTGGCGGCGGAGGCGCTGAGGCCGGCCAGCGTGCCGGCGCACAGTGCGGCGCCCAGGCGGAGAAGGGAAGCGTGTTTCATGGCGATGGAATTCAAGCAAAGGCAAATGTAATGCTTTCCGGTGAATTTTTTGTTATCTTCGCATGATGAAAAAAATTGCGTTTCTGCTGACAGTGCTGCTTGCCGCGGCCTGCGGCACCCGTCAGGAAGAATATGTCGATTGGCTCTACGCGTCGATGCCTCTGCCGGACAGTCTCCAGTATCCCCGGAGCTATTGGGAGGAGAACGTCGCCAAGACGCTCGACGTGCGGCGCAGGATGGACTGGGACATTCCCGAGCGGGAGTTCCGGCATTTCGTGCTGCCGCTGCGTGTCAACAACGAGACGCTGGATGACTTCCGCACCGTCTATGCCGACACGCTCTGCCGCCGCGTACGGGGGCTGAGCCTGGGCGAAGCGGCCCTGGAGATCAACCACTGGTGCCACGAGCAGGCCACCTACCGATCCTCCGACGCCCGGACGAGCGGCCCGATGGCCACGGTCCGCCGCGGGACGGGCCGCTGCGGCGAAGAGTCCGTGCTGGCCGTGGCCGCCCTGCGCGCAGCGGGGATCCCGGCCCGCCAGGTCTATACGCCGCGCTGGGCGCACACCGACGACAACCACGCCTGGGTGGAGGTCTGGGTGGACGGGAAATGGCATTTCATGGGCGCCTGCGAGCCCGCGGCCACGCTGGACAATGCCTGGTTCAACGGCCCCGTCTCCCGCGCCCTGCTGCTGCACACCAGGGTCTATGGTGATTATCAGGGTGAGGAGGATGTCATCCGGCGCACCCCCTGCTATACCGAGATCAATGTGATCCGGGGCTACGTCCCCGCCCGCCGCACCGTCGTCACGGTGCTGGACGGCGGGCTGCCGGTGGCGGACGCCTCGGTCTCCTTCCATATCTACAACTACGCCGAGTTCTATCCCGTGGCCACGTACCGGACGGGAGCTGACGGCCGCGCGGCCCTGGACACGGGCCTGGGCGACGTGCTGGTCTGGGCGCGCAAAGATGGCCGCTTCGGCTTTGCCGTGGCCTCCGGCGATTCGGTCACCGTGACGCTGGACCACCGCCTCGGCGAGCGCTTCAGCGCGGACCTGGACATCGTCCCGCCGCCGGAGCATCCCATCCCGACCGGCGCCACGCCCGAGCAGACGGCCGCCAACGAGCGGCGCCTGGCGGAGGAGGATGCCATCCGCGCCTCCCATCCCCACGACAATCCCGACGTGGACGCTTTCCTGCAGGACCATTATTTCGGCGGACGCGCCCTGCTGGCCCTCCTGACGGAGAAAGACCGGGGCGACGTGACGCGGGATGTCCTGGACGACGCCATCGGCCACGATGCCGGGAGCAGCGATCCCTGGGTGATTTCGCCGCGCGTGGAGCTGGAGCCCCTGCGCCCCTTCCGGGGCGAGGTGATCGCTTCCGGGCTGGGCGCCCGTTTCGGCGGAGCCGACGCCGTGGCGCGCTGGGTCCGGGACAGCATCACCGTGGTTGAAGGACGCAATCCGCAGCAGCTCCGCACGGCGCCGATTGCCGTCTGGCGGGCGCGCAAGGCCGATCCCCTCGGACGCGACATTTTCTACGTCGCGCTGTGCCGGGCCTTCGGCTTCCCGGCGCGGCTGGATGCGGTGACCGGCAAGACGCAGTATCAGCTGGACGGCAGCTGGGTGGATGTCGATTTCGGCGACGGCGCCGCCGACAGCGTGGCTCCGCAAGGCACCCTGGCGCTACAGTATGCCGCCGGCGGCCCTGTGCGCGTGCCGGAGTACTACCGCCACTACACGATCTCCCGGCTGGAGGCGGACCGCACCCGCCTGATGGAATACGAAGAAGGCGGCCCGGCCCGGGACCGCTACACCCTGGACGCCGGCTATTATCTGCTGACCTCCGGCAACCGCCTGGCGGACGGCAGTGCGCTGGTGCACCTGGAGTTCTTCCCGGTCGAAGCCGACCGGACGGCCCGCGTGCCGCTGGTGCTCCGCCAGTCTGGGCAGCGGCTTTCCGTGATCGGGACGATGGATGCCGAGGCACCTTTCCTGCGCGAGGGGGCGACGGCGCCGCAATCGCTGCTGAGCGCCACCGGACGGGGCTATTTCCTGTTGGCCCTGCTGGGTGACAAGGACGAGCCGACCTCCCGTGCGCTGCACGAACTGACTGCCGCTGCGCCCGATCTCGCAGCCTGGGGCCGTCCGGTCGTGGTGCTCGGACAAGCCCGTCCTTCCGGCCTGGACCGGGCCGTCTTCGGCAGCGACCCGGACGGACGCATCCGGGCGATGCTCGCTGCGGCGGGCGCTCCGGGCGACACGCTCCCGCTGATCGCGGTGTGCGACAGCTTCGGACGCATCGTCTATCTGTCCAAGGGCTATAACACGTCGCTCGCAGCCGACCTGCGGCGCGCCATATCCCAATGCCGATGAGCTGGTTCCGCGAAGCCTGCTGCCCCTCCCTGGAGGCCGTGCTCGCCGCCGGGCGGACAGGCGCGTGCCGGATCGAGCTGTGCGAACGCCTGGAGATCGGCGGCGTGACCCCGTCGGAGGCGCTGCTGCGCGCCGCCCTCGCGGCTACGGACCTGCCCGTCAACGTGCTCGTACGCCCGCGGGGCGGGGATTTCGTCTATGACGAAGCGGAGGTGCAGGAGATGCTGGAGAGCATCCGGCTGTGCCGGGCGCTGGGCGCGAACGGCGTGGTCATCGGGGCGCTGACGCCGGCAGGCCGGGTCGATCTGCCGCTGATGCGCCGGCTCGTCGCCGCCGCCAGAGAACCCGCCCCCTTGTCCGTCACCTTCCACCGCGCTTTCGATGAAACGTCCGACCCCCTGGCGGCGCTGGAGGATGTCATCGCGCTGGGCTGCGACCGCCTGCTCACCTCCGGTCACGCGCCGGATGCCTTTGCGGGCCGCGCGCTGATCGGCGCCCTGGTGCGCCAGGCCGCCGGACGCATCGTCGTGATGGCCGGCTGCGGCGTGCGCCCGGGCAATATCGCGAAGATTGCAGCCGCCTCCGGTGCACCGGAATACCACAGTTCCTGCCTTTCCGAGGCCTGGCCGGAGCCGGGACCCTGCGTTTCCGGACCTGCCCGCGCTGGCAGTGTTTTTGCAAAAGCAAAACCATAAAAAACTGATTTTCAGGAAATTCTGAAAACGACAAAAGAGATGAAACTGATCCGACTGGTCCTTGCCGCCTGCCTGCTTGGCGCCGTTGCGCCCGGCGTTGCCGCGCAGGAGCATCCTGAAGAAGCGAAAGAGAATCCCCGCAAGGTGGCGGACGCCCTCATCAAGGAGGCCGGGCGCCACCTGGGCAAACCCTATGTCTATGGCGGCAACGGCCCCCAGAGCTTCGACTGCACGGGCTTCACCTGCTTCGTCTTCAAGAAATTCGGCTATACCCTCTCCCGCACGTCGGCCGACCAGGCGCACGACGGGCGCGAAATCCGCGGCGGGATCGAGAAATACCAGAAGGGCGACATCATCGTCTTCGGCGGCCGCAATGCCAAGAAGACGCCCGGCCACGTGGGCATCTTCATCGCGGCGGACAGTCTGAACAAGAGTTTTACCTTCATCCACGCCTGCAATTCCGGCGTGACCATCTCCCATATCGACGAGCCTTATTATGCCCAGCGCTTTATCGGCGTGCGGCGCATCCTGCCCGATTTCCCGCCGGAAGAGAAGGCTCGCAAGAGCCATTTCAGTCTGTCCGAACTGCTCGGCGGCAAGACGGGTGCGGCGCGCGACTCCGTGCTCAACGCCGTGCAGGAGCGCCGTCTGGTGCTCTTCCCGGACGGCACCTGGGCCTTTGTGGGCGAGGACGGCAAGTATGTCGAGCCCGGCGCCGACCGCGACTTCATTCTCAATGCCGACGGCACCTGGCGCAGCGAGGAGGCCACTTCGGCCGAATTCTACACGGTCCGGGCGGGCGATACGATCCAGAAAATCGCCAAGCGGTTCGGCGTATCGGTCGAGTCCCTCCTGGAGATGAACGGACTCAACAAGCGCTCCGTCATCCGCCTGGGCGACCGCCTGCGGGTACGGTAGCTATTCTCCCACGGCGCCCAGCGTCGCCACCGAGATACGCACCTGCGGCCCGTAGGCGCTGCGCAGGGCGCGGTGGCAGGCGGAGAGCGTGGCGCCGGTGGTGAAAACGTCGTCTATCAACAGGATATGCCGCGCTGCCGGGACACCGGCGGCTTTCCGCAGGGCGAAGGCGCCCGCCACGTTGCGCGCCTTGTCTTCGCCCGACAGACGCGTCTGGCTGCGGGTGCGGCGACGGCGGCGCAGGAGCCGCTCCGCACACGGAGCGCCGAGCGTGCGCGCCACTTCGCGGGCGATCACCGCCGCCTGGTTGTAGCCGCGCCGCCAGTGCCGCGTCCAGTGCAGCGGGACGGGGACCACCAGATCCACGTCCGCGTAGAGCGGCGAGTCCGCCAGGGAACTGCCCAGCAGGCGCGCCGCCCAGCGCCCCGTGCCGAAGTCCCGGTGGTACTTGAGGGCCTGGGAGATCTTCTTGTAGCCGGCGTCCGCCCGATAATGATAAAGAGCCGCAGCATACGCATACGGCTCATATTCATCTACTTGCAGTTTAGCATTGAAGCGGTCCGCCATCGGGTTGTGGCTGAGCGTGGCATAACGGGTGCGCGGGAGGTCGGCCAGACACTCCAGGCAGAGATGCCGCTCCTGCGGGAGGAGCGGGCGGCCGCACACCACGCACACTCTCGGCAGGACGAGGTCCAGCAGGGCCGAGAGGGAAGTTTTCAAGCTCAGGTCTTTCAGGCGGGGGTCCATGCTAGCAGTTCATCGCGCCGCAGCAATGGATCACCTGTCCGCTGACATACGAAGAGAGGTCGCTGGCCAGGAACAGCGCCACCTTGGCCACCTCATCGACGGTGCCGCCGCGGCGCAGCGGAATCTGCTTCGCCCAGGCGTCGCGCACTTCCTGCGGGAGCTGGGCCGTCATGTCGGAGATGATGAAGCCCGGGGCGATGCAGTTGGCGCGGATGCCGCGCGGGCCCATCTCCTTGGCGATGGACTTCGCGAGACCGATCAGGCCGGCCTTGGAGGCGGAATAATTGCACTGTCCGGCGTTGCCGCTCACACCCACCACGGAGGACATATTGATGATGCTGCCCCCGCGCTGGCGCGCCATGATGGGCGTGCAGGCGTGGATGTAGTTGTAGGCGGACTTGAGGTTGACGTTGATGACGGCATCCCACTGGGCCTCGTCCATCCGGAGCATCAGGCCGTCGCGGGTGATGCCGGCGTTGTTGACCAGGATGTCGATGCGGCCGAAGTCGGCCATGACCTGATCCACGGTCTCATGGGTCTGGGCGAAGTCGGCGGCGTTGGACGCATAGGCGCGTACCTTGACGCCGAGGGCTTCGAGCTCCTTCACGGTATCTTCGCTGATCTTGATGTCGGTGAATGCGATGTCCGCCCCTTCGGCGGCAAATCTGAGGGCAATGGCCTTGCCGATGCCCCGGGATGCGCCCGTGATGAGGGCGACTTTTCCTTCAAGTAATCCCATATTGTTCGTTAAAGTTGCTTGTCTTGTGCCAGGGCGGCCTCCACCTCGTCGGGTGCGATCGGCAGGCGCTGCGCGCCCAGCCGGCGTGCGCCGTCCGCCGTCACGAGGACGTCGTCCTCGAGCCGGATGCCGCCGAAATCAAAGTAGGTCTCCAGTTTGTCGTAGTTGACGCAGCCCCGGTCCGTGCCTTCCCGCTTCCACAGCCGGATCAGGTCCGGGATGAAATAGATGCCCGGTTCATCGGTGATCACGTTGCCGGGACGCAGCCGGCGGGCCATCCGCAGGCTCCCCAGGCCCAGCTGCGGCGAGCGGGTCTGGTCGTCGTCGTAGCCCACCAGGTTCTCACCCAGATCCTCCATGTCGTGCACGTCCAGGCCCATGTTGTGGCCCAGTCCGTGCGGCATGAAGAGTCCGGCGATGCCGTCGGCGGCCATCGCGTCCACGTCCCCCCGCACGAGCCCCAGCTGCTGCAGGTTGTCCAGCATGTGGGCCGCGGCGGCCAGGTGGACGTCGCGGTAGGCGACGCCGGGACGGATCATGCTGAACGCCAGTTCATTGCATTCATAGACCGTCTGGTAGATATCGCGCTGCTTCTGCGTGAAGCGGCCGGAAGTCGGGTAGGTGCGGGTGAAGTCGGAAGCGTAGTGCTCGTTGCTTTCCACGCCTGCGTCGATCACCATCAGCTTGCCCGGCTCTACGGGCATTTCGTGGCTGTGGCAATGGAAAATCTCCCCGTGCTGGGTGAGGATGGTCGGGAAACTCACGCCCCAGCCCTTGGACAGGGCCACGCTCTCCATCTCGCCCACGATTTCCTGTTCGATGCGGCCGGGACGGATGCCGCGGCGGGCAGCCGTGTGCATCGCGAAGCCCAGGTTGCAGGCGGCGTCGAGCAGGGCGATCTCCTGCGCGTCCTTGACCAGGCGCAGGTCGATGACGGCCTTCACCAGCGGCTCCGAGGCCTTGGGGCAGCCGCCCTTGCCCGCGCTCGTGACCTCGGACGGGTCCAGGCCGAGCAAGGCGCTGAGCGTGAGGCGGGTGGCATAGCGGGACGCCGGCAGGAAGTGGACCCGGCGGCCCTTCAGGGCAGCGCCGAGGGCGTCGTAGGGGGCGGTCTTCGCCACACCCGCCGCGTCCGCGAGGCTGCGCACGGAGGGCATCGGCCCCATCCAGATGATATCGTCGATGCTGAAGTCGTCGGCATAGACCGTCTCCTCGCCGCTCTCCAGATCGACCGTGGCGGCGAAACGCGGCTCGTCGATGCCGAAGAAATAGAGCCAGTTGCTGTCCTGGCGCCATTTGTAACAGTTGTCCTTGTACTGGGCGGGAGCGTCCACGTTGCCGATGAAGAGGGCGATGCCCTTCTCGCCCCGCAGGCGCTCCAGCAGCGCCTTCCGGCGCGCGATATATACTTCCTTGTCAAACATAGCAATCACAAAGATAAGAATTTTCTATGTATCTTCGCGGACTGAAAAGAAGAACACCATGCTCCAACAAGTCGTCGATATCGTCCGGGAGGCCTCCGCGCTGATGGTCTCCGACCATTTCACCGTCATGCAGAAAGACGGCCTCGCCAACCTCGTGACCTCCTCCGACCTCGCCGTGCAGCATTTCCTGACGGAGCGGCTCGCCGCGCTGCTGCCCGGCTGCGGCTTCCTCTGCGAAGAGGAGGACTTCCGGGACCTGGAGGAGGAATACGTCTGGATCATCGATCCCATTGACGGCACGGCCAACTATGCCCGCGGGATTGCGGACTGCTGCATCTCCGTGGCGCTGGCGCGGAAGGGTGCGCTTCAGTTGGGCGTCGTCTATAGCCCCCGCCGGGGCGAACTCTATACCGCAGAACTGGGCAAGGGGGCTTGCTGCAACGCTCACCCCATCCATGTTTCGGACCGTCCGCTCGCCGACGGGCTGTTCTGCACGGCGATGAGCACCTATCGCAAGGAGTTCGCCAAGTCCTGCTCGGACATCATCTATGATATCTACATGCAGAGCAATGACTTGCGTCGCTGGGGCTCCGCCGCGGTGGAGCTGTGCCTGCTCGCTTCCGGGATCATTGAACTGTATTTCGAGATGCGTCTGCAGCCCTGGGATTATGCCGCCGCGATGCTGATCCTGCACGAAGCGGGCGGCCGCATCGCCACCTGGGACGGCGGCGCCCCGTCGCTCATCCGCCCTTCGCTGGTGATCGCCGCCAACCGCCCCGATTCGCTCGGCGCCCTGCTCGCCGTCGTCCACAGCCACCTGCCGGACGGAGTCCCATACGAGGACTGATTTTAAAAGAAATTGATAATCAATTAGTTATAAATTAACCTTCGGTGTTTTGTCCGAAGGTTAATTTGTAATGTGCTGATAATCAATATGGGGTGGTCAGATCAAAATGGCGATGAGCCCGTCGCTGACGAACCAGCGGTCTTCCGGGATGCGTATGCGGCCTTCGGACAAGCGTACCAGGCGGCCGTCGGCGAGCATCGGAGCGGCCTTGGACGGCTCCAGCAGCTCTTCCGGGATGCCGCGTGCGGTCCGCAGGCCGAGGAAGATCTGTTCCTCCCGGGCTTCTGCCTCCGAGAGCATCTCACGGCCGCCCTGGGTGTATTGCGGCACGCTTTCTTCATTCCACGACCGTACACGGCCGTCGAACGAGTGGGCGCCGGGGCCCAGGCCCACGTAGGGGTGCCGGGTCCAGTAGGCGCTGTTGTGGACGGCTTCGCGGCCGGGGAGGGCCCAGTTGGAAATCTCGTAGTGGACATAGCCGGCTTCGCGCAGCCGGGTGCAGAGCAGCGCGTACTGTGCGGCGCACTGTTCCTGCAGGGCTTCGGTGTAGCGGCCTTCGCGGACCAGCCGGCCCAGCGCGCTGCCTTCTTCGATGCTCAGCTGGTAGGCGCTGATGTGTTCCGGACGCCAGGCCAGCACTTCGTCGAGCGTCTGCGCCAGAATGGTCTCCGACAGTTGTGAGAGGCCGAAAATGAGATCGATGCTGATGTTTTCTACCCCGGCTTTCCGCAGGATGCGGAAGGCCTGCCGGGCGTGGTCGGCGTCGTGGCGGCGGTTCATCCAGCGGAGGATCCCGTCGTCCAGCGACTGCACGCCCATGCTGATGCGGTTGACGCCGAGTTCGCGCAGCCCCCGGACGTAGTCCGCACCTTTCTCTACGATGTCCTCCGGGTTGACCTCCATCGTAAACTCGCTGAAGGCCTCCGCGGGCGGCCTCCCCGTCATCAGCGCAGCGGCTGCCATCTGGCGTAATAACGCCAGAGGCAGCACCGATGGGGTGCCGCCTCCGATATAAAGCGTATCCAGGTCGCGGGTGGCTTCGATCTCGTCCTTTCTGCGGGCAATCTCGGCGCAGACCGCGTCTGCGTAGGATGCAAATGCTTGCGCGTCCCGTCCCCGGCAGGCGATTTCCGAATAGAAATCACAGTAGGTGCAGAAACTCCTGCAGAAGGGGACGTGCAGGTAGATCATTTAGCGGAGCAGGAGTTCTCCGTGTCCGAGGACGGCCTGGGTCGTGTAGGCGTCAACGGTATAGACACCCTTCTTGAAGGCGCCCACATTGTTGACATAGATGCCCAGATCGACTTCGTAGCCCTGGTAATCGACCTCGCGGGAAGCCGTGGCGTCCAGCGTCTCGCCGTTGAAGGTGAAGGTGGTGCCGCGGCCGTCGGACAGCAGCACGCCGTCCGGATCGGTCACGCGCACATACACGCGCACCGGACCGCGCTCCGCCAGCTCATTCTCCACGAGGGTGAGGTTCACCAGGAAACGCGCCACGCGGTTGGCCTTGTCGGTGATCTTGTCGTTGTTGTTGTAGGCGTACATCACGAAGTTGTGGGCCTTGAGGATGGAGCCGGCCGTGACGCGGCTGGTCAGGGCCTCGACCTGCTGGGTCAGCTTGGTGTTGGCCTGCTTGGTCTGCTCGGCTTCCTTGCGGGCGGTGGCGGCCTCTTCGGCGAGCCTGTGGTTCAACGTATTGAGCGAGTCGATCTGCGTGATGTACCCGCGCATGATGGAACGCAGGGTGCCGAGCTCCTTCTCGTACTGGCGGATCTTGCTGCGGTCCGTGGCTTCGGTCTTCTTGACGCGGTCCACGAGCTGGGCGATCTCTTCGCGGGAGGAGTCGAGCTGGGCGTTGATGTAGTCGTATTCGGAGGAGAGGTTCTCGTAGTCGCTCTGCAGGGCCTGGATCTGCTCCGTCAGATCCTGCTTTTCCTCGTTCAGCTCACCGACGAGTTTGTTCTTGCTGCTCATGACATACCAGAGGGCGGCGGCGAGTCCGAGCGCGACGACGATCATCGCGATCATGACGGCCTTCAGGCCTCCGTTGGATTTCTTTTCAGCTTGCTGTCTTTCAAGCTTCTCGATGGGATCTTCTTTTTCCATTTTCTGTCTATTTAATAAACAACGCACAAAAATAGCAAATTTTATGCTAATTTTGTCATTATGAAATATATCATCCGTTCGCTCAAGTATTACTGCTACTTGATGCTCCTGCTTGTGATCATCATCCTGGCCCTCGTCCTCACCGGATTCGTGGAGGCGGACCTGTCCAAAATGTTCGTCAACGGCTACGACTCCCTGTGGCAGATCGCCCTGGTCATGCTGGTCTTCGCGCTGATCTATCCGCGCTTCGGCTTCTCCGCGCGCACGGCGCACCTGTACGGCGCGCCCGAAGAGGTCCGTCCCGACGTGATGCGGGTGATGGAGGCGCTGGGATACCGTCTGGAGTCGGAGGACGGCGGCAGCTGGTCCTTCCGGCGCCGCTCCGGCCTGTCCCGGGCCCTGAAGATGTGGGAGGACCGCATCACGGTGACGCCTTCCGGCGCCGGCCTGACGGTCGAGGGGCTGACCCGGGACCTTACCCGGATCGTATCGGGCCTGGAAGCTACCCGAGAAGATGTTTAGCCGCTGCGTCCAGCGCTTCGTAGAAATCCTCTCCGAATGATCTCGTGAGGGGATTTTTCAGAAATTGGAAGACCCGCACGCCCTCGCGTGCTCCCTTGTCGAAGGCCGGCTGGCAGATGTCCCAGCGGTGGACGTTGAGGGCGAGTCCGCCCCCGGTGAGCTTCGTGACGCGGATGGGGTAGAGCGAGCAGGAGGCGGGCTTGGTCCGGCCCGCCATCTCGATGGCGCAGAGGCATTCGCCGGCCGGCCCGAAGTGGCAGAAGGCGCAGGGGCAGTCCTGCGAGCCTTCCAGCGGGGGCATCAGCGGCGTGACGATGTCGTCGTCCCGGTCCACCTCGAAGAAGCCCTTGGCGTCCACGGCGGCCCGGCCTTCCGGCGTCATATGGCCGCAGTAGGCGGGATAATCCCGTTCCAGCCCTTCCAGTTCGCTTTCGTCCAGCGGCGCGCCGCTGTCGCCTGCGATGCAGCAGGCCCCGCGGCAGACCGCGTAGTCACAGGCAAAGTACTCCATCACCACATCCTCCGACACGAGGATGTCTCCGATCTGGATGATCGTTCCGAATCTGTTTTTTCCCATCAGTCAATCAGGTATTCTACTTCCGCTCCGCCGGAGAGCTGCACAAGGATCTGCCGCACGCTCGCGGCGGACACCCGCTGCACGGCGGCCTTGCTGCCCGTGACCAGGTCCTTGCCTTCGCTGTAGCGGGTCAGCACATCTTCCATCAGGGTATGCGGGTCCGCATAGCGGTGCTCCAACTCCCGGAGCAGCGCGGCCTTGGCCGCTTTCAGTTCTGTATCAGATACTTCCATCGTGCCTAGCCGGTGCGTCACCGCCCGCAGGGCGTCCAGCAGGTCGCGCGGCTCGCCCGGGGTGACGCCGCCCGGCAGCCCTCCTTCCCGGCAGGGGTGGCAGTGGACATAGAAGGTGAGCCGTTCGGCGGGGAAGAGCTCCAGCCGCTCGGACATCTCCACCCAGCCGCCCTGCTCTTTCAGCGCGTCCGTCAGCTGTCCGCGGATCAGCTGGCAGGCCACCCGGAAAGACAGATAGCTGTCGAGACTGAAGGGGACGGCGGCGGACCGGGCCACGTGGGCGCCGATCTCCCGGCCGCCCGTCACGCCGGCGGCGGCCTGGTCCCTGCGGAGCGAAGAACCGGTGGCGAAGCGGCTCTCCACGCGCGGCCGGGAGGAGAAACGCTTCTGCGTGCTGAATCCGCCGAGCAGCCGGCAGAGTTCTTTCTTGAGCGCATCCTCCGGCAGGTCGCCCATCAGCACGAGGACGCCGTCGCCCGTCTTCTCGAAGAGCGAGGCGAAATACTGCTCCGCCCGCTGGGGGAGGTCGTCGTGGAGGTTCTGCATCCGCTTGCGCTCCGGGTAGTAGTAATTAGGGCGCAGAATGCTGTCCATCAGGAAATTGACGTCGCGCGGGGAGAGCGCTTCCCGGTCCCGGCGCAGGGCCTCCGCCGCCTGGTAGGTCCGGAAGGCGTCCGGGTCCGGCTCCCGGGACTGCGAAAGGAGCAGCAGGGCCTGCAGCAACTGCGTCAGCTGTGCGGACGGGGCCCGGCCCGTGATGCGCAGGTCGGAGAGCGTGGCGGCCGCCTGCAGGGTGATGCCGGCGTTCTCGAGCCGCTCGCGGAACTCCGCGCCGTCCAGCCCGGCGATCTTGCTGAGCGTCAGCATATCGCCCACGAAGGCGCTTTCGCCTTCATGCAGGTCCGGCACTTCGGCCACGCCGCCGCGCAGCATCAGGGCGTAGTCGAACTCCCGGGGCGTATCCATCTTCTTGTAGATGACCTTGATCCCGTTGGAAAAGGTCCAGAGGCGGCCGCCGGAAATCGGCTCGGCGGACTCTGCGCTCACCCGGACCCGTTTGGACGGGAGTTCCGGTTCCGGCAGGAGGGCGGACGCCACGAGGGTGCTGTCGGTCAGGTCCCAGCCCTGCGCGAAGGCGCGCCTGAGGGCGTCGGTGGCCACGGGGCCGGGCACGTCAAAACGCAGGGTGAGGTTGCGGGCCGGATCGAGCAGGGCCTGGGCGAAACCGTCGAACAGCGCCAGTTCCCGCCCGTCATCCAGCCGGCGCGTGCCGATGAACGCGCCCAGCATCTCGGCGGAAGCGAGGTTGGCGCCATAGAGATAAGAGGCGACGCAGCGGTCGAGGTATTCGCTGTTGCGCAGGAGTCTTCCGCCGTTGCGCCGGGCTTCGGCGATCTGCCATTCCCGCGCTGCGAGGAATTCTTCCAGGCCGGCTCCTTCCCGGTCGAGGGTCCCGAGGACGGCGGCGAAGCGGCGGGTGGCTTCTTCCAGCCGCCCGGCTGCGGTATAGACCGTCAGGATGTGGCGTTCGTCATCCGGCCCCTGTGCGCTGTCCATATAGCGGTATTGATAACCGGCCATCGGCAGTCCGGCCGCCCGGAAACTCCGCTCCATGCGGCGGCCCAGGATCCGGCCGAGCTGGTCGGCGTAGGCCTGGGTGACGAGGGGCTGCGGCGTGTTCATCATCTCCTTGGGCAGCCGGGCCGTGCTGTAGATGGCGTTGATCGCGGCCACGCCTCCCGCGGCGTTGTGCGAGATCAGCAGCGAGAGCGAATCCCGGGGCTCCCACCGGTAGGCGATGCCGGGATAGTTGTATTCCAGGGCCGGGACCATCATGGAGAGCAGTTCCATCCGCTCCCGGACGCGGGCGGCGTCGATGTCGCCGCAGATGATGATCGCCTGGGGCTTGCGGTATTCCGCCGCCATGTCGAAGAGCATCAGCAGGGTCGAATCCGCCACGCTTTCATTGTGCGTGGGGACGCCCCGGAAGGTGAACAGGGCCGCATCGGAAGGCAGCGAGATGTATCCTTCTTCGCCGTAGCCGATGCCGTGCCCGGCGAGGAAGCGGTACGGGGCCCGCGCCCCGAAATGCGGCAGTTCGCGCAGCAGGTCCCGGGCCTGTGCGGCATCCCGGCGCCCGCGCTGCACCAGCGCGAAATCGGCGAAACCCTTTTGCTCGGGGTGGGTGACCAGGTAGAACTGGATGCCGTTTGGAAGGCTTCCGCGCCGTACTTCCGGGGCCGTGCCCAGGGTCGGCAGCTCCTGTCCCAGCGCAATCAGGGAGGAAAAAATGCAAATCAGGCACGATATGTGCTTACTCAACTTCCGCATGACATTTGCAAAAGTAAAAAAGAAAATGATTACATTTGCAGTTACGCCGATTAAAAACTAACAAAATCTAATACGAGTATGAAAAAATTAATCGCAACCCTTGCAACCCTCACAGTTGCCCTTGGCGCCGCTTTCGCTCAGGATCTGGCAGCGGTGACCGAACTGTACAATGCCGGTGCAGAGGCCATCTCTACGGACAAGGCCGGTGCGCTGAAATCTTTCGAAGAAGCTCTCAAGCTTGCCGAGGCGCTTGGCGAAGAAGGCCAGGAAGTCGTGACAAACTGCAAGAATATCATCCCCAACCTCAAGATGTCCATGGCCAAGGACCTGGTGAAGGAATCCAAGTTCGACGAGGCCGTCGCCGCCCTTCAGGATGTCGAGAAGGTCGCCCAGGCCTACGAGGCCCTCGACGTGCTTGACGAAGCCAAGGAGCTCATCCCGCAGATCAAGATGTCCAAGGCAGGCAACCTGCTGAACGCCAAGGATTACGCCGGTGCGGCCGCCGCTTACCAGGAGATCCTGGATGCGGATCCCGAGAACGGGACCGTGGCCCTGCGCCTGGGTGTCGCCCTGAACGGCGCCGGCAAGCTCGACGAGGCCAAGGCCGCCTTTGAGAAGGCCGCCGCCCACGGCCAGGAAGCCACCGCCAACAAGCAGCTCGGGACCATCTACCTGAAGGAGGCTGCCGCCGCCCTCAAGGCCAAGAAGTATGCCGACGCCGTGGCCGCCGCCGTCAAGGTGAACGACTATACGGCCAACGCCCAGGCCTGGCAGATCGCCGGACAGGCTTCCCAGCTCGCCGGCAAGAACAACGACGCCATCAAGTACTTCGAGAAGTACCTGGAGGCCGCCCCGACCGCCAGCAACGCCGGTGCCATCGCCTACACCGTGGGCGCCCTCTATCAGGGAGCGAAGAACAACGCCAAAGCCAAGGAGTTCTACTCCAAGGCCGCCAGCGATCCCAAGTACGGTGCCGAGGCCAAGAAGATGCTTGACGCCCTCAAGTAATGCGCTCTCTTGAGCTGCTGGCCCCCGCCAGAAACAAAGATATCGGCATCGCAGCCATCGACTGCGGTGCCGATGCCGTATATATCGCCGGACCCGCTTTCGGCGCCCGCAAGGCGGCCGGCAACAGCTTTGATGACATTGCGGAGCTGTGCGCGTATGCCCACCGCTTCGGCGTCCGCATCTTCGTGACCTATAACACGCTCTGGCGCGAAGGCGAGGAGGAGGAAGCGCACGCCCAGATGCTGCAGGCGCAGGCCGCCGGGGCGGATGCTTTCATCATCCGGGAGCCGCGGATCGCGGCCTGGGACGACATCACCGTCCCGCTGCACGCTTCCACGCAGTGCGCCATCCGGGACGTGGAGCGGGCCCGTTATTTCGAATCGCTGGGCTGCGAGCGTATTGTCCTGGAGCGGGAGCTCAGCCTGGAGCAGGTCCGGCAGATCTGTGCCGCCGTGCGCTGCGAGGTGGAATTCTTCGTGCACGGAGCGCTCTGCGTATGCTACAGCGGCGACTGCCGCCTGTCGGAGTACATCGACGGGCGGAGCGCCGACCGCGGCGAATGCATCCAGGCCTGCCGTTCGCTCTATGACCTGGTGGACGGAGAGGGCCGGGTGCTGCTCCGCAACAAGGCCGTCCTGTCGCTGAAGGACCTCAATCTCAAGTCCCGGCTGGAGGACCTGGCGGAGGCGGGCGTGGTGTCCTTCAAGATCGAAGGGCGGCTCAAGAACGCGTCCTATGTCAAGAATGTGGTGCGGGACTACTCCCTGGCGCTCGATGCGCTGGTCGCGAAGTATCCCGACCGCTATTGCCGCGCCTCCTGGGGCGAAGTGACGGGCGGATTCACGCCCGACACGGCCAAGACCTTCAACCGTGGCTACACCGAGCTGTTCCTGGACGGGAAGCGCGGGAAGTGGTCCTCCATGGACGCGCCCAAGTCCATGGGCGAGGCCGTCGGGACGGTGCAGCGCGTCCGGCGCACGCCCGGGCAGGGGATGCAGTTCAGCGTCAAGCCCATACAGCGCGGCCTGGAGCTGCACAACGGAGACGGATTCGCCATCGTGACGGCCGACGGCGTGACGGGATTCCGCGGCGACGTCTGTGACGGCCTGCAGGTTAGCTGCAAGGACGTTCCCGACCTGCGGGAAGGCGTCACGCTCTACCGCAACATCAACACGGCCTTCGAGAAGATGCTGGAGACGCAGCCCTGCCGCCGGGAGATTCCGGTGCGCCTGTCGGTGCGTGTCCACGGCAAATATGTCATCGAGATCCGGGCGCTCAGCCAGGACGGCCGTGAGGTCCTGAGCCCGTTCCACACGGATGTGGATACGGCCGAGAACGGCGAACGCGCCGCGGCGATGCTCCGCGAGCAGCTTTCCAAGCGCAGCGGGGTCTATCGTTTCTTGCTGGAGGAACTGCGCGTGGAGACGGCCGGCGGCAAGCTGCCGCTGCTGTCCGCCTCCACCATCAACGGCATGCGGCGCCTGGTGGCGGAAGACCTGGATTCGGTGGCCGCTAGTCCTGCCGTCCCCCGTGAGAGGGTGCAGGGGGTGAAAGGAATCAACGCATCAAATCCGAAGGAGTTGATGCGGAGCAAATATTGCGTCCGCTACGAGCTGGGCCTCTGCCCGAAATATCAGGGCGCCCGGCCGCCGGAGGAGCTTTTCCTGCTCAACAACGGCCGGAAACTGGCCCTGCACTTCGATTGCGGCGCCTGCGAGATGACCGTCAGTCCAGCGCAAAAGTAATCTCGACGTCGCCGAAGCGGCCGGTCAGCGTACCGCCTTCCTTCTCGAAGAGGTCCTGGAAGAAGTTGCGGGTGAGCTGCCCGCGCCAGACGACGTCGTCCTTGTCTTTGTAGGGGATTTCCAGCTCGAAGCCGTATTGCTTGGAGTTGTACTTGACCACGGCGCTGCATTTCCAGCTGGTCGTGGTGCCTCCGTCGTCCTCGATGACCATGAAGGCGATCTTCTCCATCTGGTCGGTGAAATTGGTCAGCAGGAGGGCGTTGAAGGGGATTTTCTTGCCGATCTGGCTGCGCTTCACCACCAGCATGAAGTCGGTCATGCTGGGCGTGTAGTTCTTGAGGTCGTCGTCCTTGGTGGCCTTGAAACCGTCCACGGCCCCCGATTTGAGGAAGAACTCGCTCGCTCCCCCGAACCAGCTGTCGTAGTTGCGCAGGGCCTTGATGCTCTGGATGCTGAGGATGTATTCCTTGCCGCCCGTGTTCTTGTCGTCCTTTTTGCCGTCGTTCTTGCCGGCCTTGGTGTCCGGCTCGAAGAGTTCCAGCGGGGTGTAGCCGGCGTCGTTGTTGCGGTTGATCACCCACACGGGCCGTTCCTTCGCCACCTGCTCGGTCACGAGCACGGAATCGACGACGTGCGCGCCGTCCCGGTCGATGCGGACTTCGTAGCCGTAGTTGGACTCGGCCCCGTAGCCCGGGTCGAAGGTCACGATGGGGAAACTCCGGCCGTCCCAGTCCTCGGAATAGGGCCAGTAGATCTGCATGTCGGATCCGCTCAGCGCGTTGATGTAGCGTTCAATGTCACCGGCGCCCGCCTTGGTCCCGTATTTTTGCGCCAGGTAGTCGGCGAACAGGTCGCGCAGCGGCGTCTTGTAGCCGCCCGCCTTGGTGGACGTGCCGTTGTCCCCCACGCCCGCGCCGGGCGCGGCGAAGAGGTCGGTGAGCCGGTATTCCTCGTCGTAGCCGTTGCCCGAGGAGGCGCCCACGGCGTCATACACTTCGCCCAGATGTTCGTTCTCGAGCGGGAGGTCGGAGAGCATTTTCGCCACGTCGGCCAGGGAAAACAGTCCGTTGTCGGGCAGGGTGGGGTCCAGGTCGTTTTTCTGTCCTTCGCAGGAGGCGAAGACGAGGGCAAACAGCAGCCCGGGAAGGAGAAATCGTTTCGTTGTCATCTTTGCATACGTTTGGTTGCTGCAAAGTGACGGAGATTTATCCGTTTTCTCTTCCGATTAATCGTTTAACTGCAATTAATTTTCCATCCTGCTGTGAACCAGCCGGATAGGACGTCAGGAGAACTGAACGAATCGTGCTTTTTTGCTGAAATCGGACAGGATTTGTACGTTTTTGTATCCCGCGTCGCGGAAGACGGCGGCCGTTTCGGGGCCCAGCGACTCGTTGATCTCCACGATGCCGGCCCCGCCGGGCCGCAGGAAGCGCCGGGTCCAGCGGGCGACCGCGCGGTAGAACACCAGCGGATCCCGGTCGGGCACGAACAGCGCCATCGGCGGCTCCCAGTCCAGCACGTTGGGCCGCATCAGGGCTTTCTCGCTCTCGCACACATAGGGGGGATTGCTGACGACCAGGTCGAAAGGGCCGTACGGGAAGTCCTGTTCCGTGTCCAGCACGTCCGCCTGCAGGAAAACGGGAGTGCCGCCTGGGAGGCGGAGCGGAAATTGGTTTTCCGGCAAACCTGTCCGGAAAATAATTTCCGGCCGCCCGTCCAGAAGACTCCGTCCGTCGGCAGGAAACTGCGTGGAAGCGTAGCGCAGCGCCGCCTCGGACCCATCGACGCCGACGACCTGCGCGTCCCGGATCTCCAGCGCGATGCTCCAGGCGATGCAGCCGGAACCCGTGCACAGGTCCAGCACGCGGGGCGGCTCTTCCAGGTCCATTTCCCGCAGCAGGCTGACGGCCTGCCCCACCAGTTGCTCCGTCTCGGGACGCGGTACCAGCACGCCCGGGCCCACGGCGAAGCGGTGTCCGCAGAACTCGGCGAATCCCAGCACATACTGGATGGGTTCTCCCCCGCACAGCCGCTCCAGGTCGCGTTCCAGTTCCGCCAGGCGCCCGTCAGGCACGGCGGTCTGCGGCTCGATGATATGGGTATAGGAGGTGGTGCCCAGCCGCTCCGAGCAGAGCATCAAAACCAAACCCCTCGCCTCCGGCGAAGGGTACAGGGTCTCAAGACGGGCGATGCCGTCGCGGATGAAGTCGGCGAGCAGCACTACGTGTTCTCGATGATGGTGCTCAGGAAGGCGGTCATGTCCAGACCCGCCGTGCGGACCATCCGGGGCACGAGCGAGGCGCTCGTCATGCCCGGAATCGTATTGATTTCCAGGAAGTAAAGTCCATCCTCCGCGAGGATGTAGTCCATGCGGACCACGCCCTTGCAGCCCAGCCGGAAATAGATCCTGGCCGTGGTGCGCTGCACCAGGTCGCGCACCTCGTCGGACACGGGGGCGGGGCAGATCTCCTGGCTGTGGCCGTTGTATTTGGCGTCGTAGTCGAAATACTCATTCTCCGAGACGATCTCGATGAGCGGCAGGGTGGCGACCTTCTCGCCGTCGAAATAGGCCGCGCAGGTGAGCTCCCGGCCGGTGATGCCCTGCTCGATGAGGACCGTGTGGTTCTCACTGAAGGCAAACTGGATGGCGGGGCCGACGTCCTCGGGGCGCGTGACACGCGTGACGCCGAAGCTGGAGCCGCCCTGGGTGGGCTTGACGAACACCGGGAATTTCAGTTTCTGCGCGATCTGGACATCCACTTCGCCGTGGTCCATGCCATGCCGCACATAGACGTCCGGAGCGCATTTGGCCAGGCCGAGGTCCCGGATGTAGCACTTGCAGGCGTATTTGTCGAAGACGATGGAGCAGACGCTGGAGTCGCAGGTGCTGCAGGGGACGCCGAGCATCTCCAGGTAGCCCTCGAACTGTCCCGTCTCTCCCGGTGCGCCGTGCTGCACGATGTAGGCGTAGTCGAACTTCACCTTCTCGCCCAGGACCCGGACGGAGAAATCCGTCTTGTCCACTTCGGGACGGGCCTCTTCGGGGAAGGGGACGCGCATGGCGTTGCGCTTGCGCACGGCGGCGAGCTGCCATTTGCCGAAGCGCGCGAAAATCTCATAGACATCGTACATGCTCCCGTCGATGCGGGATGCTACGAACTCGCCGCTGCGGCAGGAGACCTCCCATTCGGAGGAATCGCTGCCATAGACTACGGCGATGGACTGGTACTTGCTCATATCCTAATTGAAATAATACTCTTCTTCTTGGTTGCGGGTGCCCGTGGCGCCGTCCGAGCCCACATAGTCGTCGCCGTAGCCGCCCAGGAAGGTGCCGTCGGTGGCGCAGTTGAACTCCAGCGCACCGCCGGTCGGCGCCAGGAAATGGTCGTTCTCCATGGACCAGCCGATGGCCGGATCCGCGAGACACTTCTTCATCCAGAGCCCCCAGATCGGCAGGGCGGCGTTGGCTCCCTGGCCCAGGGCCGTGGCCGTGAAGTGGACGTTGCGGTCTTCGCCGCCCACCCACACGCCGGCCGTGATGTTGGGCGTGTAGCCGATGAACCAGCCGTCGGAGTTGTCGTTGGTGGTGCCGGTCTTGCCGGCGATCTC
>CAMHIP010000007.1 GCA_946185205.1 uncultured Bacteroidales bacterium | reverse complement strand
CAGTGACCCCTTGCTTGTAAGGCAAGTGCTCTGAACCAACTGAGCTAATCTCCCGGATGTTGCGCTGGTCTGATGTAAGGGCTGCAAAGATAGTTTTTTTTCGGCTGAATGCCAAATTATTCTTGCCGCGCCCCTCAGATCAGGTCCAGTGCCACCTCGGCCATATTGGTGAAGGTGGTCTGGCGCTGCTCGGGGGTTGTGACCTCGCCCGTCAGGACATGGTCGGAGATGGTGCAGATGGTCAGGGCCCGGGCGCCGGCGTAGGCGGCGTTCATGTAGAGGGCGGACGCCTCCATCTCCACGGCGATCACGCCCATCTCCCGCCAGCGGTCCACCTTCGGGTGGGCGTGGTAGAAGACGTCGGAAGAGAGGACGTTGCCGACCTTGTAGCGGAAACCGTGCCGCTCGCAGGAAGCGGCCGCTTCGCGGAGCAGGTCGAAATCGGCGATCGGGGCGAAGGTGCCCGGCAGTTCGAACTGGGCGCCGTAGGCAGAGTCGGTGCTGGCGCCCATCGCGATGACCAGGTCGCCCAGACGCAGGTCGGGATCATAGGCGCCGGCGGAGCCGACCCGGATGATGGTCTTGACACCGTAGAAATGATAGAGTTCGTAGGAATAGATCCCGATGGACGGGATGCCCATCCCGTGGCCCATCACGCTCACGCGCTTGCCTTTATAACTGCCGGTGTAGCCCAGCATGCCGCGGACGTTGTTGAACTGCACGGGCTTGTCCAGGAAGCGTTCCGCGATGAACTTGATGCGCAGCGGGTCGCCCGCCATGATGACGGTCTCGGCGATCTCGCCGTATTGGGCCCCGATGTGAGGGGTGGGTGTATTTGCCATGTTTTCTGTGTTATTCACCACAAAATTACAAAGAAATACACGTTCGTCCGCATATTTTTTTAAATTTGTGCGTCGCCTTCGGTAAGGCTAGGCAGGAATGTATTTAATGATAATATGATGAAAAAACTGTTGTTTATCCTGGTGCTGTCCCTGCTGGGAGCAGTGGCAGCCAACGCACAGGCGGTCTATAAGACCGGTTCCAAGAGCGATGCGAACGTGAAAGTGTACGTGACCTCGACCAAGAGCGAGGCCGACCTGGTGGTCTATGAGTGCAGCTCCAAGAGCGAGGCCTCCGGCAACCAGGGCTACTGGTACTTCGTGAGTTCCGCGAGCGATGCCCGCAAGAAGGTGTATTTCACCGACTCCAAGTCCGACGCCGATATCGTCATCTATTACACCCGCACCAAGAGCGAAGCCGGCTGGCAGAACCGCAGCAAGTCCGGCAAGATGGACTAATCGTCCGCCAGGCAGCCATCCATCAGCACCTCGATCGCTTCGCGGTCGAGGTGCTGTCCGATAAAGACGATCTTGTTCATGCGGTCGCCGTATTCGGGATCCCAGTCGCGGCGCAGTTTGGCGTCGCGCGCCATCATCTCGCGCAGCTCGTCGGCAGGCATCGTCGCGAACCAGTAGCCGGCGTCCTTGATGGTTTTCTGCTTGCCGGCGGTCTCGAAGAGGTAGCACTTGTCCGTGTCCGCACTGAAGTAGCACAGCCCCTTGGCGCGGATGATCTCCTTGGGCCACTTCTTGGCGACCATATAATCGAACTTATTGATATCCAGGGCTGGACGGGACTCATAGACATAGGTCCCGATGCCGTATTCCTCGGCCTCGCCCTCTTCGTGGTCGTGATCATGATGGTGGTGGTGCCCGTGCTCATCGTGATCGTGATCGTGGTCATCGTCGTCATCATCGTCGTGGTCGTCGCCTTCAATCTCGGCGATCCAGGCGGCGGAAGTGGCCACCTTGTCGAAGTCGAACAGCCCCGTGTGCAGGAGCTTGTCCAGGTCGATATCCCCATAGTCGCAGGTCAGGATCTCGGCCTTGGGCTGCAGGGCGCGGACGATGCTTTTGACGCGGCCCAGCTCGTCGGGCGTCAGCTCGGAGGCCTTGTTGAGCAGGATGATGTTGCAGAACTCGATCTGCTCGATGACGAGATTTTCGATGTCCTCTTCGTCGATGTTGTCGCGCTGCAGCGCCTGTCCGCAGTCGAATTCGTCCTTCATCCGCAGGGCGTCCACGACCGTGACGATGCAGTCCAGGGTCGGGATGGCGACGCCCGGATAGGAAGGACGGGCGAGCTGGGGATAGGAGTTGATGGTCTGGGCGATCGGGGCCGGCTCGCAGATGCCGCTCGCCTCGATGGCGATGTAGTCGAAGCGGTTCATCCGGGAGATCTCCTCCAGCTGCGCCACGAGGTCCATCTTCAGCGTGCAGCAGATACATCCGTTCTGCAGGGCCACCAGGCTGTCGTCCGTCTGGCCCACGACGCCGCCCTTCTCGATCAGGTCCGCGTCGATGTTGACTTCTCCCAGGTCGTTGACGATCACCGCGAACTTGATGCCGCGGCGGTTTGTCAGGATGCGGTTCAGGAGGGTGGTCTTGCCGCTCCCCAGGTAGCCGGTGATCAGCAGCACCGGCAGCGCCTTGTTCTCTATATTGATATTCATCGTTCTCTCGTTTTCGTTTTTCGGAGTGCGAAGATAGCAATTATTTCGTCAACTCGAACCGGAACGGCTTGTCGAAATGGCGGCGGGCGTAATAGGTGACGGAAGGGTGGGTCAGGTTCATCACCATTGTCCAGGCCGTCCCCAGCCGGTCTCCCTGTGCCGGGGGCTGGGACACGGAGGCGATGGCAGTCGTCAGCTGGCGTAGATCCAGGATGCCGCCGGCCTCCTCGTACTGGCTGCACAGGAAATCATAGCGCCGGTCCCCTTCGTATAGCCCGACATTGCGTTTCTCCTCGCACAGATAGTGATTGGTGAGGGCGGGGGACTCCACGACCACCATCCCGTCGTCCACATATTCCACCACCACGCTCCTGCCGGAAGCATCGGAGATGGCATAATGGTGGGCGGCACCGATGTCGGAGTGCATGTCGATCCCGCGGAGCAGCTCCAGGGCTTCGTCCACGGTAGCTGCGTTCTTGAGCAGGTAGCAGATGGCCGTGGTGGTGGTCAGGGCCGGTTTCCCGCTGTCCTGATGCGTCTGGGCGTCGTCTCCTGCCATCAGGTCGGCGACGGCCAGCCCCTTCTCGTTGATGCCGTCCAGGGCGAAAAACAGGGCGGAGAGCGCCATGTACTGGTTCCGGAAGCCTTCCGGGCGCCAGCCCTCCCCGAAGCCGAGGAATTCGAGGTTGAAGGTAGTGTAGGTCTCATAGCCCCGGGCGGGAACGGTGTGCAGGATCATTCCTGTCGCGGACGAGAAATCGAAGTTCCTGCCCATCAGCACGTCGCCTTCCGGCGTACGGGCCGTCAGGGCGGAGCAGCCGTACTGCGCCGGCGCCGGATTGCCGGCCTTCGGCTGGTAGAAGCCTCCGGAAAGGAAACGCATGACGTAGGCGGACAATTCTCCTGCACTCCGTCCGCCACCGGATTCGATCAGCGCGTCGAAGCCGTCGTCGCCCTTGTATTCCATGTAATACAGGCCTTCGTCCAGTTTCTGGACGGACCCGGCACCGCGAACGAGGGCCCCGAATTTGGCCCACGCTCCGGCTCCGAGCAGGAGCACCAGGGCGAGCAGGGCCCACAGGAGGATGCGAACGATCTTATTCATACTCATTTGCTTGCTGAAAGGTATTCTCTGAGTGCTTCTACGTATTTGCCGAAGGCTTCCTGGCCGGCCGGCGTCATCCTGCAGGTGGTGCGGGGCATCTTGCCCTTGAAGCCTTTCTCCACCGTGATGTACCCGGCGGCGGTGAGCTTGTCGATCTGCACGCTCAGGTTGCCGGCCGTGGCGCCTGTCTGCTTCTTGAGATAGGTGAAATCGGCCTCGTCGACCCCGGCCAGGATACTCATCACGGCCAGCCGGAGCTCCGAATGGAGGAGCGGGTCTAACTTGGGGAACATAAGCTATTTGTACTGAAGTTTCATGACCAGCCCGGTGATCAGCAGCAGGACGCCGCCCAGCGTGAAGATCAGCAGCTGCGCATCGTTCTTGACGAGCATGGCGAAAACGGCTCCGCCCACGCCCAGCAGGAATCCGCCGATGATAATGGGCCAGTTCTTCAGCAGGACACCGGACATGCATTCGGCCAGGCCCATGATGATGACGATGATCAGCGTCACGTGCATCGGGACCAGGAAGACCGCGATGGCGCTGAGCGTGATGGCGAAGGCACCGAAGACGCGCCAGACGCCGGTGAGCATTTTGCTCACTTCGTTCTGGGGGAGGGCTTCGTCGTATTTGCCCATCAGGGCGGCGAGGGGATAGCCGATGGCCGGCATGGCGAACCAGAGGAAGTTCCACTGCGGCTTCCCCGTGAAATGCCATAACAAATAGATGGCGAGGGAGGTGACGGTAAGCAATGCTCCCCAGAGCATGAAGTATTTTGCGCTGCCACGGAGGATGTCCTTCCTGCTTTTGTTGAAGGATTCGGAGATGAGTTGAAGGCTTTCCTGAGCCGTCATTTCTTTGTTCTGTTCCATGGTATCAATGATTTAACTTGTTTCTGCGACCCGTCTCAGCTGGGCAGTCTGTCCGGATCACGATGCAAATATAAACAAGTTTATTTTATAAACCAAATTTATTTGCATTGCAAGCCCGGGTTCCACATACGGGCCGCTGTCCGCGGATTCGTTCCGGCAGAATGCGGACGATTATTTCTCCCGGACCCGTTTCCCCGTGCAATGCTCAATGCGGAACGCCAGCACCAGTGCATGGCCGGCGTTGCGCTGCAGGTCGGATTCCATATCGTATCCGTCCGGGAAGTATTTCTGCCCGAGCTGACGCAGGCGCCTGTCTTTTTCCTGCTCATCCTCAATGACATTGGCGCGCCCGAAGCAGATCACGCTCCTGACGTGGTACCACCAGTCTCCCGCTTCCTGCTGCGGCTCGTCGATGACGGAGAAGCAGGCCTTGTCGCAGGCGCGCAGGGCGTCCAGTTTGTGCCCTGCCACGGCGCAGTGAAAATACAGGAAGCCCTCTGCATACACGAAGTTGAGGGGAACGGTATAAGGATACCCGCCGTCGCCGATGACGGACAGGAATCCGCGATAGGCGGTCTCCAGGATCTGGATGCACTCCTCGTCCGGGAGCTGCTGCCTGAACCGGCGCATCGGCCGGAAGTCCATTTCATTCATAGCTATCTATCACAAGGTTTTACAACAAAAAGAACAGCGCCACGCCGGTCATGCTGACGATCACGCCGAGGATTTCCTTCGGCGTGATTTTTTGTTTGTAAATCAACGCGTAGGGGAAAAGGATCAGCACGGGCGTGAGGGCCATGAGGGTGGAGGCGATGCCTGCGCGGGCATACTGGACGGCCATCAGCGAGAGGGAGACGCCGATGAAGGGCCCGAAGAGGGTGGTGAGGGCCGTGAATTTCATGCCTTCTCGGTTGCGCACGGCGGCGCGCAGCTGCGGCAGCATGCCTCCGACGGCCAACAGGAAGAAGAATCCGACCATGCCCGTGAGCGATCGGATCATGGTGGAGGCGAAGGGCATGGCCCAGCTGAAGGCCGCGGGTGCGTCTGCGGGCAGGGCGGCGGCATAGTGCTGCATGCCGATCTTGCTGAGTACCAGGCCGACGCCCTGTCCGAGGCCGGCTCCGATACCGAGTAGCACCCCTTTGACAGGGAGCTTGAGCGTGAGCTTATGGCTGCCTTCGTGCGAGCGGTTGAGGATGGAGATGGCGATGCCCGTGAGGGTCACGGCCATGGCGAGCCAGGATTTCCAGGAGAGCGTTTCGCCGAGCAGCGCCCAGCCCGCGATGGCGGCGAAGGGCGGCGCGAGCGTCATGAAGAGCTGCCCGAAGCGGGCGCCGATCACGATGTAGGAATTGAACAGGCAGAAATCGCCGAATACGTAGCCGACCAGGGCCGAGAGGCCCATCCAGAGCCAAGTCCTGCCGTCGGCGAAAGCCGGGTAAGGGTGTCCGATGACGAGCCAGAGAAGTCCGGCAAGCAGCACGGACGAGAAGACCATCCGGAAGAAATTGGTGCTCATGGCACCGATCCGATGGCTGGCCTGATCGGCGAAAAGGGCGGTCGCCGTCCAGAGCACGGCTACGACCAGCGAAATGATTTCTCCAAGATATTGCATACACGCCTGGCTAACGGGCGCCAAAATTACGAATTTTTCGGTATATTTGTCGAATCGTGAGAAAATACTAAAACACAATACACCACAATGTCCCTCGTAATGATCATTGAACTGCTGATCGTGCTGGCCGCCCTCTATGTCGGCTCACGCTACGGCAGCCTGGCGCTCGGCGCCATCTCCGGCATCGGCCTCGCTATCCTCGTGTTCGGCTTCGGCCTCAAGCCCGGCACCCCTCCGACGGATGTCATCTACATCATCATCGCGGCCGTGACCTGCGCCGGCACGCTGCAGGCCTCCGGCGGCATGGACTGGATGATCCAGGTGGCGGAGAAGATGCTGCGCAAACATCCGGACCACATCACCTTCCTGGGCCCGCTGACGACCTTCTTCCTGACGGTGCTCGTGGGCACGGGCCACGTCGTCTATACGATCATGCCGATCATCTGCGACATCGCCTTGAAGAAGAACATCCGCCCGGAGCGTCCCTGCGGCGTGTCCTCCATCGCTTCCCAGGTGGGCATCACCTGCTCGCCGATCGCCGCCGCGGTGGTGGCCTTCGTGACGATCTCCAACGCCAACGGCTTCATGGTGTCCATCCCGCAGGTGCTGATGGTCACGATCCCGGCCTGCCTGTGCGGCCTGATGTGCGCCGCCGCCGCTTCCTACCGGCGCGGCAAGGACCTGGACAAGGACCCCGACTTCCTGAGGCGCAAGTCCGATCCGGAGATGTACAAATACATGTACGGCAACAGCGCCACCACCCTGGATAAGGTGATCACCAAGGAGGCCAAGGCTTCCGTGTTCATCTTCCTGGGCGCCCTGCTCGTGATCGTGCTCTTCGCTTTCTGCCAGATGATCCATGTCACGAAGGGCGGCGAGAGCGTTACGCTCGCCACGGCCATCAACCTCCCCAAGATGAACATCATCATCCAGATCATCATGCTCACGGCTGCCGCCGCCAACATCATGTTCTGCAAGGCCCAGCCCAAGAAAGCCGTGGCCGGTGCCGTGTGGCAGTCCGGCATGGTGGCCGTGGTGGCCATCTACGGCATCGCCTGGCTGGCCGATACCTATTTCGGCAACTACCTGGACGAGATGAAGGTGATGCTCGCGGACCTGGTGACCAACTATCCCTGGAGCATCGCGTTCGTGTTCTTCCTCGTGTCCGTGCTGATCAACAGCCAGGGTGCCGTGGTTGTGGCCATGCTGCCGCTGGCCTACGAACTGGGCATCGCCGGTCCCGTGCTGCTGGGCGTGCTGCCGAGCGTGTACGGCTATTTCTTCATCCCGAACTATCCTTCCGACATTGCTACGGTCAACTTCGACCGTTCCGGGACGACCGTGATCGGCAAATATCTGCTCAACCACAGTTTCATGATGCCGGGCCTGATCTGCGTGACCGTGTCCACGATCGTGGGTTACCTGATCACGAACGTGCTCTTCCACGGCTACTTCCTGGGCTTCGTCCAGTAGGGCCCGAATTCTTTGCGTACGGTAGCAGGTTTTCCCGGATTTTTGATTATCTTTCGCCGAGAAAACCTGCTATTGCCGTGAAAACAAATGTCCGCATCCTGACTTTGCTGCTCCTGCTGGCCGCACAGCTGGCCTGGGGGCAGACCGATACGCTCCGGTATGTCGTGCGCGGCACCGTGAATGATGCCTCGGGCGGCAAGCCGCTGGCCTATGTGTCCGTGTCCATTCCGGGCACGAACTATGCGACCGTCACCAACCAGGACGGCGCCTTCGTCATCAAATCCGATATCCTGCCCCGCTTCGTCGCCTTCTCGCTGCTCGGCTACAAGACGCAGACCGTCCCCGCCGACCGCGAGCAGATGATGCGGGTGAGCCTGTCCCGCGGCGAATACACCCTGGATCCCGCCCGGGTGATGACCGGCGATCCGCTGACACTCCTGCGGGACGCCATGTACAAGATCCGGGACAACTGTCCCGCCGAGCCGGAGCTCTTCGACTGCTTCTACCGTGAGACGGCGCAGAAGCGTCAGCGCTTCATCTACATCTCGGAGGCCGTCACGAAGATGTACAAGTCCTCCTTCCGCAATTTGTTCGGGCGCGACCGCA
The DNA here is from genome assembly GCA_946185205.1 of uncultured Bacteroidales bacterium. GTDB lineage: Bacteria > Bacteroidota > Bacteroidia > Bacteroidales > UBA932 > Cryptobacteroides. The sequence goes on along the minus strand of CAMHIP010000007.1, from coordinate 30,419 downwards.
TCGCCGTGGAGAAGAGCCGCCTGCTGACGAGCCCCCGCAAGTCGGACACGCTCGCGGTCAAGGTCGTGGGCGGGCCGACACAGGCCGTCGATCTGGATTTCGTGAAGAACCGCCAGCTGATCCTCAACGAGGAGGATCTGGAAATGTACCGGCTGGAGCTGATGGATCCCGTGATGCTGGACGACCGCCGGCAGTTCGTCATCCGGCTCATCCCGGCGGCGGACAAGGATTTCGCCCTGCACAACGGCATCATCTACATCGATCAGGAGAACCTCTCCTTCACGCGCATCGAGCTGTCCCTGGACGTGTCCGATCCGGAAAAGGCCACCCGCGTGATGCTGGTCAGCAAGCCGTACGATATCCGCTTCAAGCCCAAGGAAATGTCGTTGCTGCTCAACTACAAGCGGGAAGGGGACAAGAGCCGGCTGAGCTATGTCCGCACCGTGTTCCGCTTCAATTGCGATGCCCGCAGGCGCCTGTTCAACACGGAGTTCACCGCCATCGCCGAGATGGTGGTCACCAACCGTTTCGTCGGCACCGACGTGATGCCGATCGAAAGGCAGGACGCCTTCAGGAGCAGCCAGACCCTGGCGGACAATGTCCAGGCCTATTCGGATCCGGATTTCTGGAAAGATTACAACATCATCGAGCCGACGGAGAGCCTCGAGCATGCCATCGGCCGGCTGAAGAAAGATTAGGCCCCCGTTCTTGCATTCTTGGCCGGAATAAATTATATTTGTTCCGGTTAGTTTAGCGTATTATGTCTGAGAAACGATTGCTTTTGGGCGATGAAGCCGTGGCCCTGGGTGCCTTGCACGCCGGGCTTTCCGGCGTCTATGCCTATCCCGGCACGCCTTCGACGGAGATTACCGAGTATATCCAGCAGAGCCCGCTGGCGCGGGAGGGTGGCGTGCGCAGCCGTTGGTGCACCAACGAGAAGACGGCCATGGAAGCCGCGCTGGGCATGTCCTATGCCGGGAAGCGGGCGCTGGTGTGCATGAAGCACGTGGGGATGAACGTTTGCGCCGACGCCTTTGTCAACGCGGCCGTCACGGGTGTGAAAGGCGGCCTGGTGGTGCTGGCGGCGGACGATCCGTCCATGCATTCTTCGCAGAATGAGCAGGATTCCCGTTTCTACGGCAAGTTCGCCATGGTGCCGGTGCTGGAGCCCTCGGACCAGCAGGAGGCCTACGATATGGTCGCGGCCGCGTTTACGCTCTCGGAGCAGCTCCGGCTGCCCGTGCTGATGCGCCTGGTCACGCGTCTGGCGCATTCCCGTGCCGCCGTGCAAGTGGGGGAGCCGTTGTCCCAGAATCCGTTGTGTCCCGATGACGAGCGCACCCGCTGGGTGCTGCTGCCCGGCAATGCCAAGCGGCAGTATGCGTCGCTCGTGGGCAAGCAGCCGGAGATCGCGGCGCTGGCGGAGGATTCCCGGTTCAACCGGCTGGAGATGCCCGATCAGGTCGGGCATGACGAGTGCCGGGTCGGGCAGGCCGGTGTTGGCGTCATTGCCTGCGGGATCGCCTATAATTATGTCCGGGAATCCTCCCCGGCGGACCTTCCGGTCCTGAAACTGTCTCATTATCCGCTTCCGGCCCGGCAGGTGTGCGAACTCGCGGCCGCCTGCAGCCGCATCCTGGTGGCCGAAGACGGACAACCCTTCGTCGAAGAGCAGGTGCGGGCGCTGCTGGGTGCGGACTATCCTGTCTGCGGCCGCCTGACGGGGGACCTGCCCCGCACGGGCGAATTGACGCCGGACTGCGTGGCTGCCGCCCTGGGCGTGGCGTCCGCCGCGACGTTCCCGCCAGCACACAACCTGGCCGTACGGCCGCCCCAGCTCTGCCAGGGATGCGGCCACCGGGATGTCTATGCCGCCCTGAACCGGGTCCTCGAAGAATTCCCGGGCGCCCGGGTGTTCGGCGATATCGGCTGTTATACGCTGGGCGCCCTGCCGCCTTTCCGTGCCATCGACACCTGCGTCGATATGGGGGCCTCGATCACGATGGCCAAGGGGGCGGCCGACGCCGGCCTGCGTCCCGCCATCGCCGTGATCGGCGACTCTACCTTCACGCATTCCGGGATGACCGGCCTGCTGGACGCCGTCAATGACGGCTCCGCCATCACCGTGATCATCAGCGACAACCTCACCACCGCGATGACGGGCGGGCAGGACTCCGTCGGCACGCATAAATACGAGGCCATCTGCCTCGCCCTCGGCGTGGAGCGGGAGCACTTGCACGTGGTCGTGCCCCTGCCGAAGAACCTGCCGGAAATCACCCGGATCCTCCGGGAAGAAATCGCCTATGAAGGCGTGTCCGTCATCATCCCGCAGCGCGAGTGCATGCAGACGCTCGGCCGCAGGAACCGTCAGAAAAAAGGAAAGGCATGAAACGAGATATCAAACTCTCCGGCGTGGGAGGGCAGGGGATCCTCACCATCGCGACCGTCATCGGTGAAGCCGCCACGGCGGCGGGCCTCTATCTCAAGCAGGCCGAAGTCCACGGCATGAGCCAGCGCGGCGGCGACGTGCAGAGCGACTTGCGGCTGGGCACGGACCCCGTGTGCAGTGACCTGATCCCGCTGGGCCAGGCCGACCTGATCATCTCCATGGAGCCGATGGAGGCCCTTCGCTACCTGCCTTATCTGGCCCCGGAAGGGACTGTCGTGACGGCCAGCCGTCCGCTGGTCAATATTCCCGATTATCCCGAAGAGGCGGCGCTCCTCGCCGAACTGGACGCGCTCCCGCACGTGGTGCGGCTGGACATCGAAGGGCTGGCCCGGGAGCAGGGACTCCCCAAGAGCGCCAACATGATCCTGCTCGGGATGGCCGCCCCGTTCCTTTCCCTGCTGCGTCCGGAGCAGCTCCTGGATGCACTCGGCCGCGTATTCGCCCGGAAGGGCGGGGCCGTCGTGCAGGCCAATGCAGCCGCCTTCCGCCTGGGCCTCGAACATACCGAGAAAGTTAGTAAGTAGTTGTATATGATCTGGAACCCCAACAAAGAGTGCATGAGCCGCGAACAGATGCGCGAGCTGCAGGGCAAGCGGCTGCACAAGATCGTGGAGTATGTGTACCACAACGTCCCGTTCTACCGCCACAAGCTGCAGGAGATGGACCTCTCGCCGGATGACATCCGCACCATCGACGACATCGTCAAGCTCCCGTTCACGACCAAGAAGGACCTGCGCGACAATTATCCCTTTGGCCTTCAGGCGGCCCCGCAGAGCGAAATCATCCGCATCCACGCCTCCTCGGGCACCACGGGCAATCCGACCATCGTCGGCTACACCCGCAAAGACCTCAGCATCTGGAGCGAGTGCATGGCGCGCAGCCTGACGGCCTACGGGGTGGGGCGCAACGACATTTTCTCCGTCTCCTATGGCTATGGCCTGTTCACGGGCGGCCTGGGTGCGCACAACGGCGTGGAGACCGTGGGGGCGTCCGTTGTGCCGGCCTCTACGGGCAATACCGAGAAGCACGCCCGGCTGATCCGCGACCTCGGCGTCACGGGCATCGCCTGCACGCCTTCGTATGCCCTCTATCTCGCCGAGACGATGGACCGCCTTGGCATCACGCGCGACCAGATCAAGCTGCGCGTGGGCGCCTTCGGGGCGGAGCCCTGGACGGAGAACATGCGCAAGGAGATCCAGGACCGGCTGGGCCTGAAGGGCTTCAACCTCTACGGCCTGAGCGAGATCATGGGGCCGAGCGTCAGTTACGAATGTGACGAACAGCACGGCTCGCACATCAACGAGGACCATTTCTTCCCGGAGATCATCGATCCGGTCACGCTGGAGCCGCTGCCCGCCGGACAGACGGGCGAACTCGTGTTCACGACGCTGACCAAGGAGGGCATGCCCGTGATCCGTTACCGGACGCGCGACCTGTGTTCGCTGCTGCCCGGCGAATGCCCTTGCGGGCGCACCAACGTGCGGATGTCCGCCATCCAGGGTCGCAGCGACGACATGCTCATCATCCGCGGCATCAACGTCTTCCCGTCGCAGGTGGAGAGCGTGGTGCTCACGATGAAGGAGTTCGCGCCGCGCTACATGCTCATCGTGGACCGCATCAACAACCTCGACACCCTCATGGTGCAGGTGGAGCTGCGCCCGGATGTGTTCAGCGCCACGCTGGATACGCCGGCCGCCATCGACGAGCTGGAAAAGCGCTTCGCGGCCAAGCTCAAGAGCGTGCTGAGCATCGGTGCCAAGGTCCAGATCAAGGCGCCCGGCACCCTGGAGCGCAGCGAGGGCAAGAGCACCCGCGTCATCGACAAACGTAAACTGTATTGACACTGATACTATTATGACCATCAGACAGCTATCCATCTTCATCGAAAACCAGTCGGGTACCCTGCAGAGCGTGCTCGAACGGATGCGCCAGTCGCGGATCCAGATCATCGCCTGCACCATCGCCGACACGGCGGAGTACGGGATATTCCGGATCATCTGCAGCGAGCCCGACCGGGCCTGCAGCGAGCTCAAGGAGGCCGGCGTGGCCGTCGCCATTTCGGATGTCTTTGCCATCGAGCTGGACAACCAGCCCGGCGGCGCGGCGGACGTCGTCGCCATCTTCAGCGAGGCCGGGATCGGCATCACCTACATGTATGCCTTCCTGCTGGACGGACGGGGGATTATGATTTTCCGCACCGACCAGCCGGACGCGGCACGGGAAGCCATCGTGCGGAGCGGCCTGCGCTGCCTGGGCGAGAAGGATCTGCCCACCCACGTTTAGGTATGGCGGCGCTGCGCAAATACGGGACCTGCTTCTTTGAGGAGTATGCCCGGATCGAGCTTTCGGCCCTGCTGGGCCGGGAGTTCGAGGACCTGCTGGACCGCGACCGGCCCGACCTGCAGTCGCCCGACGGCCGGCGGCTGGGGATCGAGGTGACCCGGGCCATGGAGCAGAGCAAGACTGCGGCACAGCAGCTTCTGAAGGAGGTGTCCGGCATCTTTCCTGCGGCGGAACGGCGCGAGCTGGAGGAGATCGTCCGGACGGGCTATGCCTACGGCCTGCGGAACGGCGAGTACATCGGCGCCCGGGAACTGGGCTACTGGCAGCTGGCGCACCCGCTGCGCAACATCCTCAAAAGCAAAGTCGGCAAGGCGGGCAGCGGCTTCTACGGACAGTATGACAAGATGGGGCTCTTCGTCTTCAGCAAGGACAATCTGAACGAGGAGCAGGCGGCGCAGACCTGCCGCTACATGATGCAGCTTCAGGCGGACCAGGAGATCCGATACAACCGCCTGTACCTGGCGGACATCAATGATTTCTTCGTGTGCAACCTCGACGACGGCCTGTCCTTCGACGCGCGCCTGCTCTGCATTCCCGTCTCGCAGGATCAGCGCCGCGACTTCTACCTCCGCGCCGTCAGCGCTCAGTTGGGGCAGGGCTCAAAGTAGTTGGAGGGCGATGCGGGCGCAGGCCTCGGCGTCGGCGAGGGCGTGGTGGTGCTGTCGGAGATCGTAGCCGCAGGCGGCGGCGACCGTCTGGAGCTGGTGGTTGGGGAGGGTGTGGCCGAAATGTCGCCGGGAAGCCTGCAGGGTGTCGAAGAATTCGTAATCGGGATAATCCATCTGATAGACGCGGTGGACCGCCTTGAGGCAGCCCTCGTCGAAGCGGGCGTTGTGCGCCACCAACGGGAGTCCTTCGATGCGCGGCGCGATCTCGGCCCACACGTCCGGGAAACAGGGCGCATCCTCCGTGTCCGCAGCGCACAGCCCGTGCACCCGCTGGCAGAACCACTGGTAATACTCCGGCTCCGGATGGATCAGCGCGTAGTAGCGGTCCACGATCTCCCCGCCGCGCACGATCACGACCCCCACGCTGCACACGCTGCACGGCTGTTCGTTCGCCGTCTCGAAATCTATGGCTGCAAAATCTGTCATCATGATTTTCCCGGACAAAGATAATCCCAAATCGCGATTATTATTTGTCTTTTTTCGCTATTTTTGACTCATGCCCCGCATCATCTTCCATATCGACGTGAATTCCGCCTTCCTGAGCTGGTCGGCGGTCAAGTTGGTGCAGGCGGGGGAGGCGGATATCCGCCTGGTGCCGTCGGTGGTTTCCGGGGACCCGTCCGACCGGCGGAGCATCATCACGGCGGCGTCGATGCCGGCCAAGAAGCTGGGCATCAAGACGGCCCAGCCCGTGTCTATGGCCCTGCGCATCTGCCCTTCGCTCGTGATCGTGCGCGGCGACTGGGCCTGGTACAAGCAGTGCTCGCAGGGATTCATCGAGATCTGCCGGAGCTATTCGCCTGTCCTTCAGCAGTTCAGCATAGACGAGTGTTTCATCGACATGACCGGGCGCTGCGAGCCGGAGGCGGCCGTGGCCGTGGCCGCGCGGCTGAAAGACGAAGTCAGGACCCGGCTGGGCTTCACCGTCAACGTGGGCGTCGGCTCCAACAAGCTGCTCGCCAAGATGGCCTCCGACTTCGAGAAGCCGGACAAGGTGCACACCCTCTGGGAGAGCGAGGTGCAGCAGAAAATGTGGCCTCTGGGCGTGCGGGACCTGCTCTGGGTGGGCAAGAAGACGGAGGAGCGCCTCACGGCGAACGGGATCCGCACCATCGGCGACCTTGCCCGGCTGGGGCCGAATTCGCTCCGGCAGATGGTGGGGGAGAAGTTTGCCGCGCAGCTGCACGAGAACGCCAACGGCCGGGACGATTCGCCCGTGCACACCGAGTCGGAAGAGGCCAAGAGCGTGAGCGCCGAGCGGACTTTCCCCAAGGACCTGTCCAACCCGCGCGACATCGACCGGGCGCTCTTCAACGTGGCCTGCATCGTGGCGCACCGCATCCGGAGGCATCATTTCCGCGCCTCGACGGTCTCGATGTTCATCAAATACAAGGATTTCTCCGTGGTGCAGAAGCAGTGCCAGTTGGAGCAGCCCACGGACGTCACGGCCCTGATCCTGGGCGCGGCGCGCCGCCTGCTCGCCGAGGCCTGGGACGGCGTCACGCCGCTCCGCCAGGTCGGCCTGGGCGTCAGCAAACTTACCCACGAGTACTACGAGCAGATGTCGCTGTTCGAGGATCCGAAAATGGCCTTCTACCGCGACTGGGACCGGCAGTACGACGAGCAGCGCGCCGAGGATGCCCGGACGCTGGCTTACGAACGCAAGGCCTAAGGTGTGTCCTCGAGATCCCCGTACATCTCCGGCTGGTCGGCCAGGTGCTGCCGGGCGGTGTCCTGGATGACCTCACCGAAGCCGGTGAGCGCGGCGAAGGGGGCGAACTGCGCGGCGCGCTCGGAACGGGGCATGCGCGGATGGCGCTGCGGCTCGGGACGCGGCAGGTCGATGATGTCGTCGTAGCGGTGGTCGAAATCGCCCGTCATGCCTTGTGTCCTCCGATCTGCTGGTTGCGTTCGCGCGCGGTGGCGCCTTCTTCGAAATTCATTCCCTTGAGGATGGCGTTCTTGCCGAATTTCCGGCGGATGGCGAGGATGGCCTCCTGCCGGCTCCGTTCGCGCCGTTCGTCTTCGGCGGGCTCCTCGAATAGATCCAGCTGCACGCCGTCGAGCTGCTTCTCGTCCACCACGTGTGCGGCGACGACATAGACCCGGCGCACCTGCAGGGTGGGCTCGACGATGCGGTCGAACAGCTCCATCATCGCGTCCGTGATCAGGCGGGTGGACGAGCTGGGACGGGGGAGGTTGGCGGAACCGTGGGCCGGTTTGGGCACGGGCCGGCCGTACCAGTCGTCCACGACGGCGCCCCGGTAGCCACCGGAGCCCGCCTGCCGCACGGCGCCGCTGTCGTAGCCGACGCTGAGCACGATCTGGTCCGTGACGAGTCCTTTTTCTACGAGGTCCAGGACGAGCTGGTCCGTCATCTCGCGCACGATCAGCCGGGCCTTGTCGAACGGGTAGGGTTCGGCGAGCACCTGCCCCACGGACATGCTGTTGGCGGCGGGCCGGTAGGCCTTGATGTCGGCCATCGTGCAGCTCTCCCAGCCCCAGGCGTGGTCGATGAGCAGTTCGGCGTTGACGCCGAAAATCTTGTAGAGCACATCCTCGTTGTAGCGCTCCCAGGGCTGGCCGACCGAGCAGCGGGCCACGTCGCCCATCGTATAGAGTCCTGCGGCTTCCAGGCGGGCCGCGATGCCGCGGCCGACGCGCCAGAAGTCCGTGAGCGGCCTGTGCGTCCAGTATTTGCGCCGGTACGACATCTCGTCCAGCTCGGCGATCCGCACCCCGTCCGCATCGGCCGGGCTGTGCTTGGCCTCGATGTCCATCGCGATCTTGCAGAGGTAGAGATTGGGGCCGATCCCGGCCGTGGCGGTGATGCCCGTCTCCTGCAGGACCTCCTGGATGAGCTTGCGCGCGAACTCGTGTGCGGTGAGCCGGTAGGCCTTGAGGTAGTCCGTGGCGTCGATGAAGACTTCATCGACGGAATAGACATGGATGTCTTCCGGGGCGATGTGGCGGAGGTAGATGCCGTAGATGCGGCTGCTGACGGTCATGTAGTGCGCCATCTGGGGCGTGGCGACGATGTAGGAGAGCTCCAGCGACGGGTCGGCCAGCAGGGCGGCATGGCTGAAGGAGCTGCCGCGGAAGCGCCTCCCAGGCGCATGGCGGCGCCGTTCGGCGTTGATCCGGGCGACGGCCTGCACCACCTCGAAGAGCCGGGCCCGGCCCGGAATGCCGTAGGTCTTGAGGGAAGGGGAGACCGCCAGGCAGATGGTCTTCTCCGTGCGCGAGGCGTCCGCCACGACCAGGTGTGTGTCCAGCGCATCCAAATGCCGCTCCACGCACTCCACGGAGGCGTAGAACGATTTCAGGTCGATGGCGATGTAGGTGCGGGATTTCACAAGACAAAAATACAGAATTAATTTCGTATCTTTGAGAACAAATCCTCACAAAAAACCAATATGATCAGAGTCGCCATTGTCGGATCCGGAAGGATTGTCCCCCAGATGCTTGAAGCGATGCAGACTGTACAGGGGTATGAAGTTGTCGCCATTTGCGGCCGCAGCCGCGAAAAAGCCGGACGTTTCGGCATACCGCACGTCTATACCGATTACGCGGAAATGCTCGCGCGCACCGATATCGATTTCGTCTATGTGGCCCTGCCCAATTCGCTGCATTTCGAGGCGGCCCGGCAGGCGCTTCTCGCCGGCAAGAACGTGCTGTGCGAAAAGCCGTTCACTTCGACCGTGGCGCAGGCGGAGGAGTTGTTCGCCCTGGCGGATGAGCGCGGCCTGTTCATCTTCGAGGCGATCTCCAACATCCACCTTCCCAATTTCCGCAAGGTGCGGGAACTGCTCCCGCAGATCGGTCCCGTGCGCCTGGTCCACGCCGACTACGACGAGCATTTCGGCCGCTACGACGAGTATATGGCGGGGGCGGACATCCCCGTGTTCACGCATGAATACGAAGGTGGCGCGCTGCGCGACATCAACATCTACTGCCTCCACATCGTGCTGGCGCTCTACGGCCGGCCCGACGCGGTCTATTATGCCTCCAACGCCACCGGGCGCAATGCCGTGGCCACGTCCGGCGCCGCCACGCTGACATACAGGGACGGCCTGGTGGCCGTCTGCACGGCTTCGATGGACTCCGACGGCCTGCGCGGCTTCTTCTTCCAGGGGGAGAAGGGCGCGATCCGCGTGCACGGGCTGCCCAATTTCTTCACGAAGGTCGATCTGCTGCTCCCGGGGCAGGAGCCGCAGTCGTTTGAGCTGAACCGCTATGAGCACCGGCTCTGCCACCAGTTGGAGGTTTATCGCGACATCTTCGCGTCGAAGGACCGCGAAGCAGAGCAGCGCCTTCACGCGCAGACGCTGCTGATCATGGACACGCTGGTGCGCTGCGAACGGAGCATGGAGGACTAGGCGATGTCCCTGCTGTCCGCGCTGCTCGGCTGCCTGCTGATGTTTCCTTTCCAGCCCGTCTTTACGGCGGAGCGGATCCCGCCGCAGGTGGAGGCGCGGATGCGCGGGAGCAGCTACCCGGAGGAGGGGACGCCGGAGATCCGGCTGGAGGACCTTCGCTACCTGCGCCTGTCGTATTACGATTTCAACGGCGTGCCGCAGACCGGCGAGATGGTGTGCAACGCCGCCATCGCGCAGGACCTGCTGGAGATCTTCCGGTCGCTCTACGAGGCGCAGTATCCGATCCGGAGCATCCGCCTGGTGGATGATTTCGGCGGCTCGGACGACGCTTCGATGCTCGCGGACAACACGTCCTGCTTCAACTTCCGGCCCGTGCCCGGGCAGCGGCACCTGTCGCGCCACGCGCTCGGGATGGCGGTGGATGTCAATCCGTATGAGAATCCCTACCTGGACCGCGCCGGGGTGATCCGCCCGCCGGAAGCGGCGGCGTACGCCGACCGATCGCGGGATTTCCCGCACAAGATCGACCGGCAGGACCTGTGCTGCCGGCTCTTCCTCGCCCACGGGTTCACCTGGGGCGGGAGCTGGGCGCATTCCAAGGACTGGCAGCATTTCCAGAAATGAGGGCCCAAGGCGGGCCCGGAATGAATCAGAATTTGAAGAAGTTGGCACGGGATGGACAATCGTTCCGGTGCATTCTGCGTATCTTTGGGCATAAACCAATAACCGTATGCGCAAATCTATTTTGATCTTATTCCCCGTCCTGGCGCTGGCGGCGTGCTCGCCCGCGTCCGATTCCGGGCTCCGGCTCAACGACAAGGAGTACTTCGAGCGGCAGGGCGTGAACGTGCTGGTCTACAGCAACACTTTTTCGGGCGGTTTCAACGACGAGAAGAATTCCGGCATCGAAGTCATCCACCACGGCGTCCGCACCGTCCAGGGCGGCGCCGTCCGCCTGTCCAATACGCCGGAGCAGTGGGACCTGGTCCCGCAGTCCACTTCCCGGACCGTCAACAAGGAAGACGGTTCGATCGAGGTCGGCCTCCGTTATCCGGACTATGATTTCGATTCCCGGATCGTGACGACCGCCGTCGGTGATGCCGTCCGGATCGACGTGTATCTGGACAAGCCGGTCCCGGCGGAACTGGAAGGCGATGCCGGCTTCAACCTGGAGCTTCTGCCTTCGCAGTACTGGAACAAGGCGTATGTGATGGACGGCAAGGCGGGGCGCTTCCCGCGCTATTCCGCCAGCCTCACCACCACGCGCCCCAACGAGGAGAAAGTCCGCCAGTACAAGGGCTACAAGACCTATGACGACCGGGGTACCGGCCGCTTCGTGGATCCGCTGCCGCTGGCTTCGGGACACAGCCTCATCGTGGCGCCGGACGATCCGGAACGCCTGATCCGGATCAGTTCCGACGACGCGGAGATTGCGCTCTATGACGGCCGCCTGCTGGCGCAGAACGGCTGGTATGTGCTCCGCAGCCTCCTGCCCGCCGGCAAGACCGGCAAGGTGCTGAGCTGGACCGTGGAGCCGCATGCCATTCCGGGCTGGATCCGCGAGCCGAACGTGGGCTTCTCCCAGGTGGGCTACCTGCCCGCTCAGCCGAAGGTGGCCGTGATCGAACTGGATGCGAAGGACAAGCCCCGCGCGACGGCCGAGGTCTGGAAGGTGAAGGACGACGGCAGCACCGTGCGCGCCTTCTCCGGACCCGTCAAGCCCTGGGGCATGTACTACAAGTACAACTACGTCAAGTTTGATTTCAGTTCCGTGAAGGAGCCGGGCGTGTATTACCTGCGCTACGGCGATGTGCAGACGGGCGACTTCATTATCGGCGACGACGTGCTCGACCGCATCACCGACGCCACCAGCGACGTGTGGATCCCGATCCACATGAACCACATGATGGTCAACGAGGGATACCGCGTCTGGCACGGCGAGCCCTTCAAGGAGGGGTACCTGCAGGCCCCGGCCAACACCGACCATTTCGACCTGCACGGGCAGGGGCCGATCGACACGAAGTACAAGGCCCTCCAGCTGATCCCGGGCCTGAACGTGGGCGGCTTCTTCGATGCGGGCGACTTCGACATCGAGACCGGCTCCAACATCAGCGTGGTGCAGAACCTCGTCTCCGCCTGGGAGCGCTTCAAGCCGATGCGGGACGAGACCTTCGTCAGCGAGAAGCAGCGTTATGTGGACCTCCACCGTCCGGACGGCGTGCCCGATGTGCTGCAGTATATCGAGCATGGTACGCTGAACCTGGTGGCCCAGGCCGAGAACATCGGCCACATGGCGCAGACGCTGTCCAACTCCGTGCTGGACAACTACCACCACCTGGGCGATGCCGCCGCCATCACGGACGGACTGCACTATGACCCGCGTCTGAAACCCTATGAGAAATCCGCCGACGGCAAGTCCAGCGGCACGCCCGATGACATGTGGGCGTTCACGACCCGCAATCCCTTCCTCGACCTGCAGGCCGCCACGATGTTCGCTGCCGCCAGCCGTGCGCTGACCGGCTACAACGACGACCTGGCCCGCCGGGCCCTCGTCCAGTCCAAGCGCCTGATGAAAGAGGGGACCGAGCTGATGGCGAAGAACCCGAATGCGGGCGGACGCCGCGGCCGGGGCGGTTTCGGCAACATGTCCACCAACCTGCAGCTCTACGTCTCCACGGGCGAACAGCACTATCTCGAGGACTTCAAGGAGCAGATCTGGCCGGCACTCGACCGGAGCGCCCAGTTCGCCATCCAGCCGGCCCTCGACGCCATCCCGTATCTCGACGAGGCCTATAAGGAGCGCCTGCGCCCGTACGTGCAGGAATACAAGCAGTATCTGGACAGCCTGGAGCTGGATAACCCCTACGGCGTGCCCATTGGCCTGGGCAACTGGGCCGCCAGCGGCAGCGTGGTCAGCTTCGGCACCACGGCCAGCTTCGCGAGCAAGTATTTCCCCGACATCGTCGGACCGGAATACGCCCTCAAGGCGGCTTCCTTCCTGTTCGGCTGCCACCCGTACCACAACTATTCCCTCGTGGCCGCGGTGGGCGCCGCCCGTCCGAAAGCCGTCTTCTACGGCAACAACCGGGCGGACTTCTCCTTCATCCCCGGCAATGTGGCCCCGGGTGTGCTCTTCCGGCATCCGGACCACTTCGAGAACTACGACGACTGGCCGTTCCTGTGGGGTCAGAACGAAGGCACGATCGCAGGCAACACTGCTTACCTGATCTACGGCGCAGCGCTGCAGAATCTGGTCAAATAGCGCAGACCGGCCTGTATTCGAGCGGATTGCCGTTGGGCAATCCGCTTTTTTTTGTAAATTTGGAAAAAACTTTCGCCTGCCGTCATGAATCTGATCCGAAGCATTGCTGCGCTGGCCGCCCTGCTGCCGTCTTTTCTCGCGCTCCGCGCGCAGGAGACCTTCATATTCACCCCCCAATGGACGCCGCAGGCCCAGTTCGCCGGCTTCTACGTCGCCCAGGAGAAGGGTTTCTACCAGGAAGAGGGCGTGGACGTCAAGATCGTGCATCCTTCCGCCTCCCGGACGGCCATGGACCGCATCCGCCACGACGAGAGCCAGGCCACGACCCTCCAGCTGGCCCAGGCCCTGGAGATCATTGACGGCGGCATCCCGCTGGTCAATATCCTGCAGACTTCGATGAACAACGGGCTCGTCATCGTGTCTCGCCGCGGCGCGAACCCGCTGGAGCAGAAGGGCGCCCGCGTGGGCATCTGGAATGCGGGCTTCGGCCAGCTGGCCATGTGCATGAACCAGATCGAGGATCTCGGCTACGAGTGGGTCCGGTTCATCACCAGTGTCAACCTCTTCGTCAGCGGCGCCATCGATGCCACGCTGGCGATGAGCTACAACGAATACTACCAGCTCCTCCAGACCGGGATGGACCTGAATGAAGACAATGTGTACCGTTTCTGCGACCACGGCTACAATATCCAGGAGGACGGGGTCTATGTGACGCTCAAGACCTGGAAGCGCCAGCGCGAGGCCGCGGAGCGTTTCGCCCGGGCGAGCCGCCGGGGCTGGGAGTGGGCCGCGGAGCATCCGGGAGAGACGCTGGACATCGTGATGAAGTACCTCGGCCGCGACGCGGTCGGCACCAACCGCGTGCTGCAGAAACTGATGCTTGACGAGGTCCTGCGCCTGCAGCTGGACCGCGAATCGCAGCAGCGCGAATTCCGCCTGCGTCCGGACATGGTGTCGCGTGCCAGTGCGTTGATGCTGCAGTGCGGCATGCTGAAGAAAGAATGGACCATCCAAGACCTGTTGCCGCGATGACCAGACTGAAAGAAACCCTCCACCGTTCGCTGCCGTTCCGTTTGAGTATCTGGATCGTGGCCTTCTGCGCCCTGATCTTCCTGGCAGCCCATACCTACCAGTATTTCCTGACGCGCAGCGCCATCCGGCGCGAAGCCGTGGAGCGCGCCACGCAGGTGCTCGAGCAATCGGTGCTGCGGGTGGACTCCATCCTCGAAGATGCGGAGATCGCCGCCAACAACCTGGACTGGCTGGTATACCGCAACCTGGACAACCCGGACGCCATGCCGGACCTGGCCCGCAACACGGTGCTCAACAATCCGTCGCTCAACGGCTGCTCGATCTCGTTCGAGCCCGGCTATTATAAGAAGAAGGGCCGTTACTATTCGATCTATGCCGGCATGGACGGCGGCTCCGTCACGACGGTCCAGGAAGGGAGTGACGACTATCAGTATTTCTATATGGACTGGTACCAGCTGCCCAAGCTGCTCGGCCAGCCCTGCTGGACGGAACCCTACGTGGATTATACTCCGCAGACCGACGAATCCCCCAACCGGATTATGTCCTATTGCGTGCCGCTGACGTCGGATGACGGTTCTTTCGTCGGCTGCCTGTCGCTGGACATCTCGCTGGCGTGGATGTCCGAGCAGCTGTCGCCGGTAACCGCGTATCCCCATTCCTATGCCCTGATGCTCGGCCGGGGCGGGACCTATCTGGTGCATCCGGACACGACCCGTCTGCTCAGCCAGACCATCTTCACGGAGACGCTGGCCGTGCCGAACCCGGATCTGACCGGCCTGGGCCATGCGATGGTGAAGGGCGAGGAAGGCATGCGGCGGCTCAAGCTCGACGGCCAGATGAAATATGTTTTCTTCCAGCCGCTGAAGACCACGGGCTGGAGCGTGGCCGTCGTCTGCCCGGAGCGGGAGATTTTCGTCGGCTACAACCGCTTGCGCGGCATGATGGCGGTGATCGTGCTGGTCGGCCTGCTGCTGATGCTGCTGGTCTGCACCCGGGTCGTGTCCCGGGAGCTGGATCCGTTGCGCCGGCTGGCCACGCAGGCCGAGACCATCGCCTCGGGGCGCTTCGACCAGACCCTTCCGGAGCCCCGGCGCGCGGATGAGATCGGCCTGCTGACCCGGTCTTTCAGCGACATGCAGGCGTCGCTCCGGACCTACATCCGGGAACTGACGGCGACCACGGCCGCCCGGGAACGCATCGAAGGCGAACTGCGCATCGCGCGCGACATCCAGATGGGGATGCTGCCCCGGACCTTCCCGCCTTTCCCGACGCGGCAGGACATCGACCTCTATGCAGGCATGAAACCGGCCCGGGAAGTAGGCGGCGACCTGTATGACTTCGTGATCCACGGGGAGAAACTCTATTTCTGCGTCGGGGACGTGAGCGGCAAGGGTGTGCCTGCCAGCTTGCTGATGGCCGTGGCCCGCAATCTCTTCCGGGTGGTCTCCCAGGAAGGGCTCCTGCCGGCGGAAATCGCCCGGCGCATCAATGACGTCGTCTCGAAGGACAACGACCAGCTCATGTTCATCACCATGTTCATCGGCATGGTCGATCTGCAGAGCGGCCGGCTGGAGTACTGCAACTGCGGACACAATCCGCCCGTCTGGCTGGACCCGTCCGGCGCCCGTTTCCTGACCGTCGAACCGAACACGCCGCTGGGCGTCAGCGAGGGCTGGGAATTCGTCGGCGAACACCTGCGTGACATCCGCGAGATGCCGATCCTTCTTTATACGGACGGTCTCAATGAGGCGGAAAACGCTGTCCATGAGCAGTATGGCAATGAGCGGATGCTCGCCGAGGCGGGCCGCCTGCCTTTCTCTACGGCGGAAGAGCTGATAGAACGCCTGCACCGCAGCGTGTCGGACTTTGTCGGAGACGCCGAGCAGAGCGACGACATGACGATGCTCTGCCTGAACATCCATGCATAAAAAAACACCCCGCCGCCGGCGGGGTGTCTCATGGTCGGAAAAGACCGGTCTAGAAAATGTAGTTCAGGCCGATGTTGATGCCGAGTCCGGTGCCGTCGTTGGGATCGAAGCACTTGCCGAACTCGAAATTGATGTTGAAGTTCTGGTTCATGATCACGTGCAGGCCGATACCGGCGCTCATGTGGAGCTTCTCGGCCTGCTTGGTGTAGAATTCAGAGGCGGTGTAGATCTTGTTGTCCACGGTTGCGACGGGGGTGAGGTCGGACGCGAGGGTCTTCAACTGCTCGGCGCGGTACGGCGAGAGGATCATGCCCATATCGAAGAACGGGTTGGTCGCGAGGGTCCAGTTCTGGTTGATCCAGCGGAACTTGGCGAAGCTCCAGCGGAGCTCGAAGTTGGCCCAGGCGTAGCTGTTGCCCTGGAGGCGGTTGTTGATGGTACCGCGGAGGGTGCAGGTGGAACCGAGTCCTTCGGTGTTGATCTGCTTCATGTTGATGGACTGGATCGACTGCAGCATATAGTAGGGAGCGTTGCCGGCGATCAGGCCCTGATAGGCGAGGTGTCCGCCGAAGACCAGGCGGTCGGCCAGGGGGAAGAACTGCTTGAAGTGGACGGCGAGCTTGAGGTAGCTGTTGTCGTGCTTGGAGATGATGTCGGGCGAGCCGAACATATAGACCTCGAGGTTGGTGCCGCGGGTCGGGTTGTTCTCATGGTCGCGGGTGTCATAGACGACGCCGGCCTTGAGCTCCAGGTGCTGACCGCCGTTCTTCTCCGCCTCGGGGATGATGCCGTTGCGGACGTACAGGTCATAGAGGGAGATGTCCGTCGCGTCGCCGCTCAGGCTCTTGTTCTCGGCATGGCCGGTGGTGATGTTCCAGTAGGTCAGACCGGCGGCCCAGCCCCAGTTGCTGTCGCCGAAGGCGCCCTGGAAGCAGGTCTGGACGCGGAAGATGTTGCGCTTCATCAGATACAGGCCCTGGCCCGCCTCCGTGATCTTGTCCATGGCGGGGACATACAGGGAGGAGGCGCCGTTGAAGCCGTAGAAGTTGGTGGTCTTGTTGCCGAACCAGGAGATGGCGGCCGACACGCGCAGACCGGGGATCAGGTACTTGCTGTCGAAGAAGGAGTGGAGCACCGTGTTGCCCTTGGAGTAGCGGGACACTTCCACGTTGGCCTTCCATACATAATCCGGATAGGTCGAACCGTCGCCGTACCAATAGATATCGGAGAGGGCACCATAGTGCCAGCCGAGGTCAGAGGAATAGCCGATGGCGGGAAGCGGTCCGAAATTGAGACCTTTCTTGACAATTTCTTCTTGAGCATGAACGCTGAGACCCGCTGCGAGGAGCAGCATGGCCAGGGTGAAAAATTTTTTCATTTTCATGGGTTGTGGTTATTATCAGGCCGCAAATATAAGCAATTTCCTGTGTTTTTTCTTTATATTTGTAGCATAAGAACACGAAACCAAACCATTTTGACATGAACAAGTACATTTTGGCCCTGGACCAGGGGACCAGTTCCTCCCGCGCCATTGTATTCAACCACGAAGGTGCCATCTGCGCCACGGCCCAGCAGGAATTCACCCAACATTTTCCCCAGCCCGGCTGGGTCGAGCATGACCCGATGGAGATCTGGTCGTCCGAGGCGGCCGTCATCGCGGAGGCCATCTCCCGGATCGGCATCACCGGCAAGGACATCGCCGCCATCGGCATCACCAACCAGCGTGAGACGACCATCGTCTGGGACGCCGAGACGGGCGCTCCCGTGTATAACGCCATCGTCTGGCAGGACCGCCGCACCTCTTCCTTCTGCGACAGTCTCCGGGAACAGGGCTGGCTGGACCGGATCCGCGAGAAGACGGGCCTGATCATCGACGCCTATTTCTCCGGGACCAAGATCAAATGGATCCTGGACAACGTCCCCGGCGCCCGCGAGAAGGCAGAGGCCGGCCGGCTCCGTTTCGGTACGGTGGACAGCTGGCTGGTATGGAATCTGACTCGCGGAGAAGTCCACATCACGGATGTGTCCAACGCCTCCCGGACGATGCTGTTCAACATCCATACGCTGTCCTGGGATAAGGAACTCCTGGACTTGCTGGGTATTCCGGCTTCCATGATGCCGTCGGTGCGTTCCTCCTCGGAGGTCTATGGCCATACCAAGACCACGCTCTTTGCCCATGAAGTGCCCATCGCAGGCATCGCCGGCGACCAGCAGGCCGCCCTGTTCGGCCAGATGTGCACCACGCCGGGTTCCGTCAAGAATACCTACGGCACCGGCTGCTTCCTGCTGATGAATACGGGCGAGAAGCCGATCCTCTCGAAAAACAACCTGCTGACCACGGTGGCCTGGAAGATCGGGGACACGGTCCATTATGCCCTGGAGGGCTCGATCTTCGTGGGCGGCTCCGTCGTCCAGTGGCTGCGCGACGGGCTGGGCATCATCCGCTCTTCTTCTGAGATCGAGGCCCTTGCCGCGACGGTGCCCGACAACGGCGGCGTGTACTTCGTCCCGGCCCTGACGGGCATGGGCGCACCCTATTGGGACCAGTATGCGCACGGCGTGATCTGCGGGATCACCCGCGGCACGGGCGCGGCGCACATCGCCCGGGCCGCGCTGGAGGGGATCGCCTTCCAGACCATGGACATCGTCGGCGCCATGGAGCGCGACGCCGGGATCCGCCTGTCCGAACTCAAGGTCGATGGCGGCGCATCCCGCAACAACCTGATGATGCAGTTCCAGGCCGATATCCTCGGCACCTCCGTCATCCGGCCGCAGGTCACGGAGACGACCGCCATGGGCGCCTGCTACCTGGCCGGTCTCGCCGTGGGCTACTGGGATTCGCTGGACGAGATCCGGGAGCAATGGAAGGCGGAGCGCACCTTCGTCCCTTCCGGCGCCGACATGCAGGCCCTCAAGGAGGGCTGGAACGACGCCATCTCCCGCACGCTGACCCGTAAATAAATTAGTGTAACTATGGAACAATACCTCTTCGAATTCATCGGCACGCTGGTCCTCGTCCTGCTGGGCGACGGCGTCTGTGCCGCCACTTCCCTCAATCATTCCAAGGCGAAGGGCGCCGGCTGGGTGGTCATCGCCCTGGGCTGGGGCTTTGCCGTGATGACGGGCGTGCTGATCGCCGGTCCGGTGTCCGGCGCCCACCTCAATCCGGCCGTCACGCTGGGCCTGGCCATCGCCGGGACCTTCCCGTGGGCCTCCGTCTTCGGCTACATCGTCGCCCAGATGCTGGGCGGTTTCCTCGGCGCCGTGCTCGTGTGGATCTTCTACAAGGACCACTACAAGGCCACGGCCGACCAGCCCGACACCATCCTCGGCACCTTCTGCACCATGCCTGCCATCGCCAACCCCTGGCGCAATGTCCTGTGCGAAGTCATCGCCACCTGCCTGCTGGTCTTCGTGATCCTGGCGCTCGGCACCAACGGCAACGCCTTCAGCGTCGCCGGCGCCGCGGCTTCGACCGGTTCGCTGGGCTCCTTCCCCGTGACCTGCGTGATCATGTCCATCGGCATGTCGCTGGGCGGCACCACGGGCTACGCCCTCAATCCCGCCCGCGACCTGAGTCCGCGCTGCGCGCACGCCCTGCTGCCCATCGCCGGCAAGCGGGACAGCGGCTGGTCCTACAGCTGGGTGCCGGTCGTCGGCCCGATGGTCGGCGCGGTCCTCGCCGCCGGGCTTTTCCTGCTGGTATTCTAGTCATTCCATTTATTAAAAACAGGCTGCCGTGAGATCCATGGCAGCCTGTTTTTTTGACGGACGGCGTCTTCAATTATTTCTTCTCCTCCTTCAGCGTCAGCCCCATAAAGAAGATGGCCAGCAGGCAGGCGGTGATGAGCAGCAGGAACGTCCAGCTCCAGCCGAAATGATGGGCCACCAGGCCGATCACGGTGTTGGCCAGCAGGAAGGTGCCGAAGAAGTAGCCGAAGAAGCCGGTCAGGCCGGCAGCCGTGCCGGCGGCGTTCTTCGGGGCGAGGTCAAGGGCCTGTACGCCGATGAGCATGACCGGACCGTAGATGAAGAATCCGATGCCGATCAGGCTGATGATGACCACCGTGAGGTTGTCGATGAACAGCCAGTAGAGCACGATGAACACCAGCACCAGGGCCATGAAGAGCATGGTCGGGGCGGCGCGCCTGCCGTGGAAGAGCTTGTCCGACAGCCAGCCGCAGAGGAGCGTGCCCGGGATGGCGGCGAACTCATAGGCGAAATAGGCCCAGCCGGCGCTCTTGAGGTCGATTCCTTTCTCCGTAAGGATGGTCGGCGCCCAGTCCAGACAGCCGTAGCGGACCATATAGACGAAGGCGTTGGACAGGGCGATGTACCAGAGGAATTTGTTGTTGAGCACGTGGTTGAAGAGGATCTCCCGGGTGGAGAGGGTCTGCTCGTGCTTCTCGGAATAGTTCTTGGGATAGTCGTTCCGCCAGGCCTCGACCGAGGGGAGCGCGCAGGACTGCGGCGTGTCCCGGAGCAGGATGTAGGCCAGCAGGGCCACGAACAGGGCCACGGCGGCCGGGAAGGCGAAGGTGCCGATCAGGAAGTACAGTTCCGTGTGGGTGCCGTAGAACCAGCTGCCGAACCAGGCGGCGCCGTAGGTGGCCATCGGGCCGACGAGGGCGCCGCCCACATTGTGGGCGCAGTTCCAGATGCTCATCATCGTGCCCCGCTCACCCGGCGAGAACCAGTGCGTCATCACGCGTCCGCAGGGCGGCCAGCCCATGCCGTTGAACCAGCCCACGAGGCAGTTGAGCACGCCCATCACCAGGATGGCGAGGGTCTTGTGTTCCGCGCCGATCCACTGGATCGGGACGATCATGAAGCACATGGAAATGGCCGTGAGCACGAGGCCCAGGGGCAGGAAAATGCGGGCGTTGGAGCGGTCGCTGACGCTGCCCATCAGGAATTTGGACAAGGCGTAGGCGGCTGCGTTGAGGCCCAGCACGAAGCCCAGTTCCGACTTGTCGAAACCGAGCGGGCCCATGGCCGGGATGGCCATGGAGAGGTTCTTGCGGACGAGATAGAAGCCGGCGTAGCCGATGAAGGCGCCAATGAAGACCTGCAGGCGCAGGCGCTTGTATCGGGCATCCGCCTCGGGGCCGGTCTGGGCCGGCAGGTAGTCCGGCTGCTTGAGGAACTTGAGCATTATCTTACGGTTGCAATCAGTTTGTCGGGATAGTTGGAAATGATGGCTTCGACGCCGCACTTCACCAGGCGCCGCATTTCGGCCGGGTCATCCACGGTCCAGGGGACGACGCCGATGCCGCGCTCATGACACCAGGCCACGTTCTCCGGCGTGACCTCGCTGGACTCCGGGCTCCACCAGCGCGGCCGGAAGGAAAGCTTCTCCATGATGCGTTCCACGTCCGTGCCTTCTTCCGGTTCCGTGAGGAAAGAAAGGGTCAGCGCCGGCCACTTCTCGTGCATGTATTCGAGGGCGCGGGTATCGAAGCTCTGGACGATGAGCCGGTCGCCAAGATGCTTGGAGAGCAGCAGGGGAATGCAAGTGTCGCAGAAGGTCTTGTAGTCCGGCCAGAGGGTGCCTTCGCCTTCTCCGGGCCAGGATTTGATCTCGATGTTGTAGCCGACCGGCTTCTTGGCGTAGCCCTCCGTGAAGTCGATCAGGTCGGAGGCCAGGGGCTTGGTTTCGGCCAGCTTGGCCTGCCCCGGCCAGACCGTATTGGGCCGCAGGCCCACGTCGTAGCGGGCGATGCTGTCGTAGGGCATGGTATAGAGGTACTCCTTCGGGTCGTTTTCCTGGATCAGCGTGCCGTCCGGACGGGTGGCATAGCGCGGGTGGAAATAATTGTCGTGCGAGACGACGACCTGGCCGTCCTGCGAGAGCTGGAGGTCGAATTCCAGGGTGTTGACGTCCATGTCAAGGGCGTTCTTCATGGCGGAACGGGTGTTCTCGGGCATCAGGCCGGCGCCGCCCCGGTGGGCCTGGACGTCGATGAAGGGCTTGTCCTGGCAGGCGGAGAGGCCGGCCAGCAAGAGGAGAAAAAGCGGATAGTGTTTCATGTCGGATATGGATGTGTTATGCCTCCAGGGCGTCGGCGAGGATGGAGATGGGATGCCTGACCGTGAATCCGGTGGACATCTCGATCTGCCATTTGCAGGTCTCGCAGTCACAGGCCACGACGTCAGGCTTGATGTCGCGGATCTGCGAGAAGAGGGCTTCGCCGATGGCCTGGGAGGCCTCGTAGTTTTCTTTTTTGAATCCGTAAGTGCCGGCGATGCCGCAGCAGGCGGAGTCCAGCAGGGTGAATTCCACGCCGGGAATCATCCGGAGCAGACGCTCCGAGAAGACGCCCCAGCCGAGCCGTTCGAGGTGGCAGGGGGTATGGTAGGCGACCTTCAGGCGGAAATCCGGCCGGAAGTGCAGCGTGGCGCCCTGCTCCAGCCGTTCGTAGATGTAGCGCGTGGCCAGCAGGACGGCTTCCCGCACGTCCGAATTGTCGATGCCGAGCAGGTTGGGATACTCGTCGCGCAGGGTCAGCGTGCAGGTGGAGGAGGTCGTCAGGACTTTCAGCCCCTTTCCGTCCACGGCCTTCCGCAGCGCCTCGAGGTTGTGCCGGGCGTGTTTGGCCGCCTGGTCGGACATGCCGTTGGTGATGTAGGCGATGCCGCAGCACTGCTCCTTGTCGAGCAGCTGCACGCCCACGCCCAGGGCGTTGAGCACCTTGACGAGGTCCTTGCCGAGCGCGGGGTAGTTGTAGTTGACATAGCAGCCGTGGAAGTAGGCCACCTGCTCACGGTAGGCCGCCTGCTCCTTCGCGCGGCGGCGGAGCCAGGCCTCGAAGCTGCGTCCGCTGTACTTGGGGAAGACCCTCCGGTGGTCGATCTGCAGGGTGGCGTCCAGCACGGAGCGCGTGATCCCGAGGCCGGTCACACCGTTGACGACGGGGGCGAAGGGCCGGGCCAGCGAGCCCATCAGGTCGGTGGAGGCGAGGATGCGGTCGCGCAGTTTGGGAACGTCCCGGCTGTACTTGATGCGGGCCGCCTGGATCAGGTCTGCGACATGCACGCCGGACGGACAGGCCACCTCGCAGCGCTTGCAGTTCATGCAGTATTTGAGCGCATAGTTGAAGAAATAGGGATCCTTGAGGCGGAGCCGTTCTCCGTCCGGTCCGGCCTGCTTGGGTCCGGGATAGGCCGGATTGACCTGCAGGACGGGGCAGTACACCGTGCAGACGGTGCACTTCATGCACTCCTCGAAATTGTATTTGCTGACGGTATATTCTTGTATTTTCATGGATGCTACGCTTCGTTCGGGATGACAGGGGATTCCAGGATGCCGTCTGCGGCGGCGAAGGCGCTGCGCAGCGCCAGCCCGGCGCCGGTGCCGAGCTCCGGCCGGGTGCCGCCGAGCACGGAGCCGATGGCATAAAGGTTCCTTACAGGGCGGCCGCCGAGCAGGGGATGCAGGGCTTCGTCGGTCTCCACGCCGAACTGCAGGTAGGGCTGGTCGGCCTTGAAGTCCGGGTCGTACCAGGCGCTGCGGTCTCCGGCTTGCCGTACATCCAGGCCGAAGACCGGCTCGGACACCTGGAAAGGATTGGATTTCAGTCCCTTGGAGAAGAATCCGCCGGAGGCCAGGATGAAGTGGTCCGCTTCCAGGTAATGGCTGCCCAGGTTGCGGGTGACGATGCTGTGCACGGCACCGTCATGCAGATGCGCCTGCAGGACTTCGTCGCCGGAGAGGTAGGTGCCGCCCAGTACCTCGAAGCGGCGCTTGAGGAGTTGCTGGGTGCGGATGCCGGGCACCGACGGGGGCAGCGTGCCGACGAAGATGACGCGGGCGGGGATGGCCTGGCGCACGCGTTCCGGGACGGAACTGTCGTTCAGGCCGAAGACCTGCGGCAGGATCACGGTGTCTTCGTCCTTGAGCAGGATGCGCACTTCCTGCACCGCTTTCTCCCAGGCGCGGTCCATGACGCGCGCGATCTGGACGGAGCGCATTTCGCTCGGGCTGCTCATGATCTGGCCCGTCTCCGGGAGGTCGAGCGTGGCGATACGGCAGCTCATGCCTTCCCGCTCCAGTCCGTCGGCCAGGAAGGTAGTGAAGAAATCCTGGTATCCCAGGAAGTTGACAATGAGCACTTTGCGTGCGAATTTCGGCGTCTCCGCCAGGGTCACGTCGCTCAGGGACAGGGCGGCGGGACGGAAAGTGCCCAGCGGCATCAGGCGGACGCCCGGGCTGTAATGCACGGCGATGCCCGCCTGTGTGAAGAGGTCGGACATGCGCGGGGTGGGGGCTTCGACGGACTCGAAACTGCCCGAGAAGAAATGCAGGGCGTTCTGCCCGGTGCTGACGATGGCGCAGCTGCGCCCTTCCTGCTGCAGGCAGATGCCGGCGGTGAGTCCGGCCAGTCCGCCTCCTATGATGACGGTATCGAATCTCATAAGCCCAGAACGTGTTTATAGACCCACTGTGTGTATTCCGCTTCGCGGAGCGTGTCGCCCCAGCCGATGGGGAAGTTGCCTTTCCAGCGTTCCTGGATGAAATCCTGCAGGTCGGCGCGGGCCTGGGCCGTGCAGCCGTGGGCGCGGGCCAGCAGGCCGGCGGCGCGGCAGGCGCAGAATTCTCCCTGGCAGGTCCCCATGCCCACGCGGGTGCGGCGGCGCAGGTCCGTGAGGGTCGAAACATCCAGCCGCTCCACGGCGTTCTCAATCTCGCCGACCGACACTTCCTCGCATTCGCAGACCAGCGCGTCGTCCAGGCGGTTGCCGCTGCGGATGCGCTCCGCGCTCGTGCCCAGACGGGCCGCTGCGGCCTTCTGCGCCATGGACGGCGACTCCCAGATCCGCTTGGCGACGGCCTCGTAGGATTTCTCCTCCGAGCCGGGCAGGGGCGTGACGGCCGTGGTACAGGGCTTGTCCACACCCAGTTTGCGGCATACGGTGTCCGTGGCGATCTCGGCCATCAGGCGGTAGGTCATGAGTTTGCCGCCCGTGATGGTGACGAAGCCCTTCAGCCCGTCGCGCTGCTCGTGGTCCAAGCAGACGATGCCGCGCGAGATGTTGCGTCCGGACGGATCGTCGTCAGCGCTCACGAGCGGACGCACGCCCGCATACGCGCGCAGGATTCTGGTAGAGGAGAGGGATGGGGCGAGTTTGGCCCCTTCCGTGATCAGCAGATCGACTTCCTCGGGCGTCACGGCTACGCTGTCGCATTCCTCGAAGGGGATGCGCGTGGACGTGGTGCCGATGATGCAGACGGTGTCGCCCGGGACCAGGATGTCGGCGTTGGACGGCTTGCGGCAGCGGTTGATGACCAGGTTGTTGACGCGGTGCGCGAAGATGAGGAGCGCTCCCTTGGCGGGAAACATGCCCACGTTCACGCCGGCCAGCCCGGCCATGCGGTGTCCCCAGATGCCGCAGGCATTCACGACGACCGGTGCGTGGAAATCCCGTTTCTCGCCGGTCTGGCGGTTGACCGTGTGCACGCCGGTAATCGCATCGCCCTCGCGGATGAATCCCGTGACTTCCGTATGGAGCCGGACCTGGCCGCCGTGCAGTTTGGCGTCCAGCATGTTGGCCGCGCACAGGCGGAACGGGTCGACGCTGCCGTCCGGGACGCGGACGGCGCCGATCAGGTCGGGGTTGACCGAGGGTTCGAGGCGCCGGGCCAGGTCCGGGTCGATGACCTGGGCATCGATCCCAGCCCGGCGGCAGGATTCAACGAAGGTCTTCTGGTATCCGAGGTCGTCTTCCGGGAGGGTGATGAACAGGCCGTCCGTCTCTTCGATGCAGTGAGAGGCGATCTGCCGCAGGATCATGTTCTCCTTGATGCACTCGGCGGCGGATTCCGCGTCGTTCACGGCATAGCGCGCACCGGAATGCAGCAGGCCGTGGTTGCGGCCCGTGGCGCCGGTGGCGATGTCGGAACGCTCGATCAGCAGGGTCCGCAGGCCGCGCATGGCGCAATCCCGCTGCGTGCCTGCGCCGGTGATGCCGCCGCCCAGGATGATGACGTCAAAAGTGTCAGGGGTGTTCATGGTTATCGTTCAGTTGTAGCTGCAAATTTACAAAATCTCGCTATCTTTGCAGTCAGACACTACCACATAATTGTGAAAAATATGAAAACCATTCTCCATTTCTTCTCAAAAACCGGGATCCTGGCGCTTGTCGTGTTGGCATTGAGCAGTTGCGCCGCAGGCCGGTTCATGACCAAGTATGCCCTGACCCCCTCGCCGCACGGCATCGCCGACATCGAACGCACCCGCCACAAGGCGGACTCCTTAATGCCCGGCAGCACCGCCTGGTATGACCGGCTCAAGAAAGACGGCGTGCTGAAAGATACCACCATCACGGGCCACCGCAATTTCAAGGTCCACGCCTGCTATGTCCCCGCCGCCGACCCGGCCCATGCCCAGGGTACCGCCCTGGTCGTGCACGGCTATGGTGACAACCACCTCGTGTTCCTGTACCTGGTGCGGATGTACCGTGACGATTTCAACTACAACGTCCTCTTCCCGGACCTGCAGTATCACGGCTACTCCGAGGGCGACCATATCCAGATGGGATGGAACGACCGGCTGGATGTCGAGAAATGGATCGACGTGGCGCACAATATCTTCCATGATGACTTCATGGTCCTGCACGGCGTCTCCATGGGCGGCGCCACCGTCATGATGACCAGCGGCGACCCGCTGCCCGACTATGTCCGCTGCTTTGTCGAGGACTGCGGCTATTCGTCCGTCCGCGACCAGTTCGCCTTCAACCTCAAGCAGACCTTCCCCTTCATCCCGCGCGACGTGCTCAACAGCGCCAGCATCGTGACCAAGAACCGCTACGGCTGGACCTTCAAGGAGGCGTCCTCCGTCAAGCAGCTGGCCAAATGCCAGCGCCCGATGCTCTTCATCCACGGCGATGCCGACGACTTCGTGTCCTTCTCCAACCTGCAGAAGAACTACGACGCCAAGGTCAACGGCTACAAGGAGATGTGGGTGGCCGAAGGTGCCGTCCACGCCAACGCCTACGCCAAGCATCCGGAGGAATACAAACAACATGTGCGCGATTTCCTCGCGCACGTGAAGTCGATGGAACAATAATGGATGGCTGCGTAAAGCAGGACGGCCGGGAAGCTAGACTTCCTGGCCGTCTTTTTTGCGGACCGGGTCGCAGGTGAGCCCGATGCCCAGCTTCTGGAAGGTCTTGCTGTCCACCTCGCTCAGCATGACGGTGGAGTGGACCTGGGCGCCGGCCAGCTTGGGCAGCTGGTCGATCGCCATCTTGCAGTTCTCGTCCAGCAGGCTCATCATCGAGATGAGGACCAGGACCTCGTCGGTGTGCAGGCGGGGGTTGTGCCCGTGGAGATAGGTCACCTTCGTCTTCTGGATCGGGGCGATCATCGTCTGGGGGATCAGCTTGACGTTGTGGGCGATGCCCGCCAGGTGCTTCAAGGCGTTGAGCAGCAGGGCGGCGCTGGGCCCGAGCAGGGGAGAGGTCTCCGCCGTCAGGATGGTGCCGTCTTCCAGTTCGATGGCCGCGGTGGCGGTGCCGCATTTCTCAAGGCGTTCGTGGGCGGCGACGGTGGTCTTGCGGTAGGCGGTAGTGACGCCGGCCTTCTTCATCACGAGGGCGATCTTGTTGACCTCGGCTTCCGTGGCCTTGCCGTCGGCGAAACGGCAGAGCGCCGTGTAGTAGCGGCGGATGATCTCCTGCTTGGAGGCCTCGCGGCAGACCTCGTCATCGCTGATGCAGGAGCCGATCATGTTGACGCCCATGTCGGTGGGCGACTTGTAGGGTGATTCGCCGTAGATGTTCTCGAAGAGGGCGTTCATCACCGGGAAGATCTCGATGTCGCGGTTGTAGTTGACGGCTGTCGTGCCGTAGGCCTCCAGGTGGAAGGGATCGATCATGTTGACGTCGTCCAGGTCGGCCGTGGCGGCTTCGTAGGCGATGTTGACGGGGTGGTTCAGCGGGAGGTTCCAGACCGGGAAGGTCTCGAATTTGGCGTAGCCGGCCTTGATGCCCCGCTTGTTCTCCTGGTAGAGCTGGCTCAGGCAGACGGCCATCTTGCCGCTGCCCGGGCCGGGCGCGGTCACGACCACGAGCGGCTTGGAGGTCTCTACGTAGTCGTTCTTGCCGAAGCCCTCGTCGGAATCGATCAGGGCCACGTTGTGGGGATAGCCCTCGATCGTGTAGTGGTAGTACACCTTGATGCCCATGCGCTCAAGTCGCTTGCGGTAGGCGTCGGCGCTGGCCTGTCCGTTGTAGTGGGTGATGACGACGCTGTTGACGTTGAATTTGCGCGCGCGGAACTCGTCCCGCAGGCGCAGCACGTCCACGTCGTAGGTGATGCCCAGGTCGCTGCGGATCTTGTTCTTCTCGATGTCCACGGCGCTGATCACGATGACGATTTCAAGATCGTCCTTCAGCTGGTAGAGCATCTTGAACTTGCTGTCCGGCTCGAACCCGGGGAGCACGCGGCTGGCGTGGTAGTCGTCAAACAGCTTGCCGCCGAATTCCATGTACAGTTTGTCGCCGAACTGGGCGATGCGCTCCTTGATGTGCTCGGATTGGATCTTGAGATATTTCGCGTTGTCGTACCCGTATTTCATAAAGACAAGATTTTGTTGAATACGGGTCACAAAAATACGGATTTTTGGCCGAAAAGTGCAAATTAAATCGACGCAAAAATGAAAAATTTGGCTATCTGCCTCATTATTGCTACATTTGTATGATAACACTGGACTAAAACCTATGGATGAAGTAAAAGTCATCGAAATCAAGAAAAGCGTCTTTGCCGACAACGCCCTGGATGCCGATGCGCTCCGGCGCGAACTGAAGGAGAAGGGCGTCTTCCTGCTGAATCTCATGTCCTCCCCGGGCAGCGGCAAGACCACGACGCTGATCCGGACCATCAACCTCCTCAAGGACAAGATCCGCCTGGCCGTGATGGAAGCCGACATCGACAGCGACGTGGACGCCGTTAAGATCCGCGAGGCGACGGGCGTGGAATCCATCCAGCTGCATACGGGCGGCATGTGCCACCTGGACGCCGAGATGACGCGTCAGGGGCTGGACAACGTGCCGCTGGACGCGCTGGACCTCGTGATCCTGGAGAATGTCGGCAACCTGGTCTGCCCCGCGGAATTCGACACGGGCAGCTGCTGCAACGCGATGATTCTCTCCGTGCCGGAGGGCGACGATAAGCCGCTGAAGTACCCGCTCATGTTTTCCGTCTGCGACGTCGTGCTGATCAACAAGACGGACGTCCTGCCGTATTTCGATTTCGACCTGGAGCGCTGCGAGCGCTACGTGCACATGCGCAATCCGAAGGCGCGCGTCATCCCCATCTGTGCCAAGACGGGCGAGGGGGTAGAGGTCTTCGCGGAGTGGCTGCTCGGCGAGGTCCGCCAATGGAAACAATAACACACTGAAACTGATATCCTATGCCTGAAATGTCCCGGAAATTTGTCCCCAAGCACTTTGGTGACAAGAATCCCAATCCCAAGCTGATCAAGCTGGTCCGTCACATCACGGACCGCATCCCCGGAAAGATCAAGATGACCACGGAAGCCCCCGAGTACTGGGGCCTGGCCTGCATCTTCGAGGATGAGATGGATCCCATCACCCGCGAAGCCTCGCTGGACCTGCTGCTTGACATGCTGCCCGGCAATCCGCTCAAGGTGCGCAAGCACTGGACGCGGGCGCAGCTGCACGAGATGAACCGCCAGAAGCACTATGCCTCGACCGAAGCCGACTTTGACGGCCTGCTGGACAAGCTCGCCTTCTTCGGTATGCTGGAGTACGACTACGGCGACAAATATACAAAGGACGGCCCCGTGCCCGGCGCCACCTACGAGCGGGAAGACCGCGTCTATTGGGTGCCCATGTTCGTCCCGGGCTCCGCGGAATACACCAACATGAACGTCGAACTGATGGACCGGCATCCGGAGCTGGCGATGTTCTTCGAGCGGATGACCTTCCTCCCGTTGGAGAAGATCACCCCGATGGTGCCTATGGGCGGCTCCGGCATCGGCATGCATGTCATCCCGGTGGAGAAGGCCATCTCCCTGGAGAACGAATCCATTGACATCGAGCACATTTCCTACTGGCTCAAGCGCTACGAAGGGCACCTGGGCGTGGGGATCTGCTCCTGCCGCTACGGAAGGAAGAAGCTGGACGAGGGCTGCGCCGACGACTACCGCGACTGGTGCATCGGCGTCGGCGACATGGCCGACTATCTGGCCGAGACTGGCCGCGGCCACTACATCACCTACGATGAATGCATGGAGATCCTCCGGAAAGCGGAGGACAACGGTTTCGTGCACCAGATCACAAACATCGACGGCGAAGGCAAGATTTTCGCCATCTGCAACTGCAACGTCAAGATCT
>CAMHIP010000006.1 GCA_946185205.1 uncultured Bacteroidales bacterium | reverse complement strand
CGCCCCAGCTGTCACGCACATAGGGCGTGCCCGGGCCGCCGTAGAGCTGCATCTGCACGGGATACTTCTTCGAAGGGTCGAAACCCGCCGGCAGCGACATCAGTCCGTAGAGGTCGAAGCCTTCATGCTCCAGCCGGACGATCTGCGGAGAAGGACGGGCGGCCAGGTCCACCTGGACCGTATCCACGACCTGCGTGATGGCGTACCGGTCCGTCCGGCCCTCGACCGACTTCCAGGGGGTGCGGGCCGTGGAAAGCATCGCCGAAAAAGATTTGCCGTCTTCGGCGATCCTCACCCCGGCGGCATTGTATTCCGGATCGGTCAGCGCCGTGATGCGGCCCTTGCGGTCCAGCCGGTACAGCGCCGTATGCAGGCGGGAGTCCCGCTTGGCCGTGAACCAGACATCTCCCTTCTTTTCATCGACCCGCAGCAGGCGGATGTTCCAGTTCTGTCCGTCGGTCAGGCGCCGGAGCGTGCCGTCATAGCCCAGGAAATAGATCTGCTCCCAGCCCGACTCGAAGTTGCGCGCCATATACAGGCCCTTGTCGGTAAAGATCATTCCCTCAATCCATTCCACCCAGGCATCCGGGTACTCTTCGTGATAGACCTGCCGTCTGGAGCCGTCGGCGGCGCTCACCGCATACAGGTCCAGCCGGTTCTGCCTCCGCGGCTCGCGCGACACATAGAGTTCGCGGGAATCGGCCCCCCAGAAAGGCGTGCCGAAATACTGCTCCGGCGAGTCGTCGAAATCGGCCCAGACCGGCTCCGCCCCCGCCCGCGCCTCGATGATGCCGATCCGCACGGAAGGGTTGGGCTCCCCCGCCTTGGGATAGCGGGTGCGGTGCAGGGTCCCGTCCTGCCCGAAGGGCGAATAGATGGGGAACATCGGCACGGCCGAATTGTCGAAACGGTAGAAACCGAGCCGCTGCGAATCGGGGCTCCACCAGAAGGCCTTGTAGCGCGAAGCGCGGCCGAAAATCTCCTCGTAATAAACCCACGAGGCGTAGCCGTTGAGGATCAGTTCCGACCCGTCGAAAGTCAGGCGCGTCTCGGTCGAATCGGGCAGCGAACGGATCCAGAGATCGTTGTCGCGGGTGAACGCCTCCTTCTTCCCGTCCGGCGACGGGGTCACGTTGCGGTCCTCGGCACGGCCGCACAGCAGCGCCGCACACAGCAGCGCCAGGGTCAACAAGGTCTTTCTCATACGAAGAACCGGTCTTTGAAATTCACGAGATATACTTGCTTCACCGCCCGCGTGAGGGCGGTGTAGAGCCATTTCAGGTCGTCGAGCGTCTGCTCGTCCTGCCAGAAGGGGCAGTCGATGAACACGCAGTCCCACTGCCCGCCCTGCGACTTGTGGCAGGTGATCGCCTCGGCGTGCTTGATCTGCAGGGCATTGAAATAGGGGTCCTCGCGCACCGCCTCCCAGATTTTCTTCTTGGTCCCGCGGTCGGCATAGTCCGCCGACACGCCCTGGTAGAGCGCATTCTGCTGTTCATACGTCAGCGAGGCGGACTCGGACTCGAGCGTGTCCAGGCACACCTTCGCCTGGAGTTCCACGCCCCCGTAGTCCGGGAAGGAAAGGATGGCGGTCGCGAAATGCAGCCCGTAGCGCTCCTCGAAGCCGCTGATCCGCTCCAGCTTGGCGATGTCACCGTTGGCGATGTAGTCCATCCCGGGCACGTCCTCCACGAACTGGTAGCAGTTCTTGACGATCATCAGCGCATCCCCGCGCACCAGCCGCTCTTCCTTGAACTGCACCGTCGAGCGGATGCCCAGGTTGTAGCGGATCGCCCGCTTGTTGGAGCGGCACAGGATCACGGTCCCGTCCTCTCCGTAGCGTCCGTATGCGTCCGTGATGGCCTCGATCAGCTCTCCGCCGCCGATGCGCTCCACGTCGTCCGTCCCGTGCAGGTCGAGCTGCCAGCCGGAAAAAGACTCCCCGCCCCCGGCGATCATCTCCCGCAGATGCGTGGCGTTGCGGAGGATGCCGGAGTCCGCGGCCTGCCGCACCACGGAGGTCAGCGTGCTGTAGCGCACCCCGCCGAAGCCGTCCATGAAAGCCTTCGACAGGGCCGGCGAAGCGTCCAGCCCCACGGGCGGCAGCTGGGCGGCGTCCCCGATCAGGATCAGGCGGCAGTCCAGCCCGTTGCGCACGAACGAGACGAGGTCTTCCAGCAGATTGCCCGTACCGAAGGCGGCGGAACCCTGCCCGGAAGCGGCCTCGATGCCGATCAGCGACACTTCATCGACGACGAAAAGCGTCCCCTTGGCTTTGTTGGGAGAGAGGGAAAACTGCCCGAAACCGTCGCTGCCGACGCTTTTCTGGCGGTAGATATGCTTGTGGATGGTGAATGCGGGAAGGTGGGCGATGCCCGACAGCACCTTGGCGGCCCGGCCGGTCGGAGCGAGCAGCACCGACGGGGTGCCGATCTCCTTCAAGGCGCCGATGACCGCGGCGACGGCCGTCGTCTTGCCCGTGCCGGCATATCCGTTGACCACGAGGATGTCCGCATCGTCGCAGGTCACGAATTCCGCCACTTCCCGCAGCAGCCGCGCCTGGCAGGGGGTCGGCTCCGCTTGGAACGAGGAAAGGAAGCGCTGCTCCAGGAAACCCGCGCGGTCCATCATCCCCGGGCGCGTTTGTCAAAGATCATGGCCACGACGGCCAGGACCGGATAGATTTCGATCCGCCCGAGGAACATGTCCAGGGTGAAGACCAGTTTGCCCAGCAGCGGTACGCTGTTGAACGAGCCCATGGTCCCGAGCGCGCCGTAGGCGGGGCCCACATTGCCCAGGCTCGTGACCGAAGCGATGAAGCTGTTCTGGTGATCCACCCCGACGAACAGGCTGGCCGCCACGGAAAGGGCCAGCAGCAGGCCGTAGAGGGCGATATACTGGATGTGCGGGGCCACCTCCTCCTCGCGGAGGACCCGCTTCCCGAGCCGCACTTCATTGATGGAAGAAGGATGCAGGATCGCATTGACCCGGCGTCCCAGCGCCTTGAAGAACAGCAGGACGCGATCGACCTTGACGCCGCCGGAAGTCGATCCGGCACTGCCGCACATGACGGCGGAGAACATCAGCACCATCACGATCCAGAGGGGCCACTCCGCATTGTCCAGGATGGCGAATCCCGACGTGGTCGTGACGCAGAGCGTCTCGAACAGGCCGTTCCACAAGGCGTCTCCCCAGGTCGGGCAGATGCCGTTGCCCTTGAGTCCGGCGCCCACGATCAGGGCCATGACCAGCACCCAGAAGGTGTAGAATTTGACGACCGGGTTGTCGTAGGGCTTGTTGGAACGCGTCACGACGGCCAGGTAGATGATCCCGAAGTGGAGCGAAGACAGGTACATGAAGAACATCGTGATGCCCTCCACCCAGCGGGAATCGAAGGCGGCGATCGAGAGGTTGCGCGAGCTGAAGCCGCCCGTGGCGCTCACGCTCATCGCATGGCACACGGCGTCGAAGGGGGACATCCCGGCCAGCAGATAGGAAATGAACGAAAACACCAGCAGCCCCAGATAGACGAAGGCGAAAATATAGACCGTCTTGTTGGTCCGCGTGGAATAGCCGCCCCGCGAGAGCGAGGTCAGCTCCATGTTGGTCAGGCGCATCTTCATCTGGTTGGAGCCGGGGATGAGCAGCAGCAGGAACACCACGACTCCCAAGCCGCCGATGAAGTGGGTGGAGGCCCGCCAGAACAGGAGGCTGTGCGGCAGCGCCTCGATGTCGTCCAGAATCGTGGCGCCCGTGGTCGTGAAGCCGCTTACGGACTCGAACCAGGCATTCTGCAGGGTGAAGGGCCCGCCCCAGAGGGCATAGGGCAGCATGCCGAAGATGAAGGACAGGAGCCAGGACAGGCAGATGATCACGTACCCCTCCTTCAGCGTGATCGCCGGGGTGTCGCGGACAAAGATGAAGGGAAAGATCCCGACGATGAAGGTGATCAGGAAGGAGATGAGCAGCGCGGCCAGCGCGGAATCGCGCCCGCCGAGCAGCGACACGCCCACCGACAGCAGCATGAAGAGCGCACTGACGAGGAGGGCATAACCGACGTTCCTGCTGATGACCTTCCAGTTCATTTCCTGCCGATGGTCTTGATCCGCGAACGGAACTGGCGGTTCTCACCTGCCAGTTCGGAGATCCCCTCGTTGAGCCGGGCGAGCTGGTCGTCGCCGTCGAACTTGACATTGTATTTCTTGTCCTGCGAGCGGTACGCATCCAGGCCTTCCAGCATCTTGTAGAGCGGATTCACGTAGAAGGCCAGCAGGAAGAAGAGCAGCATCACGACCAGCAGCAGGCCCACGCCCACGGCCACGATGCCCGGGATGATGCTCCGGTAGAAGCCGCCCTCGAAGGTGGCGGAATTCTTGGCCAGGTCCTGGTAGATGGCTTCCGAAAGGGCCTCCAGGTCGGCGCGCAGGCGGTCGTAGCGCGGCTGGAGCCGCTCGAAATACCAGGAGCGGGAATCGATGAAATCCGACTGGAGCACGTCTTCCAGCTCCAGGGAGGTCAGCATATAGGCCGAGTACGAATACATGACCGAATCCGCGAGGGGCTTCACCTGGTTGGAGGGGACGCTGGAGCGCAGCGAGTCGCAGTGCGACTTGAAATAGCCGTCGTCGAAATCCGGCACCCGCAGGGAGGTTTCGTCGCCCACGACGGCCAGGATCTCGAGATTGTAGGTATTGCTCATATCGGCCAGGCGGTTGGCCACGTTGATGCTGCTGATGTCGTCGGCAATCAGGTCCGAGACATAATCGCTCATTCCGGAGTATTCCATCACCGAAATCAGCAGGGACACCAGCAGGATGGCGGCAATCAGCGAAAGGCTGACAATCAGCTTCGCGCGCATCGAAAGCCGGTAGTTCCGGATGTTTTTGAAGATTTTTAGGGCCGACATTATTAAATTTCTTCAAGAATCATGACAAATATACGGTTTTTTTGTATATTTTTGCAATTACTGCATACTAGAACCGATTATGACCAACACCTTCCTCAACGACAATTCCGGCAAAAGTGCAACCGTCAAGCGGGAGATCTTGCGCCTGTGCATCGCACACAACAACTACAGCATTGCCGATTTCAGCCGGGCATTGGGGATCAGTGTCCCCACCATCACCAAGTTCGTCAGCGAACTGATCGAGGACAATTTCCTCAAGGACGAGGGCAAGGTGGGCACTTCGGGCGGACGCCGCCCGAGCGTCTATGGTCTCAATCCGGACGCCGGCTATTTCGTGGGCGTCGATGTGGCGCGCCACCATTTCCACATCGCCATCAGCGATTTCAAGGGCGAGATCATCTCCTATATACAGGATATCGAATTCGTGCTCGAGGCCAACGAGAATTCCTTCCGCACCATCTGCCGCATGGTCATGGACCAGGTCATCAAGAGCGGCATCCCCTGGATCAAGGTGCTCGGCGTGGGCGTGAGCCTGTCCGGCCGCGTCAATCCCGAGAAGGGCTACAGCCTGACCTACTTCGTCGGTGACGACCTCCCCCTCAAGAGCATTTTCCAGAAAGAATTCAACGTCCCCGTCACGATCGAGAACGACTCCCGCGCCATGGCCTACGGCGAATACATGTCCCTCGGCAAGAAGGCCGACCCCGACATGATCTTCATCAACGTCAGCTGGGGCCTGGGCATGGGCATCATCATGGACGGGCGCCTCTACTACGGCAAGTCGGGCTACTCCGGCGAGCTGGGGCACTTCCCCGTCCTGGACAATGACATCATCTGCCGCTGCGGCAAGGTCGGCTGCCTGGAGACGGGCGCTTCCGGCTCCGCCCTGCACCGGATGATCATCGAGAAGCTGAAGAAGGGGCAGGCTTCCTCCATGTCCGCCCCCTACAACCGCAAAGGCGACGTGGAGCTGGACGAGATCCTGCGCGCCGTCGAAGAGGGCGACGTGCTCGCCATCGACGCCATCGGCCAGATCGGCGACACGCTCGGCCGCGGCATCTCCGGCGTGCTGAACGTCTTCAACCCGGGACTCGTGGTGATCGGCGGACGCCTCATCGTCGGCAAGGACTACCTCCTCCTCCCGATCAAGACCGCCGTCAACCGCCTCTCCCTGCCGCGCGTCTCCCAGGACACCACCATCGTGCTTTCCCAGCTGGGCCGCCGGGCCGCCTCCGTCGGCGACTGCCTGCTCTCCCGCTCCCGCGTGCTCGGGCTGATGTAGTATGCCCAGCTATCTGCAGATCGAGAACATCTCCAAATCCTACGGGCCCAAGGTGCTCTTCGAGCACATCGGGTTCAATATCAACGAAGGCGACAAGATCGCCCTGATCGCGCCCAACGGCACGGGCAAGACGACGCTGCTGCGCATCCTCGCCGGGCAGGACAAGTCCGATTCCGGCGGGCGCATCCTCTTCCTGAAAGACATCCGCATCGCCTTCCTGCAGCAGGAGTACGACTACGATCCCGGCCTGTCCGTCGAGGAGCAGATCCTGCGCCACAGCACCCCGCTCACGGCCGCCTGGCACGACGAGGAGCGGCGCGACTACCGCCAGCGCGTCCGGGAATTCCTGACCAACTTCCGCCTGCCGGATTTCGCCAAGCCCATGTCGGCCCTCTCCGGAGGCGAAGTCAAGCGCGTGGCGCTCAGCGAGTTGCTTGCCCTGCAAGCCGATTTCCTCATCCTGGACGAGCCCACCAACCACCTCGACATCGAGGCCATCGAGTTCCTCGAAGGATACCTGAAGCGCAGCCGCTGCACCCTGCTGATGGTCACGCACGACCGTTATTTCCTGGACCGCGTGTGCAACACCGTGATGGAGCTGGACCACGGCGCCGTCTATACCTATAAAGGCAACTACCAGAACTACCTGGAGAAGCGCGAGGAGCGCATCGCCCACTACAACGCCGAGACCGACAAGGTCCGCAACCTCCTGCGGCGCGAGCTGGAATGGATCCACGCCACGCCCTGCGCCCGCAGCGGCAAGGCCCAGTACCGGATCGACGCCTTCCACGAGCTCGCGGACCGCGCCGCGCAGGTCTATCGCACGCAGCAGGTCAGTTTCGAAGGCGTGGGCGCCGCTTCGCGCCTGGGCGGGAAAATCATCAACTGCCGGGACGTCTGCTACGACTGGGAAGGCATCCCGATGCTGAAGGACTTTACCTACAATTTCCAGCGGATGGACAAGATCGGCATCGTGGGGCGCAACGGTGTCGGGAAGAGCACCTTCCTGGACCTGCTGACCGGAGCCCTGGAGCCCGACAGCGGGGTCATCGACCGGGGCGAGACGCTGAAAATCGGCTATTACCGCCAGCAGGGCATGGAGTTCCGGCCGGGCGACACGGTGCTGGACATCGTGCCCGACACGCGCCTGCTGGGGCGTTTCCTGTTTCCGCACGACATGCTCTCCACGCGGGTGGAGCGTCTTTCGGGCGGCGAGAAGCGGCGGCTCTACCTGCTGACGATCCTGATGCAGGAGCCCAACCTGCTCATCCTCGACGAGCCTACCAACGACCTGGACATCGTGACGCTGAACATCCTGGAGGAGTATCTGAAGGAGTTTGCCGGGAGTCTGCTCATCGTCAGCCACGACCGGCATTTCCTGGACCGCGTGACGGAGCACCTGCTGGTCTTCACCGGCGGGGGCCACGTCAAGGATTTCATCGGCAAGTTCTCCGAGTACCGCGCCTACATCCGCGACGTGGAGGCACAGCGCAAGAAGGCCGCCGCCCTGCGGGCAGACGGGGAAAAAGCGGCGCCGGCGTTGCCTGACGGCGAAGGCTCAGCCGCAGCAGGATCCGTGGCGTCGGATCCGGTTTCCGCGTCAGCGGAAAGCGAGGATGGAAGCCGAGACGCAGGCAATCCGGGCCGCTTCCCGTCTGCCCGCAGGGGGGCGGCCAAGCCCCGCAAACTCACCTGGAAGGAGCAGCGCGAACTGGAGGCGATCGAAGCCGAATTGCCGCAACTCGAAGCCGAAAAAGCGGAGCTCGAAGCCCGCATGTCCTCCGGCGCACTCCCCTACACCGAACTCCAGTCGGCCTCCGAGCGCATCCAGACCCTTATGGACGAGATCAGCCGCCGCGAAGAGCGCTGGCTGGAACTCTCGGACTAGAGGATATTCATCGACTGCTCGCGGATCTTTTCGAGTTCGTCCTTCATGCGGACGACGAGTTTCTGGATCTCCGCGTGGTTGGCCTTGGAGCCGGTGGTATTGATCTCGCGGCCCATTTCCTGGATGATGAAGCCGAGCTTCTTGCCGGGATACGGCTCGCCGTCGATGGTATCCATGAAGTACTTGCAGTGCTGGCGCAGGCGGACCTTCTCTTCATTGATGTCCAGTTTCTCCAGGTAGAAGATCATCTCCTGCTCGAAGCGCTCCTTGTCCAGCTTGACCTGCAGCTCCTCCGCGGCCTTGAGGATACGCTCCCGGACGGCTTCCAGGCGCTCCTGCTCATGCGATTCGACCTCGTCATAGAGGGCGAGGATGGTCTTCACGCGGCCGGTCACGTCGGCATAGAGCGCGGCACCCTCGCGGCTGCGGAAGGCGTCCAGCGCCGTCAGCGCCGACTCCAGCGCCGCCTGCACGGCCGGCCACTCCCCTTCGGGAAGGACCTCCTGCTTGCCCCCCTCGAACACGTCCGGGAAGCGCAGGATGGCCTCGAGGTAGTCGGCCTTGGGCATCGCGATGCCCACCTTGCAGCCGATGGCATGGATCTGCCGGAAATAATTCTCCACCAACGCCGCATCGATCTGGCGCGCCGCGGCGCCCGCCTTGGGCTCGAAGGTCAGCAGCAGATCCACCGTGCCGCGCTGCAGCCGCTCGGTCAAAAGTTTGCGCACCTCCAGCTCCCGGTCCTTGGGGAGGAGCGGGGACTTGATGTTGATATCACAGTTCTTGCCGTTGAGGGTGCGGATCTCGAGGGTCAGCCGCCCCGTGGTGAGCTCGGCAATACCTTTGCCGTAGCCGGTCATCGATTTAATCATCGTCAGCTTCTTATTAAGTTCGCAAATTTAAGGATTAATTCGTAAATTTGCACGATTTAAACGATGATCAGGCTGCCGCACCCCCGACCGTTTTCCCGGGTAGGGTTGCAAAGCAACAGGGAGGGGGTGCGGCAGCCTGATCATCGGCGACACTTACAAAGTATGGAAGAAAACGAGAAGAAACTCAATTTCCTGGAGGAAATCATCGAGAACGACCTGAAGACCGGCAAAGTGCCGTCCATCCTGACCCGTTTCCCGCCGGAGCCCAACGGCTACCTGCACCTCGGGCACGCCAAGTCGCTGTGCATCAACTTCGGCCTGGCACAGAAATACGGCGGCAAGACCAACCTCCGCTACGACGACACCAACCCCGTCAAGGAAGACACCGAATACGTGGACGCCATCAAGGAGGACATCAAATGGCTGGGCTTCCAGTGGGAGAAGGAGTGCTACGCCTCCGACTACTTCGACCAGCTCTACGAGTGGGCCGAGGACCTGATCAAGCGGGGGCTCGCCTACGTCGATGACCAGACCCAGGAAGAGATCTCCAAGGGCCGCGGCACCGTGGACAAGCCGGGCGTCGAGAGCCCGTACCGCAGCCGCAGCGTCGAGGAGAACCTCCGCCTCTTCCGCGAGATGCGCGACGGCAAATACGCCGACGGCGAGAAGGTGCTGCGCGCCAAGATCGACATGGCACATCCCAACATGATGATGCGCGACCCGCTCCTCTACCGCATCAAGCACGCCTCGCACCACCGCACGGGCGACAAGTGGTGCATCTACCCGATGTACGACTTCACGCACGGCCAGTGCGACTCCATCGAGCACATCACGCACTCCATCTGTACGCTCGAATTCGACGTGCACCGCCCGCTCTACGACTGGTTCATCGAGACCCTCGGGATCTACCCGTCCCACCAGTACGAGTTCGCCCGCCTCAACCTGACCTACACCCTGATGAGCAAGCGCAAGCTCCTGGAGCTCGTGCAGAAAGGGCTCGTGGCCGGCTGGGACGATCCGCGCATGCCGACGCTCTGCGGCGTGCGCCGCCGCGGCTATACGCCCGACGCGCTCAAGATGTTCTGCGACAAGATCGGCGTCAGCAAGCGCGACCAGCTCATGGACATCCAGCTGCTGGAGTGGTGCGTCCGCCAGGACCTCAACGCCCGCGCCAACCGCTATATGGTGGTGCAGGATCCGCTCAAGATCAGGATCACCAACTGGCCGGAAGGCCTCGTGGAGTGGTATGACTGCCCGCTCAACCCGGCCGAGCCGGAAGGAGCTACCCGCAAGGTCCCCTTCACGGGCGAGCTGTGGATCGACCGCGCCGACTTCATGGAGGACGCGCCGAAGAAATTCTTCCGTCTCAAGCCGGACGGCGAAGTCCGCCTGAAATACACCTACATCGTCAAGTGCGAAAAGGTCATCAAGGATGCCGACGGCAAGGTCGTGGAGCTGGAATGCACCTACGACCCTGCCACCAAGCCCGGCGGCGGAGAGTGGCGCAGCGTCAAGGGCACCATCCACTGGGTCTCCTGCGCGCACGCCCGGCAGATCGAGCTGCGCAACTACGACCGCCTCTTCACCCTCGCCGATATGAGCCAGGTGCCTGAGGACAAGGATTACAAGGACTTCCTGAATCCGGAGTCGCTGACCCTCGGCTGCGGCCTCGCAGAGCCCGCCCTGCTGGAGGACGCCTCCGGCATCGCCGTCCAGTTCGAGCGTACCGGCTACTACGTCAAGGATCCGGATTCCACGCCGGAGAAGCCCGTCTTCAACAAGACCGTCTCGCTGAAGGATTCCTACAAGCCGGAATAGTCCGCTGACATCCAGCAGAAAAAAGGAACTGCCCCCGGCTTGGGGGCAGTTCCTTTTTTCTTCCGGACAGGCGGGTCTACGAAGCCACCGGCGTCTCGGCAGCGGGTTCCGCCTTCGGGGCCGCCTTGGACGCGGACGGCTTCGGGGCGGACGGCTTCGGCGCGAAGGGGTTCAAACCGGACTTGGCGGCCGGCTTGGCCGGAGCGGGTTCGGTCCTGCGCACCATCGTGGAGACCAGCTGATCGTATTCCTGCTCGGAGATCATCTTGAAGGAACCGTTGATCTGGGCGCCCATCTCCACCTGGATCCGGCGGACATGGATGTTGCCGTTGACCACGGATGAACTCTTGAGCGAGAGCGTGTCCTTGACGAAGATATCTCCGTCCATCTTGCCCCAGAAATCGATATTCGTAGCGAACAGCTTGCCTGAGAGGCGGGCGGACTCGCCCACCACCACCTTGCCTTCGGAGAAGAGGGTACCATCCACCTGACCGTCAACGCGGATGTCGGTGGACGAAGACAGATCGCCCCGGATGGCTGCACCCTGGGAGATCCTGCTGACGTCGTTTACATTCTGTTCCACTGGCTTGGAGCTTTTATTCACATTGAGATTCTTGCTGAAATTCATAGACTGCGGAGTTTACACCAGGCCGCGGCCATGGCATTGTTTGTACTTCTTGCCGCTGCCGCAGGGGCAGGGATCGTTGCGTCCGACCTGCTTGTCGACCTTGACCGGCGCATTGGCCTTCTGCTCACCGTTGGTGCTCAGGTCGCTGTGGCGGGCCTGGTAGCGGCTCATGTCCGTCTTGGGACGGACGGAGCGCTGGGGCTGCTGCGGGCGGTCCTGCAGCGGGACGAACGCCTTGAAGAGGAAGGACAGGACGTCCTGGTTGAGGGTCTCGAGCATCGAGGCGAAGAGGTTGTAGCTCTCCAGCTTATAGACCACCACCGGGTCCTTCTGCTCGTAGGAGGCATTCTGGACGCTCTGCTTGAGGTCGTCCATCTCGCGGAGGTGCTCCTTCCAATGTTCGTCGATCTGGTAGAGGATGATGTTCTTGCTCAGGGTCTTGGCGATCTCGCGGCCTTCGGAATTGTAGGCACGCTCCAGGCCGACCGAGAGGGTCATCTGCTTGCGGCCGTCGGAGATGGGGATGGCGATGTTCTGGTACATCGTGCCCTGCTTCTCATAGACGTCCTTGATAATCGGGTAGAGGCGCTCCACGAGCGTGTCCATCCTGCGGCGATAGACCTCCTGCATGTGCTCCACGAGGCGGTCTTCGATCTCCGCGGGCTTGGCTTTCTCATAAGTCTCCGCGTCCATGCCGGAATCGATGGAGAGCTGGGCCATCAGCGAGACCTCGAACTCCTCGAAAGGCAGGCCCTTGCTGCGCTCCACGATGAGCGCGGCCGTATCCTTCATCATGTTCTGGAGGTCGATCTCCACCTTCTCGCCGCTGATGGCGTTGCGCCGGCGGGAGTAGATGGCCTCGCGCTGGTAGTTCATCACGTCGTCGTATTCGAGCAGACGCTTGCGGATACCGAAGTTGTTCTCCTCGACCTTCTTCTGCGCGTTCTCGATGGCGTTGGAAAGCATCTTGCTCTCGAGGGCCTCGTTCTCCTCCATGCCCAGCTTGTCCACCATGCCGGCGATCCGCTCGGAGCCGAACAGGCGCATCAGCTTGTCCTCCAGGGACACGTAGAAGGTCGAAGAACCCGGATCGCCCTGACGGCCGGCACGTCCACGCAGCTGACGGTCCACCCGGCGGGAGTC
Organism: uncultured Bacteroidales bacterium; assembly: GCA_946185205.1. Lineage (GTDB taxonomy): Bacteria > Bacteroidota > Bacteroidia > Bacteroidales > UBA932 > Cryptobacteroides. Next base: position 30,146 of record CAMHIP010000006.1, on the reverse strand, counting down.
ATGCCGCTCCGTACCGATGATGGCGAGGCCGCCGGCCTTCTTGACATCGTCGGAGAGCTTGATATCCGTACCACGTCCGGCCATGTTGGTGGCGATGGTCACGGCGGAGGTCTGGCCCGCCTGGGCGACGATCTCCGCCTCGCGGGCGTGCTCCTTGGCATTCAGCACGTTGTGGCGGATGCCGCGCATCCGGAGCATGCGGCTGAGCAGCTCGGAGGTCTCGACGTCCGTCGTACCGACGAGCACCGGACGGCCCGCCTTGGACAGCTCCACGATGCGGTCGATCACGGCCGCGTACTTGGCTTTCTTGGTCTTGTAGATCAGGTCGTTCTGGTCGTCGCGGATCACGGGACGGTTGGTCGGGATGACCATCACGTCCAGCTTGTAGATGCTCCAGAACTCACCCGCCTCGGTCTCGGCCGTACCGGTCATGCCGGCCAGCTTGTGGTACATGCGGAAGTAATTCTGCAGAGTGATGGTCGCGAAGGTCTGCGTGGCGCCCTCCACCTTGACGTTCTCCTTCGCCTCGACGGCCTGGTGCAGTCCGTCGCTCCAGCGGCGGCCCTCCATGATACGGCCCGTGGACTCGTCCACGATCTTGATCTTGCCGTCCATGATCACGTAATCGACATCCTTCTCGAACATCGTGTAGGCCTTGAGGAGCTGGATCACGGTGTGCACGCGCTCGCTCTTGGTGGAGAACTCCGCCATCAGCTCGTCCTTCTTCTGCTGCTTCTCCAGCAGGGAGAGCTCGGAGTGCTCGATCTCGGCGATACGGGAACCCACGTCCGGCAGCACGAAGAAGTTGTCGTCGCCCACCCCGCTGGCCAGCACCTCGTGGCCCTTGTCGGTCATATCGACGGAGTGGAGCTGCTCGTTGATCACGAAGTAGAGCGGGTCGGTCACGACCGGCATCTCCTTCTCGTTGTCCTGCATGTAGTAGTTCTCCGCCTTCTGCAGGAGCACCTTCATGCCCGGCTCGGAGAGGAACTTGATGAGCGGCTGGTATTTCGGCAGGCCCTTGTGGGCCCGCAGGAGGAGTTTGCCGCCCTCGGCCTCGTCGCCCTCGGCGATCTTCTTCTTGGCCTCGTTGAGCACCTGGTTGACCAGGGCGCGCTGCGTCTGGTAGAGCCGCTCCACATAGGGGCGGAACTCCATGAACTGCGCCTCGTCGGCTTCGTTGCGCGTGATCGGACCGGAGATGATGAGCGGGGTCCGGGCGTCGTCGATGAGCACGGAGTCCACCTCATCCACGATGGCGAAATGGTGCTTGCGCTGCACCAGGTCCTCCTGGCTGATGGCCATGTTGTCACGCAGGTAGTCGAAACCGAATTCGTTGTTGGTGCCGAAGGTCACGTCGCACTCATAGGCCTTGCGGCGGGCGTCGGAGTTGGGCTGGTGCTTGTCGATGCAGTCCACGGACAGGCCGTGGAACATATACAGCGGGCCCATCCACTCGGAGTCACGCTTGGACAGGTAGTCGTTGACGGTCACCATGTGCACGCCCTTGCCGGCCAGCGCATTGAGAAAGACCGGCAGCGTGGCCACGAGGGTCTTGCCCTCGCCGGTGGCCATCTCCGCGATCTTGCCCTGGTGCAGGGCGATGCCGCCGATCAGCTGGACATCGTAGTGGACCATGTCCCAGGTGATCTCGTTGCCGCCGGCGACCCAGTGGTTGCGATAGACGGCCTTGTCGTCCTCGATGGTCACGAAGTCGTGGTTCACGGACAGGTCGCGGTCGAACTGGGTGGCCGTGACGGTGATCGTCTCATGCTCCTTGAAACGGCGCGCCGTGCTCTTGACGATGGCGAACGCCTCCGGGAGGATCTCGTCGAGGCATTTCTCGATGGCCTCGTCCTCGTCCTTGACAAGCTTGTCGGATTCGCCGGCCAGTTTCTCCTTCTCGGAGACGGGAATATCCCTGTCGAGCTCGGCCTTGATCTCGGCGATGCGGTCTTCAAAAGGTTTCTCCACTTCCTGCAGACGGGCACGCAGGGCGGCCGAGCGTGCCCGGATCCCGTCGTCCGACAGGGCGTCGATCTCCGGGTAGACGGCCAGGATCTTGTCCAGGGTGGGCTTTACGGCCTTGTAGTCCCGTTCGGACTTGGAGCCGAAGATCTTGCCGATGACAGATGCAAATGACATTTTTTCAGTATTTTTATTTTCTACAATTCATCCATGCGCGCACAGGCGCGTAATCGTGCAAAGATAATGAATTGTCCTGTCTTCTGCAAAAACTCTGCCCGGCCGCCTTCTGTCAGCTGCGCTTGGGGATCCGCTTCGCCGGGCCGATGGCGCCGGTCGGGCAGACCAGCCGGCAGAGATGGCAGCCGACGCACTTGGTCCCGATGACGTGCGGCCGGCGGTCTTCGCCGAAGGAGATGGCCTGATGGCCGCCGTCCCGGCAGGAAAGGTAGCAGCGGCCGCAGCCGACGCACACGTCCCTGTCGATGACCGGGAAGACCATCGAATCCCGGTCCAGTTCGGCAGGGGGCGCGAAGGCGTCCAGCCGGCTGCCCACCGTGTCGGCGAGCTGCGCCACGCCGTTCTCCCCCATCCACTGCCTGAGTCCCGCGACCAGGTCGTCGATGATGCGGTAGCCGTACTGCATGACGGCCGTGCACACCTGCACGTTGCGGCAGCCCAGCTGGATGAATTCCAACGCATCGCGCCAGGTCTCGATACCGCCGATGCCGCTGAGCTGCAGGTTCTTCATGACGCTGTTCTTGGCCATTTCCACGATGAAGCGGAGCGCCACGGGCTTGACCGCCCGGCCGGAATAGCCGGAAATCGTGAACTTCCCGTCCACTTCGGCGTCCTCCCCCAGCGTCACGGACTTGATGGTGTTGATCGCGGAGATGCCGTCCGCCCCGGCGAAATACGCCCCCATCGCGACGGATGTCATCGTGGCGATGTTGGGCGTCATCTTGGGAATGACGGGGATGGAAACGGCATTCTTGACGATGGCCGTGTAGTACGTGACCAGCTCGGCGTTCTGTCCCACGTCGCTGCCCATGCCCGCCAGGCGCATCTGCGGGCAGGAAAAGTTCAGCTCGACCGCATCCACGCCCGCGGTTTCGGCCCGCTTGGCCAGCTCGATCCACTCGCTGTCGGTATTGCCCATGATGGAGGCCACGATGATCTTGGACGGGTAGGTCTGCTTGAGCCGGTGCAGAATGCCGAAGTCCTTTGCGGGCGGGTTCTCGGAGAGCTGCTCCATGTTGCGGAAACCGGCGAACCCGCGCCCGGCGTCGTGTACGGCATCGAAGCGCGGCGAGACCTCGCGGATCTCCTGCAGGCAGATGGTCTTGTAGAAGACGCCGGCCCAGCCGGCCTCCAGCGCGGCGGCGACCATCTCGTAGTTGGTGCAGATGGCCGACGAAGCGAGGAAGAAGGGATTCTCGCAGGGCAGGCCGCAGAAGTCGATCGCCAGCGAGGCCTCCTTCTCCGGAGCGGGAGCGGGCAGGGCGCGTGCGATCTCGCGCAGGCGCACCGGCCGGTCATAATGGATACAGGCGGCTTCGGCGGCCGCCAGGTCGTCTGCGGAGCAGGGAGCCAGCCAGCGCCCGGCGAGCGCGGCATTGTCGAAACGGAGGGCGCGCACGGCGCGGGCGGGATCGCCCTGCCGGCAGGCGCGGGTGCAGGGAGCGTCCGCACAGAGCAGGCAGCGTGCGGCTTCTTCCCGGAGGAAAAGCTGGTCGTACATAAAGCTATCGGGTAACAATGTTGGTCTTGACGGAAGCGAAATCGGAAGAGACGCTCAGCGTAGCCGTGCCGGCCTGCCCCCGCAGGGAGCGGACGACGGCCAGGGCCTTGCCGCTGAACAGGGCCTTGTCGCGGCCCTTGAGCGAAAGCGTATCGGCGGCGTTGCCGTTGTCCACGCCCACCAGTTCACCGGCCCCCGCCACGCTGAAATGCAGCATGTCGTCGGCCGTAGGCACCACGCGCCCGTCGGCATCCAGGGCCTCCACGGTGACGTAGGACAGGTCATACCCGTCGGCGTCGATGACCGTCCGGTCGGGCGTCAGGCGCAGCGAGACCGGCTCGCCGGCCGTGTAGCGGGCTTCCCGGGCCACTTCCTTCCCGTCCTTGTAGGACACCACCTCGATCTTGCCGGGCTGGAAAGGCACGGCGTTCCACTGGACATGGAGCACGTCGCGCGTCTTGGACTGACGGCCCCAGGAGCTGCCGTTGACGAAGAGTTCCACCTCGTCGGCGTTGTTGTAGTAGGCCCAGATATCGACCGGCTCGCCTTCCTCCCAGTTCCAGTGCGGGAAGAGGTGCAGCACGGTCTTGTCCGTCCACTCGGACTGGTAGAGCCAGTAGGCGTCCTTCGGGAAACCGGCCAGATCGACCACGCCGAAATAGGAGCTGCGCGACGGCCAGCCGTACGGCGTCGGCTCGCCCAGGTAGTCGAAACCGGTCCAGATGAAGGTCCCGGCGATGAAGTCGCGGTCGCGCACGGCGATCCAGGCATCTTCGTGGAAATCCGCCCACGGGGCGCTGCAGGCGTCATAGGCCGTGACCTGATGTCCCCAGTCCACTTCGCCCTCGGCGGTGTACTGCCAGCCGCGGCTGGGCAGTTTGACCTTGCGGGTGGAGGGCTGGAAATAGATGCCCCGGCTGTTGAGCGACGACACCGTCTCCGAACCGAGCAGCGGCTTGCCCGGGAACCAGACGCGGCAGGAATCGTACAGCTGCGGGTGGTAGTTGAAGCCATAGACATCCAGGGCGCCGCTGCGCAGCAGGTTGTTGCCCGGCCAGACGCCGTTGCAGCCGGCCGTGATGGCGCGGGTGGTGTCCAGGTCGCGGATGAGCTGCGCCATGTGGCGCGTCAGCAGGATGTTGGGATTGTTCTCGTTGGGGTCGCTCTGGTTCAGCGAATGGATGAAGTTGAGCAGGTCGTTGGCCTCTTCGGGGGTGAGGTTGGCGATGTCGTCGGTGCGCGAATCGCTCTGCTCCAGGATCTCGTTGCCCACGCTCCACATCACCACCGAAGGGTGGTTGCGGTCGCGGCGGACAAAGTCCTGTACGTCACGGACATGCCACTCGTCGAAGAAACGGGCATAGTCGTAGCGCGTCTTGCGCTTGCGCCACATGTCCATGGCCTCGTCCATCACCACGAAACCCATCTCGTCGCAGAGGTCGAGCAGTTCGGGCGCGGGCGGGTTGTGGGAGGTGCGGATGGCGTTGACGCCCATGTCCTTGAGGATCTGCAGCTCACGCTCGAGGGCGCGCGGGTGCACGGCCGTGCCCAGGCAGCCCATGTCGTGGTGCAGGCAGACGCCCAGCATCTTGAGCGGACGTCCGTTGAGGAAGAAGCCCTTGTCGGCGTCCCAGGAGGTGGTACGGATGCCGAAACGGGTTCCGCCCACATCCTCCCTGCCGCCGGACGCCACGGTCACGAGGGCCGTATAAAGATAGGTGTCGTCGATGTCCCAGCGATGGGGATTCCGGACCTTGAGGGCAGTCTCGAAGACCGGGCCGCCGGCTTCTTTCGCCACGGCGACCGCCCGCCCGCGCGCATCCAGGATGCGCACCTCATAGTCCAGGACGGCGTCCGGCGCGCAGCCTTCCGTCTCGACGCTCACGGTCACCGTGGCCTCCGCGTCCGAAATCTGCGTAGCACGGGCGAAGATGCCGTTGTACGCCACGTGGACTGGCTCCGTCGTGACCAGCCGGACATTGCGGTAGATGCCGCAGCCGGCGTACCAGCGGGAATTGGGCTGGTCGGCGTTGTCGCAGCGCACGGCGATCAGGTTGTCGCCGGGCCGCAGGCAGGAAGTGATGTCATACGAGAAGGAACTGTAGCCGTAGGGGCGCGTCCCGAGGGCCTGCCCGTTCACATAGACGGTGCTGTTCATGAAGACGCCGTCAAACTCCACGCGCACCGACTTGACCGGCCGCCCGTCGGAGCCGAAAACGCCGTCCGGGGCCGTGAAATGCTTGCGGTACCAGCCGATGCCGCCCGGGAGGGCGCCGCCGCTGGGCGTCGAGGGATTGTCGGCGGAGAACTGCCCTTCGACGCTCCAGTCGTGGGGCAGGTGCAGTTCGCGCCAGGTGTCATCGTTGAAGCCGGGCTCCGCAAAGGCGGGGTCGTCGCCGAGCGTGAAGCGCCAGTCGAAATTGAAATCCGCGCCGATCCGGACATCGGCGGTCCTGTTTCCGCAGGCGCCGGCCAGCAGGGCCAGCAGCGGCAGCATGGTTATCAGTATCTTGTGTTTCATACGTACAAATATACAAAAAAACCGGCCCGATATCCCATCGGGCCGGCCGTTTACCAACAATATAGAAGTAACCTTCTGTATTTTATTTCCTGTTCTGGCGGTTGCGCCAGAGGGCGGACATCTCCTCCAGGGTCTTGCCCTTGGTCTCGGGGACGAGGCGCCACACGAACAGCGCGGCCAGCAGGCACATCGCGCAGTAGAGGCCGTAGGTGAAAGCCGGACTCCAGCTGTAGAGCGGCACGAAGGTGGAGCTCACGATGAAGTTCGAAATCCACTGGAAGGCCACGGCGATGGCCACGGCGGCGCCGCGGATCGTGTTCGGGAAGATCTCGGAGATGAGCACCCAGCAGATCGGACCCCAGGAGAACATGAACGAAGCGCTGTAGACCATCACGCTCACGACGCCGATGATGCCGGGCACGCCCGGAACGGCGTCCGCCAGGGCCACGCCCAGGGCGCCGAGGGCCATGCCCAGGGAACCGGTGATCAGCAGCGGCTTGCGGCCGAGCTTCTCCACCGTGAAGATCGCGACGAGGGTGAAGGTGATGTTGATCACGCCCATCAGCACGGTCTGGGTCATCGGATTGCCCATGCCCATGGATTCGAAGATGCGCGGGGCGAAGTACAGCACGGCGTTGATGCCGACGAACTGCTGGAACACGCTGAGCATGATGCCGACGAAGATGACGAGGGCGCCATAGGCCAGGAGCTTCTCCTTCTTCTCGATGACGGTGTTCTTGATGTCGTTCAGGATCTCGCGGGCCTTGGATTCGCCGTTGATGTTGGACAGGACCGTGAGGGCCTTCTCCTCCTGGCCGCTCATCGCGAGGTAACGCGGCGTTTCAGGGACGAGCAGGATCAGCAGGGTGAAGAGGCCGGCGGGCACCATCTCGGAGCCGAACATCAGGCGCCAGCCCGTGGTGACGGACCAGTTGGCGTCGGCGGCGAGGTCGCCGGCGTTGATGATCTGGTTCATGCCTTCGGCGAGGGACTCCATCTTCGGGGCGATGTGGTCGCCGAGGATCATGAAGTTCACGAAGTACACGACGAGCTGGCCGAAGATGATCGCGAACTGGTTCCAGGAGACGAGCGCGCCGCGCTTTTCGGCCGGGGCCACTTCGGCGATGTACATCGGGCAGATGGCGGAGGCCATGCCCACGCCGATGCCGCCGAGCACACGGTACAGGTTGAAAGCCACGAGGAGGCCCTTGGAGGCGACGCCCTTGTCGAAGAACGCGAACTCCGGATAGTAGGAGCCCGCTGCGGACAGGAAGAAGCACACGCCCGCGATGAAGAGGCTCTTCTTGCGGCCGAACCTGCCGGCGAAGAGGCCGGAGAGGGCGGAGCCGATGATACAGCCGATCAGGGCGCTGGAGGACGTGAAGCCGTGCAGGCCGTTCGTGTAGGTGAAATCCTTCGCCCCCATGAAGAACGCCTGCAGGCCGCGCTCCGCGCCGGAGATGACCGCCGTGTCGTAACCGAACAGCAGGCCTCCGAGGACGGCTACCAAGACAATAGTAAACAGGTAGCCGGGGCTACCTGTTTGTCTGTAACTGGCCATGACGGTCTATTTCGCGTAGAGGTTCAGAAGGGTCTCGTAGAGCTCCTGCTTGCCGGATTCGGCCTTGACCTCACCGTTCTTCTTGGCATACTCGTAGAGTTCCTCGAGGGTGGCGTTGCCTTCCTCGAACTTCTTGCCGAGGCCGCTGTCGAAGGAGGCGTAGCGCTTGGCGACCATCTCGCAGAGCGGGCTCTCCTCGATGACGGCGGCGGCGTTCAGCAGGGCGTGGGCCATGGCGTCCATCGCGCTGATGTGGGCGATGAAGATGTCCTCCGGGTCGGTGGAAGAGCGGCGGAGCTTGGCGTCGAAGTTGGTGCCGCCGTCCTTGAAGCCGCCGTTGCGGATGATCTGCATCATGGCCTGGGTGAGATCGAACGCATCCACCGGGAACTGGTCGGTGTCCCAGCCGTTCTGGGCGTCGCCGCGGTTGGCGTCGATGGAACCCAGGAAGCCGTTGTCAACGGCCACGGTGAGCTCGTGCTCGAAGGTGTGGCCGGCGAGGGTGGCGTGGTTGACCTCGATGTTGACCTTGAAGTCCTTGTCCAGGCCGTTGGCGCGCAGGAAACCGATCACGGTCTCGGTATCGACGTCATACTGGTGCTTGGTCGGCTCCATCGGCTTCGGCTCGATGAGGAAGGTGCCCTTGAAACCCTTGGCGCGGGCATAGTCGCGGGCGGCGGTGAGCATCTTGGCGAGATGGTCCTTCTCCCGCTGCATCTGGGTGTTCAGCAGGCTGTAGTAGCCCTCACGGCCTCCCCAGAACACATAACTGGTGCCGCCCAGCTTGATGGTGGCGTCGAGTGCGTTCTTGATCTGGACGGCGGCGCGGGCGACCACGTCGAACTGCGGGTTGGTGGCGGCGCCGTTCATGTAGCGCTTGTTGCCGAACACGTTGGCGGTGCCCCACAGGTTCTTGATGCCGCTCGCCTTCTGCTTCTCGAGCAGATAGTCGGTGATGTCCTTCATGCGGGCCTCGTACTCGGCGATGTCCTCGGTATCCTCCACCAGGTCGATATCATGGAAGCAGTAGTATCCGATGCCCAGTTTCTGCATGATCTCGAAACCGGCGTCGGCCTTGGCGCGGGCGCGCACATAGGGATCCGCTCCCTTGTCCCACTCGTAGCTGCGGGTCTGTCCGCCGAACGGGTCGCCGGAAGCCTGGCCCAGGGTGTGCCACCAGGCCATCGCGAACTTGAACCATTCCTTCATCGGCTTGCCGCAGACGATCTGGTCAGCATTGTAATAATGGAATGCGAGGGGGTTCTTGGAATCCTTACCTTCGAATTTGATCTTCCCTACTCCGGGAAAGTACTCTTTGTTTGCCATAATGAATTACGAATAAAATTGATAATTGGAATTTGTGTTTCTATTTCAATGCGTTGCCAACTTCCTGCTTCCAGCGGCTGAAGGCGACCTCCAGCGGCTGCTTCCACTCCTTCTCCGGCTCGATGGTGTCGAGCTTCTCCAGGGTGGCGAAAGCCTCGTCCGTGGTCTTGTAGATTCCCGCGCCCAGCGCGGCGCCGCGGGCGGCACCCAGCGAGCCGTCGGTGTCGAAGAGCTCGATGCGGGCGTCGCACAGGGTGGCGAGCGTGGAGCGGAACAGCGGGCTCAGGAACATGTTGGCCTTGCCGGCGCGGATCACGTCGGGCTTCAGGCCCATTTCCTTCATGATGTCGATGCCGTAGCGGAAGGAGAACGCGATGCCTTCCTGGACGGCGCGCAGGATGTGCTCCTTGCCGTGCCGCACCAGATCGACGCCCAGCAGGCGGGCGCCGGTGCTGCGGTTCGCCAGGACCCGCTCCGCACCGTTGCCGAAAGGCAGGACGAGCAGGCCGTCGGCGCCCACGGGAGCCGTGGCCGCGAGATCGTTCATTTCCGGATAGGACAGCTCCGGGGTGATGTTGCGGTGCGCCCAGGAGTTCATGATGCCGGTGCCGTTGATGCAGAGCAGCACGCCGAGGCGCGGCTCGTCCTCGGACACGCTCGTGACGTGCAGGAAGGTGTTGACGCGCGACTGCGGATCCGCCTTCGGCACGTCGGTCACGCCATAGACGACTCCGCTGGTGCCGCCCGTCGCGGCGATTTCGCCCGGCTTGAGGACATCCAGGGAGAAGGCGTTGTTGGGCTGGTCGCCGGCGCGGTACGACACGGGCGTCCCGGCCGGGATGCCCAGCTCGGCCGCCACCTCCGCACGCACCCGGCCCTGCTCGCCGATGGCCTGCACCACCGGACAGAACTTGTCGGACTCGATGCCGTAGTAGTCTGCCACGAAGTGGGCCCTGCGACGGTCCACGAAGTCCCAGAGGATGCCTTCGGACATGCCGGTAGCCGTGGTGGTGGCTTCGCCGGTCAGGCGGAAGGCGATGTAGTCGCCCGGCAGCATGAAGCGCCAGATCCTGGCGTACACGTCCGGCTCGTTGCGCCGCACCCAGGCCAGCTTGGAAGCCGTGAAATTGCCGGGGGAATTGAGCAGGTGCTCCATGCAGCGTTCGTAGCCGATGGCCTGCAGGGCCTCCGCGCCGATGGAGACGGCCCGGGAGTCACACCAGATGATGGCGTCACGCACCGGCTCCCCGTCCTTGTCCAGCACCACAAGACCGTGCATCTGGTAGGAGATGCCGATCGAGGCCACCTGGCCCAGGTCGAAACCGGCCGCGGCCAGTTCGTGGATGCCCTCGGACATATAATTCCACCAGGATTTCGGGTTCTGCTCCGCCCAGCCCTTGCGCACCGCCTTGATGGGCGCCTCGGATTTGGGGTTGGTGGCCGAACAAACACACTTGCCTCCCTCGATATCCAGGAGGGATACTTTAACGGATGAAGATCCGACGTCGATTCCTAAAGAATACATTTTTTCAGCTTTAATTCAAGTAGCCAAAATTACGAATTATTTGCTATATTTGCATCGTGATTGTATTTCGTTCGTGTACCAAACAGTTTCGAATATGATTCAATCACGCATCCAGCAGGATTAGCACATCGGTAGTGCATTGGCTTCCCAAGCCAAGGAGGAGGGTTCGACTCCCTTATCCTGCTCCAACGATCCGGCCGGCGGCCGGATTTTTCATATCCGTCCTATGCCCCAGAAAGAGAAAATCCAGCAGATGTTCGACGGGATCGCTCCCGATTATGACCGCCTCAACCACCTGATGTCCCTCGGCGTCGACAAGACCTGGCGCCGGCGGGCCCTGCGCGAGATCGTCACGCCGGACCGGCCGCAGCAGATCCTCGACATCGCCTGCGGGACGGGCGATTTCTCGCTCGCCATCGCCCGCCGGATGCATCCCGACAGCCGCATCACGGGGCTGGACCTCTCCGAAGGGATGCTCGCCGTGATGCGCGGGAAGGTCGCGCAGGCGGGACTGGACGGGCGGATCGGCTGCGGGCAGGGAGACTGCGAGGCCATGCCCTTCGGGGACGGCAGCTTCGACGTGGCCACGATCGCCTTCGGCATCCGCAATTTCGCGCACCGCGAGGCGGCCCTGCAGGAAATCCTGCGCGTGCTGCGCCCCGGCGGACGGCTCGTGATCCTAGAACTGTCCGTCCCGGAAAACGGCTTCCTGCGCTGGTGCTACAACCTCTATTTCATGCACTTCGTGCCCTGGATCGGCGGGCTCGTGTCCGGCGACAAGGCGGCCTACCGCTATCTGCCCGCTTCGGTGCAGCAGTTCCCGGGCCGCCGGGAATGGACGGCCACAATGGTCCGCTGCGGCTACGCCAACGTGCGGCACAAAGCCTTCACCTTCGGGCTCTGCCGGATGTATATCGGAGAAAAGAAAAGCGCCTAGAAAAGGAAACCGATTCCGCCGGTCACGGCAAACAGCGCCGTGGCCTGCACCAGCATCGGCAGCATCGGGTCCAGGTCGCGGTCATGCAGCCGCCACACGCCCCGCAGATGCCCGGCGAAGCGGAAAGCCGACACGGCATACAGGAAATGCCAGGGGCTCAGCGGCCGGAACACGGCGGCATAGAGCGTCATCAGGACCCAGCCCGCCGCTATGAGTACCGTCTGGTAGATCTTCGCGCGCCGCTCCCCCATCCGGATGGCCACGGTCACGCGCGTGGCGGCGTCCGACTTCATGTCGCGGATGTTGTTGACGTTGAGCACTCCCACGCTGAAACAGCCGATGGCGGCAGCCGGCAGCAGGACGGCCCACGACCACGTGAGGCAGGTCAGGAACCAGCCCCCGCACACGGTCGCAAGGCCGAAAAAGATGAAGACGAAAAGATCGCCCAGCCCCCGGTAGCCGTAGGGATGCTTGCCGAGCGTGTAATGCATCGCCGCCCAGACGGCGGAGGCGCCGAGGGCGAGAAAAGCCAGGGGCAGCGGGGCCAGCACCGTCCCGAAGGCACTCCACACCATGCCGAAGCCGAAGAGGCAGGACAGGGCGGCGAAACAGCCGATCAGCCGCTTCATCTCCGGGATGGTCATCTCCCCGTCCTGGATGGAATAATGGATACCCTGCCGGTCGGCGCGGTCCGTGCCGGACAGGGTATCTCCCAATTCGTTGGAAAGGTTGCTGAGGATCTGCAGGCAGACGGTCGTCAGTGCCAGCAGGGCCACGGTCAGGAAACACAGATCGTGATCCCGCGCGGCGAGCAGCACGCCCAGCGCGATCCCGGAAAGCGAGAGCGGCAGCGTGCGGAGCCGCATCGAGCGCAGACAGGCCTTGGCAGTCATGGGGCTAGTAACCGAAAATCTCCTCCAGGCTCACCTTCTGCACCGGGCCGAGGGTGGAAAGGTACTGGCCGTCCATGTCCTGGATGTCGCCCAGGATGGCGTGCGTGTAGTGACGGCCCCGGATCCATTTGCGCTGCGTGTTCACAACATCCTGCAGCGTCATCTTCTGCACCTGCTCGAAGACGGCTTTGCTCGTGGGCTCGGACAGGCCGAGACGGCGGCAGGCCTGGTAGCTGCGCAGGACGTTCATGCCGGTGGTCCGCTGCGTACGCAGGCGGCTCAGCAGGGCGTCGCGGGCCACGGAGAAAGCGGCCTCGGACTCGGGCATCTCGTTGATGATCTGCTCAAAGGCCTCTCCGGCCTGGCGCAGCTTGTCATTCTGCGTAGCGATGTAGGCGGTGAAAGAATAGGTGTCGTCGGCGTACAGCGGCGCCGCCAGGCGGGCCCGGGCCGTATAGGCCAGGCCGCGCGCCTCGCGCATCTCCTGGAAGACGATGGCGTTCATGCCGCTGCCGAAATACTCGTTGAACAGGGCCAGGTCCGCGGCGTGGGCCGGGTCGAAGCGCTCCCCGCGGTCGGAATACTGCGTGTACTGCAGCTGCTTGGCGTCATACTGCACCAGCACGACGCGGTCCTTCGGCGTGGTCTGCAGGGTGGCGTGGAGTTCGGGGAGCATCTGCGCCCCTTCCGCCACGTAGTGGTTCTCCGCCAGGGCGGTCTTCAGCTCCGCCTCTGCCATCGGGCCGTAATAGAGCAGTTCGTGTCCCTTGCCGAAGACCTCCCGCACCTTGGCGAGCAGCTCTTCGGAAGTCAGGGCCATCAGCGAGGCGTCGCTCAGGGCGGAGGCCTTGATATACTCCGGCCCGTACTCGATGTAGTCCGTCAGGGCGGCGCTGCAGGAGCCCTGGGAACGCTTGGCGTTGGCGCGGCTCTTCAGCAGGTCGGCCTTGAGGTTGGCGAGGACGGCCTCGTCCGGGGCGGCGTGCATGACCAGGTCCTCGACGATGCGCAGGGCCTCGGCCATATTCTCGGACAGGCCGCGGACGCTGAAGGAACTCTGGAAGTCACCGGCGCCGGCGCCGTAGGAGCAGCCCAGCGCGTACATGCGCGAAGCGATCTGCTCGCTGCTCATTTCGGGCGTGCCGAGGTAGGACAGGTATTCGAAAGCCACGGCCAGGGCGGGATCCTGCTGGGTGCCGCAGTTATAGACGCCGTTCAGCGTGAAGATGTCATTGATGTCGTTGTGCTTGTAGAGCACCTCCGCGCCCGGGGCCAGGGTGAAGCGGGACATGTCGCGGGAGAAATCCACGAACACCGGCTCGATGGGCTTCACCTGCGTGTTCTGGATCTCGGTCAGGAAGGCGCTCGTCTTGTCGCGGTTGGTCACGATCGGGGTAATCTTCGGCGCGGAGATCTTCTGGACCGTAGTGTCCTCGCCCTGACGCTTGTAGATCACGGCATAGGCATTCTCGCCCAGGTACTCGCGGGCGAAGGCCACGACGTCCTCCTTGGTCACGGCCGCCAGACGGTCCAGTTCCCGGCAGGCGTCCCGCCAGGGAATGCCGTTGATGAAGGCGTCGACATACTGGCGGGCGCGGGCGCTGTTGCTCTCGAGCTGGCGCATCTTGCTGAGTTTGATATTGTTGACCGTAGCCGGGATCAGCTCGTCGTCAAAGTCTCCGTTGCGCAGTTTCGCCACCTCGGCCAGGATCAGGTCGCGGAGCTCCTCGAGCGACTGGCCCTCCTTGGGGGAACCCATCGCCAGGAAGGAGCCGTAGTCCGGCTGGCTCTGGAAGCCGCCATAGACGCCCAGCGCCTTCTGCTGCTGGTTGATGTCGAGGTCCACCAGGCCGGCCTGGCCGTTGGAGAAGATGGAAGAGGCGATCTCGGCGACCGCGGCCGTCTTGAGATCGCGCGCGCCGGGCAGGCGCCAGGCCAGGGCGATGTTCTCGGCCTCCAGGCCGTACACCTCCCGCACGACGGGCGTGGTGATCGGCGCCTCCGGCTCATACTTCAGCTCGGGGATGTCCGGGCTGGGCTTCCAGTCTCCGAAATACTTCTCGACGGCGGCCACCATCTCGTCCGGCTCGAAATCGCCCGACACGCAGATGGCGATATTGTTGGGAACATAATAGTTGGCCAGGTGCTTCTTGATATTGGTGATGGAAGGATTCTTCAGGTGCTCCTGGGTGCCGATGGTGGTCTGCTGTCCGTACGGATGGTGCGGGTAGAGGGACTTCGCGATGGCTTCCCAGACCTTGTCGCTGTCGCGGGTCAGGGTCATGTTCTTCTCTTCGTAGACGGTCTCGAGCTCCGTGTGGAAGCCGCGGACCACCAGATGACGGAAACGGTCCGCCTGGATGCGGGCCCAGTTGTCGATCTGGTTGGAAGGGATGTCTTCGGTATAGACCGTCTCGTCGTCGGAGGTCCAGGCGTTGGTGCCGGTGGCGCCGATGACGGCCATCAATTTGTCGTATTCGTTGGGAATCGCCAGCTTGGAGGCCTCGAAGCTGACCGAGTCGATCTGGCGGTAGATGGCCAGGCGCTGCGCCTCGTCCGTGGTCTTGCGATAGACCTCGAACAGGCGCTCGATCTCGTCGAGCATCGGTTTCTCCGCCGCGTAATCGACGGTACCGAACTGCTCGGTGCCCTTGAACATGATGTGCTCCAGGTAATGGGACATGCCCGTGGTCTCGGACGGATCGTTCTTGCTGCCCACCTTGACGGCGATGTAGGTCTGGATGCGGGGCTGTTCCTTGTTGACGGACATAAACAGCTTCAATCCGTTGTCCAGGGTGTAGATCCGGGTCTGCTGCGCATCTCCCGGGACCGTCTCATAACGGCTGCAGCCCGACAGGGCGACTGACAGACAAATGGTCAGAAGTAACAAAAAGGGTACATTCTTCATAACAACTGTGCAACTAAAAAACTAACGCACAAAAATAAGAAAAAAATCCGGAGAAGAATTTGCATTTTTCACCGGAAATCTCTAATTTAGCACCGAAGTTTTTCATAGTTTAAGTTTAGGTTAAGTAACGGGTCAGTCGCAGGGATGCGACTGACCCGTGAATTTTTTCGCAAAGCGAGCAATTCCTTTTTATTCTTTTGCTTTCGGATAAAACGGAAATATTTCACAATTCTTTTTGTTAAAAATACGATTCTTACGGGGGTGTGTCGGATTTCTTCCCACCTTGGCGCAAAAAAAGAAGCCATGAAAACCATCCTCCCGCAGCTCGCGGCCCTGGCCGCCCTCCTGTTGCTCCCCGTGTCCTGCCAGGACCTCTTCCGTCCCGCCGGGACCGGCACCCTGATCGTCCGCCTGCCCGAACCCGGTCCGCCCTCGACCCGCGCCCAGAACGGCTTCCCCGACGTGGCGGAGTTCCTGATCACGGTCACCAACGGCGCCGGGCTGGTCGTCTATGAAGAGGAGTACGCGCGTTTCCCGGACGAACTGCCCGTCCCGGCCGGGAACTACACGGTCAGCGCCGTCTCCGCCCCGTTCGACGCCCCCGCCTTCGACTGTCCCCAATGGGGCGACACGCAGATCGTCGCCGTGCCGGATGCCGGCAACGTGTCCGTGACCCTCGGCTGCCGCCAGCTCAACAGCGGACTGCGGTTGGAGATAGACGACTCCTTCCGGAGCGCCTTCCCGGCCGGGGAACTGTCCCTGCAGGGCCCCGGCGGCGAACTGCCCTATGCCGCCGGCGAGACGCGCACCGCCTTCTTCCGGCCCGGCCCCGTCTCGGTCCGGCTCGACGACGGCGGCTACCGGCAGACCCTGTTCACCCGCACGCTGGAGGCCTGCCAGATCCTCGCCGTCCGCCTCAGCGCCAACATCGGCACGCGCTCGGGCGGGATCGACATCCGGCTGGACACGGCGCGCACCTGGCTCAGCGACCGTTTCACCGTGGGCGGACAGGACGCCGGCGAACCGGACGGCGCCTATGACATCACGCAGGCCCGGCAGCATATAGGCGAGACCGGCGTCTGGGTGCAGGGCTACGTCGTGGGCGTCGCCACCAATACGCGGAAATTCAGCTTCACGCCCCCTTTCGGGAAAAACACCAACCTCGTCCTCGGCACCCGCGTCTCGACGACCGACCCCGACTACTGCCTGTCGGTCGAACTGAAATCGGGTGCGCTCCGCGACGCGCTCAACCTGCAGGACCACCCGGAGCTGCTGGGCCGGAAACTATACATCCGAGGGGACCTCGTGTCCGCGTATTATGGCATACCCGGACTCAAGGCCCCCTCGGAATATCGGTTCTTCGACTAGATGCGCTTCAGGATCTCCTCCGTCTGCTTCTCGTAGCCGGGTTTGCGCAGCAGCGCGAACATGTTCTTCTTGTAGGCTTCCACGCCCGGCTGGTTGAACGGATTGATGCCGAGCACGTAGGCGCTGATGCCGCAGGCGAACTCGAAGAAATAGAACAGGGCGCCGAGGCTGGCTTCGTCCAGCTTCTCCACGCTCACCTCCATCTGCGGCACGCCGCCGTCGATGTGGGCGAGCTTGGTGCCCAGCTGGGCCATCTTGTTGCAGTGCTCCACGCGCTGGCCGGCCAGGTAGTTGAGCTGGTCGAGGTTCTGTTCGTCCGAGCCGATCACCACCTCGCGGGCGGCGTTCTCCACGGTCACCGTGGTCTCAAACATCACGCGGTCACCCTCCTGGATGAACTGTCCCATGGAGTGCAGGTCCGTCGTGCACACGACGGAAGCGGGGAAGATGCCCCGGCCCTCCTTGCCCTCGGACTCGCCGTAGAGCTGCTTCCACCACTCGCCCAGATACTGGAGCTTGGGGTTGAAGGTCACGAGGATCTCCACCTTCTTGCCCAGCTCCCTGTAAAGCAGGTTGCGCATGGCGGCGTACTGCACGGCGCCGTTGTCGGCGGACTTGACCAGCAGGGCCTCGCGCTCCTCGGCGGCACCCTTGAGCATGGCGCGCATGTCGAAACCGGCGAGGACGATGGGGAGGATGCCCACCGGGGTCAGCACGCTGTAGCGGCCGCCCACGTTGTCGGGCACGACGAAGGTCTTGTAGCCTTCCTGGGTGGCGAGGGTCTTGAGGGCGCCCTTCTTCGCGTCGGTGATGGCGACGATGCGGACCGCGGCCTCGGCCTTGCCGTAGGTCTTCTCGATGTATTCCTTGACAATGCGGAAGGCCACGGCGGGCTCCGTGGTGGTGCCGGACTTGGAGATCACCACGCAGGCGGTGTTGCGCGTGCGGGCCAGATCCATCAGCTCGGCGAGATAGTCCTCGGACAGGTTGTTGCCGGCGAAGACGATCTGCGGCACGCCCGGCTTGCGCACGAATCCGTGCGAAAGGGCCTCGATGGCGCAGCGCGCACCCAGATAACTGCCGCCGATGCCGATCACGACCACCAGATCGACCCCCTTGGCGGACCAGTCGTCGCGGATGGCCTCGCAGTCGGCGATCAGGGATTCCGGGATATCGACCGGAAGGGTCTTCCAGCCGAGGAAATCATTGCCGGCGCCGCTTTCGCTGTCGAGCACGTCGAATGCATCGAGCGCCTTCTGGACATACTTCTGATACTCTGCATCTTTGACAAAGGAGCTGCAGCCTCCTACATTGACCTTGACCATAATTGTATTGAATAATTGTTTGCGTCGTAGTAACAACTTACAAATATAATAAATTTTTACAGGACAAACATCGGCGAGGGCGTCATCCGCGGCAGGGGGCACAGCCGCGGGATCCGCCCGTCTGCCATCCCCCCTGAGGGGGTATAGAGTTCACGCAATACGTCGGAACTGGTTTTTAAAGCCAGCTCCGGCGTATTGTTGTGCTCGGAGAGATGACACAGGAAGATGTTGCGCAGCCCCGGATGGACGAACTCGCGCAGGGCCTGCGCGCACTCGACGTTGGACAGGTGGCCGTGGCCGCCGCAGATGCGGTCCTGCAGGTCTTTGGGATAGGGCCCGTGCCGGAGCATCTCCAGGTCGTAGTTGGACTCGATCACCACGGTATCGGCCTGCCGGGCAAACGCGAGCGCCTGCGGCACCATCCGTCCGATGTCGGTCATGATCACGAACTTATAATCGTCCAGCATCAGGGCGTAGCCACAGGTAAAGGAGGCGTCGTGGGGCACGTTGAAATACTGCACCCGGATCCGCCCGGGCACGATCTCGTTCCAGCCCGGTCCGAGGACGCGCCGGCAGGGGCCGTAATACTCTCCCGTGATGAAATGGCGCGAGAGGGCGCCGGAGAGCTCGGGCGGCGTCCAGACCGGCTTGCGGACATGCTTGCAATAGGAGCCCAGCGAACGGATGTGGTCGTTGTGGTCGTGGGTGATGAGCAGCCCCGCGAAATCGTCGAAGCAAAGTCCCTCGCGCTCCAGTTCCTTCTTGAGACGCCGCGGGCTGAAGCCCGCATCGATCAGCACGCCCGCCTCGCAGGCTTCGATCTCGTTGAAAATACCCAGGAAATAGCAGTTGCCGCAGCTGCCGGAAGAGAAAGACTTGAACTTAATTGTTTTCATCCTCCGAGCAGTATTTGGAGATCACGCTGTAGGAATCGGCCACGCCGAGCTCGCCGGCGCGCGACAGGTCGATACAGCCCTTCTCCTTGTCCTTGAGGTAGATGAGCACGAGGCCGCGGTTGAAATAGGCGTCGCCCATCCCCGGGTAGAGCTTGATGGCCATGTCGTAGTTCTCGAGCGCCTCGACGAAGTTCGAGGACAGGCACTCCAGATTGCCCAGGTCGAAATACAGGTACGGGATGTCGGGCAGGATCGAAAGCGCCTCCCGGATGTCGGCGATGGCTTCGGAGTAGTCGTAGGTGCGTGCCACGCGGTCGCTGACACGGGCGCGCGTGGAGCCTTCGGTATCCATCGAGAGGGTCTGCACGCTGCCTTCCAGGGAAGCGATGAAGTCGATCATCTCCGCCTTCAGCACACCCCGGTTCATCAGATAGAACGCCTTGTAGTAACGGGCATAACGGTCGCGGTCGTCATCTTCTTCCGCCGCTCCCACGGCCTTGTCGAACCAGCTGAGCGCCGAGTTGAACTGCTTGCGCTGGAGCTCCTGCAGGCCCTTGACGAAATACTCCTCGGCATGGGCCGTGAAGAGATAATTCTCGGTGCCGGTGCTCGGCGCATTGCCCAGGGAGATGGGCGTCGGCGCGGCATCTATGAATCTGTCTATCAGTGCGTTCTCATAGCGGCGCGAGAGCGCCACGTTGCGGTTCTCCTTCTCGGCCGCCAGGCTGAAGCGATAGAGCGGGCGCAGGCGGATGTCGATGTCGCGGTGCTGCAGCAGTTCGTTGTCGAAGTCCTTCTTCGCGAAGTCGGCGTCCAGCGCCAGCAGCGAACTGTACTGGCGGGTGGTGTCTGCGAAGGATGCCTCCCCGCTGCGCGCCCGGTAGTCGCGCACCTTCTGCTGGGCGGTCTGGTAGTCCGCCCGGGATTCGCGCGTGCGCCCGAGCATATTCTCCACATAGGAGCGGTTCAGGTAGGCCTTCGCGAAATCGGGATACAGTTCGATGGACTTGTTGTAGTCCTCGAGTGCGTCCTGCCAGCGGCCCATCTCCACGAAGACGGCCGCCCGGTTGTAGTGTGCGAGGACGTTGCCGGGATTGATGTTGATCACCCGGTCCATGTCGGCGAGCGCCTGCTCGAAGGCGCCCACCTGGGCATAGATCAGCGCCCGGTTGTAGAGGGTCAGGGCATTGCCGGGCTCGTGCTCCAGCACGGTGTCCAGGTCGGCCACGGCCTCGTTGTAGCGGCGTTGCTCATAATAGATCAGCGCCCGGTTGAAGTAGGCGAAGGTGTTCTCCTTGTCCAGGCTGATGGCCCGGTCCAGGTCCTCCACCGCCTCGTCGTAACGCTTCTGCGAAGCATAGACCCGCGCCCGCCGCACGAAGCCCTCCGGCTCCAGGCGGTCGAGCCGGATGGCCCGGTTGTAGTCCTCCAGCGCCCGGGTCGTGTCGGCGAGGAACAGGTAGCACGCGCCCCGGTTGAGGAACGCGGCCGGATCGCCCGGCTCCTTGCGGATGTAGTAGTTGAAGTCGGAGACGGCCTCGTCGAACTTCTGCGCGAGGAAATGGGCCACACCGCGCGAGAAATAGACGCCGAGCTGCCCGGGGCGGAGCTCCAGCGCCCGGTCGAAGTCGCGGAAGGCGGCGTCGTAGTCGCCGAAGCGGCTCTCCGTGATCGCACGGTAGTGGTAGCCGTTGGTAAAAACGGGGTTGAGGCGCACCGAGGTGTTGAAATCGTTCTGCGCGCCGCGCAGGTCGCCCAGGTTGTATTTCGCGATCCCGCGGAAGAAGAAACTCCAGTAGTTGGCCGTGTCCAGGCGCGACAGGACGTTGAAATTCTCGATGGCCAGGGCATATTTGCCGTCCGAAAGCGCCTGCCGGCCCCGCCACATGAAGACATCCTTGTCATACTGGGCGAGCGCAAAAGTCGCTCCGAGAAGGAGCGCGGCTATGGTCAGCAGAAACTTTTTCATTACCTTTGCAAAGATAATCAATTATCGGACCCGAATTGAAACCGATACGCTTTTTTCTTTTTTTCGGCCTGCTGGCCTGCGTCTCCCTGCGGGGGCAGGACCGGGAGGCGGAGCTGCGCGCGGAGGTGCATTTCCTCTGCGATTCGCTCCATGCCGGACGGGGCTTCGGGACCGCCGGCGTGCAGGGAAGCACCTTCTATCTGCTGCGGCAGCTGCGCGACGCCGGGCTGCGGACCACGGTGCAGTCTTTCTCCGCAGGCGGCCGGACCGGCCACAACGTCGTGGCCGTGACCCCCGGCTGGTTCCGCCGCTACATCATCGTGGGCGCCTACGCCGACGGGCTGGGGACGCTCGGCGGCCGCATCTACCCGGGTGCTGACGCCAACGCCTCGGGCCTGGCCGCGCTGCTCGCCCTGGCGCGCACCCTGCCCGCCTGCTGCAACGGCGAAGTGGGCCTCGTATTCGTGGCCTTCGACGGCCACGGGGCCGACCTGGCCGGCTCCCGCGCCTTCCTGGAGCGGTTCCGGACCTTGTATCCGCCCGTCCTGATGGTCAACCTGGACCAGCTCGGCTCCTCCCTCGCCCCCGTGCGCCCGGCCCGGCCCGACTACCTCATCGCCCTGGGCGGCGGGACCTACCGCCCCGGACTGGACGAGGCCAACCGCGGCCCCCGGCTCGACCTCAGCTACGATTACTACGGCAGCCGCGCCTTCACCGAAATGTTCTACCGGCGGGTCAGCGACCAGCGCTGGTTCCTGGAGGCGGGCATCCCCGCCGTCATGTTCACCTCCGGCATCACGGAGCACACCAACAAGGTCACCGACACCCCCGCCACCCTCGACTACGCCCTGCTGGAGCGCCGCGTCGCCCTGATCGAGGCCTGGCTCAGGAGCATGCTTTGATCCCCGGCCGGACACGACGAAGAGGCAGGACAGGAAGGAGGGACCGGAAGGAAAATCGAAGATTATTGCTATATTTGTGAGATTATGAAAGCGTTCTGGCAGATCTTGAAGCGATACGTGGCCCCGTACAAGGGCTACGTCGGCGGTTCGGTGGTCCTCAACATCCTCTCGGCCGTCTTCAACGTCTTCTCCTTCTCGCTGCTGATCCCGATCCTGCAGATCCTCTTCAACGTGGGCGAAACCCACTACGAGTTCATCCCCTGGCACCGCGGCATGCCCTTCAACGAGATCTCCAACAACCTCTACTGGTACGTCTCCCAATACATCGCCGACTACGGCCAGAGCCGGGTCCTGCTGATGCTCTGCCTCGTCTTCACCGGGATCGTGCTCGTCAAGGTGGCCTGCTATTTCGGCGCCGCCGCCGTGATGGTCCCCATCCGCACGGG
Organism: uncultured Bacteroidales bacterium; assembly: GCA_946185205.1. Classification (GTDB taxonomy): domain Bacteria; phylum Bacteroidota; class Bacteroidia; order Bacteroidales; family UBA932; genus Cryptobacteroides. The sequence goes on along the minus strand of CAMHIP010000006.1, from coordinate 7,863 downwards.
CGTGGTCAAGGACCTGCGCATGGAGATCTACCGCAAGATCCTCGCCCTGCCGCTGGGATTCTTCAGCCAGGAGCGCAAGGGCGACATCATCGCCCGCATCAGCGGCGACGTGCAGGAAGTCGAGACCTCCATCACCAGCACCATCGAGATGCTGATCAAGAACCCCATCCTGATCGCCATCTACCTGTTCGTCCTCTTCCGCATGTCCTGGCAGCTGACCCTGTTCGTGATCATCTTCGCCCCGCTGATGATCGGCATCATCAGTTTCACGGGGCGCAAGCTGAAGGCCGACTCGGCCGAGGCGCAGCGCTACTGGAGCGATACGATGAGCCAGGTCGAAGAGACCCTCGGCGGCCTGCGCATCGTCAAGGCGTTCCGCGCCGAGCAGCGCATGGAGCGCCGCTTCGAGGGCGTCACGGAGCACATGCGCCGCAAGAACAACCAGGTAGCCGTCCGCCAGGCGAGCGCCCACCCGGTCAGCGAATTCCTCGGCTCCGCGATGATTGCCATCGTCCTGTGGTTCGGCGGCACGCTGATCCTGGGCGAGCGGGCCGTGATCGACGCCCCGTCCTTCATGGCCTACATGGCCATCCTCTACAGCATCATCCAGCCGATCAAAGACCTCTCCAAGGCCGCCTACGGCATCCCCAAGGGACTCGCTTCCATGGAGCGCATCGACGTGATCCTGCAGGCGCAGAACCCGATCCGGGAGCCGGCACAGCCCCGGCCGCTGGACGGTTTCCGCGAAAGCATCCGCTTCGAGGGCGTGAGTTTCCGCTACGAAGACGGCAAGGAAGTGCTGCACGGCATCGACCTGGAGATCCCGAAAGGCAAGACCGTCGCCATCGTGGGAGCCAGCGGCGCCGGCAAATCCACCCTCGTCGATCTGATCCCCCGCTTCTACGATCCGTCCGCGGGCCGCATCACCATCGACGGCACCGACATCCGCGACCTCGCCGTGCAGGACCTGCGCGGCCTGATCGGCAACGTCAACCAGGATCCTATCCTGTTCAACGACACCGTTTTCAACAACATCGCCTTCGGCAAGCAGGACGCCACGCCGGCGGAAGTGGAAGCCGCCGCCCGGATCGCGGGCGCCCATGATTTCATCCTGGAGAAGGAAGGCGGCTACGACAGCAACATCGGCGACCGGGGCGTCAAGCTCTCGGGCGGACAGCGGCAGCGCATCAGCATCGCCCGCGCCATCCTCAAGAACCCGCCCATCCTCATCCTCGACGAGGCCACGGCTTCCCTGGACACCCAGTCCGAGCGCAGCGTCCAGGAGGCCCTGGAGAAACTGATGGCGGGACGCACCACCATCGCCATCGCCCACCGGCTGAGCACCATCAAGCATGCCGACGAGATCGTCGTGATGCACGAAGGACGCATCGTCGAACGCGGCACGCACGAGGAACTCCTCGCGCTGGGCGGCTACTATCGCAAACTCCATGACATGCAGTCCCTGTAAATGAAACCCAGCCGCACCCGATCCGTCCTTTTCACCATCGCGATGTGCCTGTACGTCGGGACCGTCGCCTATCTGTGCTTCGCCAATTTCCACAAGCTCCCGGACGTACCCAAGACCCTGCTGGGCATCCCGATGGACAAGATCGTGCATTTCTGCATGTTCTTCCCCTTCCCGGTGCTCGCCTACCTGGCCTATGACAAACTGACGGACACGCCGCTCCGGGCCCTGGCGGCCCTGGTCAGCATCTGCGCCGTCGGCTGCATATTCGCGGGCGTCACCGAAATCATCCAGGGCTCGCTCCCCTACCGGACCCAGGACATCAAGGACTACGGCGCCGACTGCCTGGCGATCGGCATCGCCTCCCTGCTGACCTTCATCATCGACCTCTCCAAGATGCGCAAAGAGAAATGCTCCGTAAACACCGCCTCCTCACGCTCCTGACGGGCGCGCTGCTCGTCCTGCCCGCCGCCGGGCAGGCCCCGCGCGTCCGCGATTTCCGCCCCCTGTGCGACACCCTCACCGCCCGGCTCAAACGCCGCACGACCGTGGATTACCGCGTGACGGTGAGCAAAGCGGAAGTCACCGGCAACAAGATCGACCTCACCTTCAACAACAACCTCTCCTACTTCCCCTGGCATGAGGCGGACGTGGCCTGGTTCCGCGAGCAGCTCCGCAAGGAATGGCGCTGGAAGGACTGGGAGCCGGGGCGGATCCTGACCAACCACTACGAACTGGAGGAACTGGCCACCCCGGTGCTGCGCGCCGACGGCAAGCCGTCCGGCTACGACCGCAGCACCGCCGATCCGCGCCAGACCCGGCCGCGCTTCATCGAGCAGGTGGGCGCACGCCGCTGGCTGCAGGGACTCAATGACCGCTATATCGTGCTCTGGCAGAGCCACGGACGCTATTATGACGAAGCCAATGACCTTTGGACCTGGCAGCGCGCCTGCATCCACCGTACGGTGGAGGACATGTACACGCAGACCTACGTCCTCCCCTTCCTGATCCCGATGCTCGAGAACGCCGGCGCCTACGTGATGACGCCCCGCGAGCGCGACACGCAGGTGCGCGAGATCATCACGGACAACGACCCGGCCTTCGGCGGGCCGCGCGAAGGCCTGATGCGCCAGGCGGGCCGCTACCACGAACAGGGCGCCTGGAGCGGCGCCGGCGAAGGATTCGCCGACACCAAGGCCGTTTACACCTTCTCCGACCATCCCTTCCGCGCCGGCACGGCCCGCCAGGCCCGCTGCAGCGGCAGCGAAGCCACGGCCACGGCCAGCTGGACCCCGGACATCGCCCGGCGCGGCCGCTACGCCGTCTATGTCTCCTACAAGACCCTGCCCGCCAGCACCCGGGAGGCCCACTACACGGTCTATCACCTCGGCGGCCAGACGGAATTCACCGTCAACCAGAAGATGGGCGGCGGCACCTGGATCTACCTGGGCACCTTCGAATTTGCCGAAGGCACCCGGGGCAAGGTCGTACTGGACAACCGCGGGGCCTCGGACGCCGTGGTGACGGCCGACGCCGTCAAGATCGGCGGCGGCATGGGCAAGCTCGAGCGCGGCGGACGCACGTCCGGCATGCCGGCTTCCGCCGAAGGCGCCCACTACTGGATGCAGTGGGCCGGCGCGGACAGCACGCTCACGCGCGCCTGGCCCACGGACTACAACTGCGATTATGCCGCCCGCGGCGCCTGGACCGTGATGATGCGCGAGCAGAAGGAGATCCCCGTCGATCTCGCCCTCGCCTTCCATACCGACGCGGGGGTGACGCCCAACGACAGCACCGTGGGCACGCTCGCCATCTACACGCTGCGCTGTGACGGCGAGCGGGAGTTCTCCGACGGCCGCGACCGCGTGATCAGCCGCGTGCTGTGTGACTATGTCCAGACCCAGATCGTCCAGGACCTGCGGCTCGACTTCGACCCCAAGTGGTCGCGCCGCGGACTCTGGGACCGCAACTACAGCGAGCCGCGCACCGCGGGCGTCCCGGCGATGATCCTGGAACTGCTCAGCCACCAGAATTTCGCCGACATGAAATACGGCCTCGACCCGTCCTTCCGCTTCACGGTCTGCCGGGCCGTCTATAAAGGGATCCTCAAGACCCTGAGCGAATTCTACGGCTCGACCTACCGGGTGCAGCCCCTGCCGCCGCAGGCCTTTGCCGCCCGGCTGGAAGACGGACGGCGGGTGCGCCTGGACTGGAAGCCCACGGACGACCCCAAGGAGCCCACGGCAGCCAGCGAGGGCTACATCGTCTATACGCGCATCGACGACGGCGCCTTCGACGCCGGTGTGGAGACCCGCGAACCCGGCCTCACGCTCGACATCGAGCCAGGCCACATCTACAGCTACAAAGTGGTGGCATTCAACGCCGGCGGAAAGAGTTTCCCTTCGGAGATCCTGTCCGTAGGCGTGCCGCGCGGGAGCCAGAAGGCCCCCGTGCTGATCGTCAACAACTTCGACCGCGTCTCCGCCCCCGCCTGGGTGGAGAGTCCCGGTTACGCCGGCTTTGAGAGCCGGCTGGATACGGGCGTCCCCTACGGGCAGGAGATCGGCTACATCGGCGAGAACTACGAATTCCGCCGCTCCGCCCTTTACGTCGATAACGACTACCCCGGATTCGGCGCCTCCTACGACGACCGCGCCGGGCAGATCATCGCCGGCAACAGCTTCGACTACCCCTACCTCCACGGCCAGGCCCTCTTCCAGCTCGGCTACCCCTTCTTCTCGATGTCCCGGGACGCCTTCGTGGACAACGGGACGCCCGCCTTCGTCGTGGACCTGATCTGCGGCAAACAGGGACGCACGCCCACGGGACGCGGCGCCCGGCCCGACCGTTTCACGGTCTTCCCGGAGCCGCTGCTGGACGCCCTGCGCAAAGCCGTGCAGCAGGGCAGCAACCTGCTGGTCAGCGGCGCGGCAATCGCCTCGGACAACGAGGGGAATCCCGCCGCCGCGGCCTTCGTGGAAGAAGTGCTCGGCTGCAAGCTCGCCAATGCCTTCGGCACCAACACCGGCTGCATCGCCGACATGCCCTTCAGCAAGGACCCGAATCCGGAGATCTATTGCGTGGAGCGCCCCGACGGCTTCAAGCCCGCAGGCAAGGGCGCCAGGATCTGGCTCCGCTACCCCGGCTCTCAATACGCCGCCGCCGTCTATAACCAGGGAGACAACTTCAAGACCGTCTCCCTCGGCGTGCCGGTGGAGACGGTCTTGAAAGCGGCCGACCGGGAATGGATCCTCGGCCAGGCCCTGGGCTACATCTACAACGGCCGCAAGCCGGCCGCGAGGAAGTAGCTATTTCTTGTCGAAAGCTTCGAACTGCGAATTGTTGGAGATGTACTCGGGGACGATCTCCTTCATCAGCTTCACCGTCTCCGGGATGCGGACGGCGCGGCTGAGTTCCGCCAGTTCGTCGACGGCCTTGACGGCGTCGGCATAGTTGTATTCCCGGACACGGGCGATGCGGATGCGGTCATGGGAGGTCTCGTCGGTATTCTCCTTCTTGGAGAGGACCTCCTCATAGAGTTTTTCACCCGGGCGCAGGCCGGTATAGACAATCTCGATGTCCTGATCGGGGACGAGTCCGGCCAGTTCGATCATGCGCCGGGCCAGGGTGTCGATCTTGACGGGCTTGCCCATGTCGAACACGCAGATGCGGTTCTCGGTCGGAAGCGTGGCCGCTTCCATCACGAGCCGGCAGGCCTCGGGAATGGTCATGAAATAGCGGGTGATATTCTTGTCCGTGACGGTGATCGGCCCGCCGCGCTCGATCTGCTCGCGGAAACGCGGGATGACGGAACCGTTGGAACCCAGCACATTGCCGAACCGGGTGGTCACGAATTTCGTCTTGCCTTCCACCTCACCGGCGGCGATGGCCTTGCCCAGGCTCTGGACATAGATCTCGGCCAGACGTTTGGTGCATCCCATCACGTTGGTCGGGTTGACGGCCTTGTCGGTGGAGATCATCACCATCTTCTCGACGCCATACTGTATGCACTTGTCCGCCACGTTGCGGGAACCGTCCACGTTGACCAGCACGGCCTCGCAGGGATTCTCCTCCATCAGGGGGACATGCTTGTACGCCGCGGCATGGAAGACCACCTGCGGACGGTGCGTCCGGAAAGCGAAATCCAGCCGCATCGGGAGCCGGACATCGCCGATGACCGGCACGAATTCCAGTTTCGGGAAACGCTCCTCCAGTTCAAGCCGCAGGTTGTGCATCGGCGTCTCGGCGTTGTCGAAAAGGACCAGTTTGCGGATGCCGAATCCGGCCAGCTGGCGGCACAGTTCGGAGCCGATGGAGCCGGCGCTGCCGGTCACCAGCACCACCTTGTCCTTGAAATTGGCCTGGATGGCATCCATCGAAATCTTGATCTCCTCGCGGCCGAGCAGGTCTTCGATCTTGATCTTGCGGATCTGCAGATGGTCGCCGGCCGCTCCGCCGAACTCATCCACGGCCGGGGCGATGAGCACCTTGATGCCCAGCTCGGAGCAGTAGCGCACGAGCTTGTTCTGCTCCGCCGCCACGTCCGACTCCTGCGTGAAAATGACGCCGCGCAGGGACAGGTCACGGACCAGCTTTTCAAACCCGGCGGCGGAATCGATATGATAGACCTGCTGATCGGCGATCAGGGTATGGACCACCTGCGGATTGTTGGAGATCAAGCCCACCACCTCGTAGCGCTTCGAGCCGCGAAGACGGGTGACCGTGGCGACCGACTTGTCGTTGATGCCATACACCAGCACCCGGGAGCGCTTCTGCAGCTCCCGAATCCGGGATTTGTAAGCATCATAGACATAAATCATCAGCAGGCGGATGGCGCACAGGGTCAGCACCGTGAAGGCGGCGTCCACCAGTAGCATCGTAGGGACGCCGTCGCATTTGAGATAGCCCAACAGGAGCATCACCAGAGCCATCACGGCCATCTTGCCGATGGCGGCCACAAAGAAGAGGAAGGAATCCTTGAATGAGAAATGCCTGATAATGATGACATACGTCTTGAGCAGCCAGAACATCAGGGCCGAACCGGCCACGGACGACAAGCCCCAGAACAAATCGAAATGACGCTCGGAGACGGCGTCCACCTGCAGGAAAAACGCAAAAACGGCCACTGCGATGGAAACGAGCAGCGAAAGCGCCAGGTCCATGAGGAACACACGACCCTTCCCCAAAAACTTGGAGCTGTACTTATCCAGATTACCTATGCGAAGCATACGATGCGGTTAGTAAATTGCCTTAAAGTCACAAAAATAAAGAAAAATCAGCAAATTCCTAAAAAAATCCCTGCAGAAAGTCAAAAATTCAAAGCCAAACCGGGACAGAAAGCGCCGCTGACCGGGTCGATGCGGGGTGCAAAAGCGGCCTGCACGGCGGGCCGGCCGGAGCCCCAGGTGTAGGTCGGGATGTTCAGCCAGTCCTTGACGGGCTCCAGCAGCCAGCCGCCGATATGGGCGGTCAGGATGCCCAGGCCGGCGCCGAAGAGCACATCGCTCAGCCAGTGCCAGTTGTTGTAGATCCGCATCACGCCCACCGTCGTGGCGATCAGGTAGGCCGGGATCCCCCAGTCCCATCCGTACTCCATCCGCACGAGTTCCGCCCCGATGAACACCCAGTCCGTATGCCCCGAAGGGAAGGAACGGTTATCGACCCCGTTGGGACGCGGCGAGTTGATGATCGACTTGCAGCCCCAGGACAGGGCCCCGAGGGCGAGACAGCCGATCGAGCCCTCGATCACGCGGTCCAGCAGGCCGTGTTCCGCCCGGGCCCCGGCCAGGCCGAGCCCGAGGTCCATCACGATGGGGAGATACTGGATGTAGTTGTCGAAATTGCGCTCCGGCCGGTCTCCCCGCCAGGACTCCTGCGCCCAGCGGTTCACGGCGCCGTCGATGCTCTCATGGGCGAAACAGTGGATCCCGACCCCAGAGACGATGAGCGCCCCGGGCGCGATCAGCTGCGTGGGCCGGAAGGAGGCGGAAGAGCGGAAGGCGGCGGTATCCACCCGGACCGCCATCTGTGCCCGGACCTGCGGTCCTGCCAGCAGCAGGACGGACAGCAGGATGGTCAACAGGCGCTTCATCGGCCCGCGTACATCTGTTCGTAATACTTCTGATAGTCGCCGGAGGTGACGTTGTCCAGCCAGGCCTGGTTGTCGAGGTACCAGCGCACCGTCTTCTCGATCCCCTCCTCGAACTGCAGGCTCGGCTCCCAGCCCAGCTCCTTCTGCAGTTTGGAAGAATCGATGGCGTAGCGCAGGTCGTGCCCGGCCCGGTCCGTCACGTAGGTGATCAGATCCATGTCGGCGCCCTCCGGACGGCCCAGCAGGCGGTCCACGGTGTTGATGAGCACCTTGATGATGTCGATGTTCTTCCACTCGTTGAAGCCGC